>NZ_CP113918.1:311972-623944 GCF_029395495.1 Bifidobacterium sp. ESL0769 | reverse complement strand
CTCAATAATCGGTTCAGTCTGAACAATCAGAATAATCAGACCGAACCGTTCGGTATTCAGTTCTTCTTGGAATCAGCCTTGGGTTCTGGAGCCTTAAGGTCATTCTTGGTATCGTCGGCCTTGTCGTCCTTCTTCGAAGGCTGGCCGTCCTTGCGCTCGATCTCCTTCATCTCGAAGGTCTCGATGATGTCGCCTTCCTGGATGTCGTTGAAGGAGCCCAAGTTGATACCGGCCTCGTAGCCTTCCTTGACGGACTGCACGTCGTCCTTGAAACGACGCAGCGAAGAGATCTCGAGATCGTTGACCGTGGTGACGCCGTTGCGCAGGATACGCGCCTTGGTGCCACGCTTGACCTCGCCATCCTGGACCATGACGCCGGCGATGTTGCCGAACTTGGAGGAACGGAAGATCTGACGAATCTCGGAATGAGAGGTGGTGACCTCTTCGTATTCCGGCTTGAGCATGCCCTTAAGGGACGCCTCGATGTCTTCAATCGCCTTGTAGATGATGGAGTAGTACTTGATCTCCACGCCCTCGCGCTCGGCGAGGTCCGCGACCTGACGGTTCGGGCGGACGTTGAAGCCGATAATGACGGCCTTGTCCACGCTTGCCAGGTTGACATCGTTCTGGGTAATCGCGCCGACACCGCGATGGATGACCTGGATGCCGACCTCGTCGGACACCTCGATCTTCATCAGGGAATCTTCCAGCGCTTCGACGGAACCGGAGGAATCGCCCTTGATGACGATGTTGAGCATGTCGACCTCGGACTTGGCGAACTGCTCCTTCAAGCTCTCGAGCGAGACGACCTTGCGGCGCTTGGCCAGCTGGGCCGCGCGTTCGGAGGCCTGACGCTTTTCGGCGATCTGGCGGGCGGTGCGGTCGTCGGGGGCGACCAGGAAGAGGTCGCCGGCGCTCGGCACGCTCGTCAAACCGAGCACCTGGACAGGTGTGGAAGGCTCCGCAGCCTTCATCTGCTTGCCGTCCTCGTTGAGCATCGCACGCACGCGGCCATACGAGGTACCGGCCACGATAGCGTCGCCCACATGGAGCGTGCCCTGCTGCACCAGCACGGTTGCCACGGCGCCACGGCCCTTGTCGAGCCTTGCCTCAACGGTCGCGCCACGCGCATCCATGTCGGGGTTGGCCTTGAGGTCGAGTTCCGCGTCGGCGGTCAGAAGAATCGCCTCGAGCAGCTTATCGACGTTCGTACCCTGCTTCGCGGAGATATCGACAAACATGGTGTCGCCACCGTACTCTTCAGGAACCAGACCGAATTCGGTCAGCTGGCCGCGCACCTTTTCGGGATTCGCACCCTCGACATCGATCTTGTTGACCGCCACGACAATCGGCACGTTGGCCGCTTGTGCGTGATTGATGGCCTCGACCGTCTGCGGCATCACGCCGTCATCGGCAGCAACGACCAAGACCGCAATATCGGTGAGCTCGGCACCACGGGCACGCATGGCGGTGAACGCCTCGTGGCCAGGGGTATCGAGGAAAGTGATCTTGCGGGGCTTGTCTTCGAGGTTGACGGTCACCTGATAAGCGCCGATGCGCTGGGTGATGCCGCCGGCCTCACGTGCGGAGACATTGGTCTTACGAATGGTGTCGAGCAGGCGAGTCTTGCCGTGGTCGACGTGACCCATGACAGTGACCACCGGCGGACGCGGCTTGAGGTTCTTGTCATCCTGCAGCTCTTCTTCATCCAGATCGATGTCGAACTGCTGGAGGATTTCCTTGTCTTCCTCTTCGGCGGAAACGATCTTGACGTTCCAACCGATTTCCTCACCAAGAATCTGGAAGGTTGCTTCATCAAGGGACTGGGTGGCCGTGACCATCTCGCCCAAGTGGAACATGACCGTCACCAGAGCAGCAGGATTGACGTTGATCTTCTCAGCAAGGTCGGCCAATGTCGCGCCCTGACGCAGCTTGATGGTTTTGCCGTTGCCGGCGGGAATGCGTACACCGCCGATGGTAGGAGCTTTAATCTCCTCGTAATCACGACGTTTCGCGAGCCTGTTCTTACGAGCCCTTGAGGATTTGCCACCCTGACGACCGAATGCGCCTGCAGCACCGCCACGACCGCGACCGCCACCACGAGACGGGCCGCCGCCCTGATAGCCGCCGCCACCGAAGCGGTTGCCGCCGCGGCCTTGGGATTCGCCTTGGCCGGGACGATTGTGACCCCACTGCCCTGGCCTTGCACCTTGCTCCGAACGCCCGCTACGGAATCCACCGCGTCCACCGTTACGTCCTCCATTGCGACCGCCGTTACGACCGTTGTTGACCGTGGGGCGGGCCATAGGATGCGGACGCGGAATACCGCTGGGCATCGGCACATGCATGCCCTGCTTGCGGCTGAACGGATTATTACCCGGACGCGGCCCGGAACCAGAATGCTGGGAATGCGGAGCCGGCTGTGCGCCGCCGTTGCCCGGACGCGGGGAACCGTTGCGCGAACCGTTCGCGCCTGGCCTCATACCCCCGTTATTCCCGCCGAAACGCTGGTTGTTGCGTGGACCGGGCATGCCACCCTGACGATGTCCATGGTCGTGGCCGCCGTGCTCATTGCGGCCACCGTTGCCTTCGTGTTCGTGGTTGCCGCCTTCACGGCGAGAACTGTGCATCTGCTCGCCGCGCGAAGATTCGTGACGAGATCCGAAGCCAGGCTTCGCAGAGAAATGCGGATGAGACTGTTCTCCCGGCTTCGCTGAACTTGCGCCTTGACGCTGATGACTGTTGCCCGGCTTCGGACGGTGAGCGGAAGATTTGGATTTTCCGGAATCCCCATTTGCTCCGGAATTATTATTCTGTGGGAAGGCGGCCCGCAATTTGCGGACGACCGGCGCTTCCACCGTGGAGGATGCAGATTTGACGAACTCCCCCATGTCCTTCAGCTTCTGAAGAACATCTTTGCTTTCTACGCCAAACTCTTTAGCGAGTTCATATACGCGCTGTTTTGCCACTCAGTTTTCTCCTACTATTGTGACTGCGCGTAAGGCGCAGTCAATGTATTGTTACGGCGAGCTTACCCAGACTCATCGTGCGACCATGATTGTGTTACCTCGTCTCCGACCGACGTGTAGACACACTGCGTGCCTGCACTCGGATTACCTTAATCCAGCATACTCGTGATGCTGGATTGCAGACTACTGTTCGTTTCCTGTCGTTTTGCCCGCTTCTGCGGCGTTCGCGGCGGCTTGCGCCTGTGCTGCGGCGTGGGCCTCGCTGGATTCGATGCCAATCTTCCAGCCGGTGAGTTTGGCGGCAAGACGGGCGTTCTGGCCTTCCTTGCCGATGGCAAGCGAAAGCTGGTCGTCGTGAATATAGGCGATGGCCGTCTTGTTCTTCTCGCTGACGATGTCGACACCAGTGGCGACGGCCGGCGAAAGCGCCGAACCGACGAACTTGGCCGGGTCCTTCGACCAATCGACGATGTCGATCTTTTCCGGTCCGAGGTTTTCCATCACCGCACGCACACGAGCGCCGCCAGGGCCAATCAAGGCACCTTTCGGGTTGACGCCTTCAGTGTTGGCACGAACAGCGATCTTGGTGCGAGCACCGGCCTCGCGGGCGATGGCCATGATCGAGACAGCGCCAGAAACCAGCTCAGGCACCTCACGTTCGAAAAGCTTGCGCACGAGTTCCGGATGCGAACGCGACACGACAATTTCAGGGCCCTTCAGGCCACGACCGACGGTGACGACATAGACGCGCAGACGATCGCCATGACGATAATGCTCGCCGGGCACCTGCTCGCGCTTGGGGAGGATGGCCTCCACGTCGCCCACCGCGACATGAACGTTGGCCGGATCCTTCGTATCCTGCTGAATGACGCCGGTGATGAGCTTACCCTTCTGGCCAGCGAAAGCACCGAGCACACGCTCGTCCTCCGCGTCACGGAAAAGCTGGCGAATCACCTGACGGGCCGTCGAAGCGGCCAGACGCCCGAAATCATGCGGGGTATCGTCGTATTCCTCGCCGAGTTCCGGACGTGGATGCGGGTCCTCCTCAGTGGGCTCCACCGGCTTCTCGTCGCGGGCCCAGATGGTGAAGGTGCCAGCACGATCGTCAAGTTCGACGCGCGCGTGCTTCGCCGCGTTCGGTGTTTTGCTGTAAGCCAATAGCAACGCTTCAGAAAGTGCGTTGTCAAGTGTTTCAGAATCGATTCCCTGCCCTGCCGCGAGCTGATGAATACCTGTCAGGTCCAGTTCCATGGTCGCAAGACCTCCTATATGAAATTATCTGTCGGGCTCTCTGGCCCCATTAAGTCATAATCATTCGATATTCTAGTGTTTTATGCAGACACGTCGTATGTTTTCCTCTTTGCGCAATTTCCTAGGTCGGCGTGTCTTTCCAGTCATTGCCGTTACCGCTTTTATCGTGCCTCTGGCCGCTTGTAATTTCCCGCGAATCGAATCCCCTATCGAGTCGGCGGGACCCTGCAAAACTGCTTATACCAATGCGGTTTCAGCCAGTTCCCATACCACTGCTGGCAACCCGTTCATTGACCGCTATCTATCCGCCGGTAACGCCGTGAACACCTGGCGCGAAGCAGCCACTCTGTGTCCTTCGCAATTCAGCGTATACACCATGAAAAGCGCACAGATGCAATGGCTGCAGCAAAGTCTTTCTCCGCTTGTCGGAGCCTACCCAACCCATGCCGACGCCGCATTGGCCAATCTTGACGATATCGTCGCGTTGAATGTGAGCAACGACACCCTTGGTTCCCTGGCTAAAGCGGAAGATCGGGCGGGCTTTGCCATCGAAGCACTTGCGGCGAAAGACGTGGACCATGCCACACTGCAATTAAGCGACGATCATAAAGCCATCGCCTCACGGCTTATCTCGCTTGAAGCGAAGGACGCTGGCACCAACACCGTCCCCAACGACCCGCGTGAAAAGGTCTACGACGTGAGTAATCTCATCGCCCATCCCGACACGATTATCGATCCGAGCACCGGTTTGCAGGCTTCAACCGTTGCAGTCATAGAGATGGATTGCGCCCGCGAATCGTTTACCGCCCTTTCGCAGGCATTGCCGGTATCAAATACCGATAATTCTTCTGCTAGCGCCGTCGGCACTTCGAAAAGTTCAAGAAACGAAAGCAGCAGCAAATCCTTGGCTGTGCTCGCGGATCTTATCTCTTCGCGCATTTATCTCGCCTTGTCGCTGGGCTATCCCGCCTTCGACGCTGCTTTGTACGAGTAGGTGCCTTGTTCGGGACTCGACGCGGAAAAGAAAATGCCTCCGGAACCGAGGCTCCAGAGGCTTAACGCGGATAAGGCGAGATTCGAACTCGCGGAGGATTTCTCCTCACACGCTTTCGAGGCGTGCTCCTTAGACCGCTCGGACACTTATCCATCGCTGCGCAAAACGCAACTTTTCTAGTATAAGGCAACGTGCCAACCACCGCAACCGGGCGTGGCGCAAGTCCAATCCAATGTGCGGCGGGCACGGATTGCGACGTCGCGGCTAGACTGGGCGTTTCCGACGCCCGCGCGTCAGTCCAGCGTCCGCTTGGCCCGGATTGATGCAGCTCGGCTCGCCAGCTCGCCATCAGCCGGATAAGCCACGTGCTCTAGCGTCAGGCCGCAGGCAGCGATAGGGCCGGTGGAGCCTTCGCGCACGGGATTGGCCATCTTCTGAGCAAACCATTCCAACGACTTACGGTGCCGGCCGACCTGTACGCAGGCGTTGACCAGAGAACGCACCATGTTGTGCGCGAAGGCATCGGCCACGATGGTGAAGCACACGAGCCCGGACTCCAGCGACGGGACGGTATAACCCATACTCGTTGTGTTGCCTGGGATCGTCGCGCTGTCTAAGGTCGTCACGCTACCTGAGGCCATTGTGTTGTCTAGGATCATCGCGTTACCTGAGGCCATCGAGTTGTCCATGGTCATTTCTGTTGCAGCGTTTCCCTGTCCGTCAGAACCGACGGCAGCACCGTACATACCCATCACGGGTACACGCTGCCACACCGCCTGCTTGACCTCGCGGATCGTGGTGCCACCTGGATTTGGCGTGGCGAAGGAACCGAAATCGTGCAGGCCGATGGTCATGGCCGCGGCCTCGTTCATCGACGGAATGTCAAGCGTGTCTTCAAGCTTCCAGACAAAGCCACGCAGCCTTGGATCGGCCGGCCTCGCCCCATCAACAACCCGGTAGACGTATGTACGTTCCAAAGCCGAAAACCGCGCGTCGAAACCATCGGGTGCCACGCATACGCCGTGCAGAGCGATATCATCCGGCAAATCATGACTCAGCCGACGACGCAACGCTTCGACAGGCGGCACTTCCATATGCCCGACGCAACGCTGAAGCGTCTGCTCCCCCACGTCCAGATGGCAAACCTGATGAGCTGCATGTACGCCGGTGTCGGTACGCCCGGCAACCACCAGATGCAATGGTTCGCCGACATCGTCGGTGGGCACACGCAGAACGGTATGCAGAGCGCTTTCCACGACCCCTTGCACGGTACGCAGACCCGGCTGCTTCGCCCAACCGTGGAAGTCGCCGCCGTCGTATGCCAAGTCAATTCGTAATCTCATCGTTGCCAGTATACGTGGCATACCACCACGAATCCATGTCCGCATATGCAAGAAGGCCGGAGACTTACATCTCCGACCTTCTTGTTAAAAAAGAAATACGTGAATCTAACGACTCACTTCTCTTCCTTATCAGCCTTCTTTGCAGGAGCCTTCTTGGCAGCGGGCTTCTTAGCCTTTGCAGCCTTCTTGGCTTCCTTATCAGCATCCTTGGCTTCAGTCTTCTTGACCTCGGCCTTATCCGCGGCGACGTCGGCGTTGGCCTCAGTCTCCTTGGCTTCAGCTTCGTCGACAGCCTTGTCCGTCTTGGTCTTGGCGGTCTCGGCAGTGTCCTTCTGGACCTTGGCTTCTGCCTCCTCGACTTGAGCCTTGTCGGCGGCAACAGCGGCGGAAGCTTCAGCTTCCTTCACGACGGATTCCTTGGCGCTGACCGGCTCGGTGACGAGCTCGATGATGGCGCGCGGCGCGTTGTTGCCCTTGGACGGGGCAATCTTGACGATGCGGGTGTAGCCACCCTCACGCTGCTGCATCTGCTCGGCAATCTCGGTGAAGAGCTTGTGCACGATGGACTTGTTGCGGATGACGCGCATCACGCGACGGCGATGAGCGAGGTCGCCCTTCTTGGCGAAGGTGATTAAGCGCTCGGCCACGGGGCGAAGACGCTTGGCCTTCGGCAGTGTGGTGACGATGCGACCGTGCTCGAACAGGCTGGTCGCCATGTTCGCGAGCATCAGACGCTCATGAGCCGGGCTTGAAGCCAGATGCGGCCCTTTTCTAGGTGTAGGCATTATTACTCCTTAACGCTCCGGTTTTCGTCGTTCAGGTGGGCATACGCCCGAACATCCGAACGGCACCGAAGCTTAAAATGAAGTTGGCGCTATGTACTCTTACTCGTCTTCGGGCGAGAAGAAAGTGCCACCTTCAAGGTTGTTGGTATCGAAGCCCAGCGGCGAGGCCTTCAATGAGAGACCCATACTTTCGAGCTTCTCCTTGACTTCATCGATCGACTTCATACCGAAATTACGGATGTCGAGCAGATCCTGCTCGGTGTGAGACACCAATTCACCGACGGTGTGGATACCTTCGCGCTTCAGGCAGTTGTAGCTGCGCTGGGTGAGATTGAGTTCCTCGATCGGAATCGACATCTCTGGGTTGACTTCTTCCTCAACCGGAGCCGGGCCGACCTCGACGCCTTCCGCTTGCGTGTTGAGTTCACGGCACAGGCCGAAGAGCTCAACCAGAGTGGAACCGGCGGATGCGACGGCATCGCGTGGCGAAATCGCCGGCTTGGTCTCCACATCGAGGATGAGCTTGTCGAAGTCCGTGCGCTGTTCGACACGGGTCGCCTCGACCTTGTAGCTCACCTTAAGAACCGGCGAATAGATGGAATCGACTGGGATACGGCCGATCTCGTCGCTGTCCTGCTTGTTCATCTGCGCGGGGACATAGCCACGGCCACGCTCGACAGTGAACTCGATCTCGAGCTCGCCGTCTTCCGCAAGGGTGGCGATATGCATATCCGGGTTGGCGATGGTGACGCCGGCCGGAGGGGTGATGTCCCCCGCGGTGGCCTCGCCCTTACCGCTTTTACGCAGATACATGACAACCGGTTCGTCATATTCGCTGGTGAGCACGATTCCCTTGATGTTGAGCAGGATTTCGGTGACATCCTCCTCGACGCCTGGCAGAGTGGTGAACTCGTGCAGGGCACCTGAGATACGCACCGAAGTGACTGCGGCTCCGGGAATGGAGCTCAACAGAGTACGACGCAACGAATTACCAAGCGTATAGCCGAATCCAGGCTCGAGCGGCTCGATGGTAAAACGAGAACGCTGCGGATTCAGTGATTCCTCAGTAAGTTGCGGACGCTGTGCAATAAGCACTGTGTTATCCTTTCAGCTTCTGATCGGTGGTGCACTCACTGGTCATAAGCGGGTTGGACGGATGGTTAAATGAAGTGCTTCAGACGCGGCGGCGCTTCGGAGGGCGCACACCGTTATGGGCCTGCGGGGTGACATCGGTGATGGAACCGACCTCAAGACCTGCGGACTGCAGGGAGCGGATAGCGGTTTCACGACCGCTGCCCGGGCCCTTGACGTAGACGTCAACCTTCTTGACGCCGTGCTCCTGCGCCTTGCGGGCGGCGGATTCAGCGGCCATGCCTGCGGCGTAGGGGGTGGACTTACGTGAGCCCTTGAAACCGACATCGCCACCGGAAGCCCAGGCCACGACTGCGCCCGAGGGATCCGTGATGGAGATGATGGTGTTATTGAAAGTGGACTTGATGTGCGCTTGACCGACCGGTACCGACTTGCGGTCACGGCGACGCGGCTTGCGCACGGCTTGCTTTGCAGCTGCCATTGATCCTCGTTTCCTATTTACGAATGATTCCAAACGTCACGAAGAGCCTGGAACGCTGCAAAATACAAGCGACGTCCCGTCCCTCTTCATAACTGCTTAGGCCTTACTTGACGGCCTTTTTCTTTCCAGCGACGGTACGCTTCGGGCCCTTACGGGTACGGGCGTTGGTCTTGGTGCGCTGACCGCGCACAGGCAGACCATGGCGGTGACGCTGGCCTTGATAGCAGTTGATCTGAATCTTGCGACGAATATCCGCATCGACTTCACGACGCAGATCGCCTTCAATCTTGTAGTTGGCCTCAAGATAGTCACGCAGCGTAATAAGCTGCTCGTCGCTCAGATCCTTGACGCGGGTATCCGGATTCACACCGGTTGCGGCAAGCGTTTCCTTCGCGCGAGTACGGCCGACACCAAATATATAGGTGAGGGCAATCTCGATGCGCTTCTCATTGGGGATGTCGACTCCGGCAAGACGTGCCATTGCGATTCCTTCTATGTTTCCGTAGGTTTGTACCAAGTCATCCGGTTTCCCGGCTCGGGCCTACGTACCCGGGGTTCAGCGATTGGGCTGCGACTCAGTACCTTTTTCTGGTCGGAGGTTTTCCGCTCAGCCTTGACGCTGCTTGTGGCGCGGGTTGGAGCAGATCACCATGACGCGACCGTGACGACGGATCACGCGGCAATTCTCGCAGATCCTCTTCACACTAGGGCTGACCTTCATGGTTTTCCTTTTCTTGTACCTTTACTTATAACGGTACGTAATACGGCCGCGGTTCAGGTCGTAAGGGCTCATTTCGAGGACCACACGGTCCTGAGGAAGGATACGAATATAATTCTTGCGCATCTTGCCCGAAATTGTGGCCAGCACGATGTGCTTGTTTTCAAGTTCGACGCGAAACATCGCGTTCGGCAGTGCTTCCACTACCTGACCTTCGACTTCAATCACACCGTCTTTAGCCATGAGCCTCATTCCGTTCTTTGGCTGATATTACATTTATGGCGCATCCGAAAACACACCAACTTCTTACTATAACAAAAGGAGGGACCAAATGCGACACGGCGTGTTGCATTCAATCCCTTCTTGTGGTAATGGAAATTCTGGTCTTTACTCGCTTGATTGCGTATCAGCCAATTCAGCGGAAACGTGCCAGCAAATCTCCATCAATCCAAAGCATCGAAAATGGTCTTGGAGATATCATCGATATCCCCTTCGCCGTCAATCGGCACCAGGCAACCACGGGATTTGTAGGTGTCGAGCAGTGGTGCGGTTTCTTCGTCGTAGGTCTTAAGGCGTTGGGCAATGGCTTCGGCGTTATCGTCGGCACGGCCTTCTTCGGTGGCACGCTTGGCGATGCGCTTCATCAGGATGTCGCGGTCGGCGTCAAGTGCCACGACCTTGTCGAGCGGGGTTCCAAGCTCTTCGAGCATCTTGTCAAGCGCCTCGACCTGAGCAGCGTTGCGCGGATAACCATCGAGGATCCAGCCGTTCTTGGCGTCGTCCATAGCCAGGCGGTCCTTGACGATCTTGTTGGTCAGCTCGTCGGGAACGAGCTGTCCCTTGTCGGTATAGCTCTTGGCTTCCTGCCCCAGCGGAGTGTTGTTCTTCATGTTGTAACGGAAGATATCCCCAGTGGAGATGTGCGGGATGCCGTAGTGCTCGGCAATCAGCTTGGCTTGAGTTCCCTTGCCCACTCCTTGCGGGCCCATAATCAAAAGACGCATGTTGCTTCTACTTTCTTGATTGTGTATGTAGCAAATGATGCCCACCCGCTTCTTAAGAACAGATGAGCATCATTCATTATTTTTCTAAACTTGTTATCAACAACTCAACCGAATATGTCACTCGGACTTGTCGTCGGTATGGTTGTTGTCATCGGAATCGTCCAAGGCGTCGGAGGCCTTCCCGTCAGCGTCGGAATTCTCTTCCTTCGATTTGTCACTTTGCGTGGCCGAATCAGCGGAATCGGTGTTCGTAGCTTTCGTGGTCTCAGAGTGTTCAACTACCGTGGTATCTGCGTTCTCCTTGCTCTTGTCGGATTCCTTCTCAGCTACCTCGGATTGAGTATCCTCGCTGACGGTCTCCGCGCTTTCGACAACCGCGGTTGCAGACTTCTTGGTCTTCTTGGACTTCTTGACGTCCTCACCCTCGATGTGGTCGGTGTCTTCAAGCAGGAAGCCGGTGTACTGGAACTGCTCGGTCTGGGCCTTCGCCTGACGCAGGGTGTCGAGGCCGACGCCCGCAATAATCAGGATGGTCGTACCACCGAACGGAAGCTTGTTGTTGAGCTTCAGCATCATGATGAGCATGGTCGGAATCAACGCAACGAAGAGCAGGTAAATAGCACCGACCGTGTTGAGCCTGTTCATCACATAGCTCAGGTAACGGCTGGTGGCGCTGCCGGCACGGATGCCGGGAATGAAGCCACCGTACTGCTTCATGTTGTCTGCCGTCTCGTCGGGGTCAAAGGTGATCGACGTGTAGAAGAAGCAGAAGAACACAATCATCACGGCGTAAAGCGCGATGTACCAAATAGAAGTCGTGTTGGCCAGATTGGTGTTAATCCACTTGACCCACTTCTGGTCGGACTTACCGAACTGTGCGATCAATGTCGGAATCGCCAGAATCGAGGAGGCGAAAATCGGCGGGATAACGCCAGACATATTGATCTTCAACGGAAGATAGGTAGAGGAGCCGCCATACATCTTGCGACCGATCATACGGCGCGTGTACTGAACCGGGATGCGGCGCTGAGCAAGCTCGACGAAATCAACGAAGATAAGAATAACGACGAGGACAGCGACGACGATGCCGAAGTACTCCCAGTTGCCGTTCTTGCCGTTGGTGCCCCAGCCGATCTGCCAGAGCTGCGGAAGGAAGCCGGAGCAGATGGACATGAAAATCAAGACCGACATACCTTGGCCGATGCCCTTGTCGGTAATCAATTCGGCCATCCACATGATGAGGCCGGTACCGCCGGTCATGATCAACACCATGACCACAAGGTTCCAAACAGAGCCGTCGGGTACGACCTGACCGCACTGATAGTTGAACAACGCACCGGAACGAGCGGTGACAAGAATAGTGGTGGACTGCAGAATAGCGAGGCCAATGGTGAGATAACGCGTGTACTGCGTCAGCTTGGTTTCGCCGGACTGGCCTTCCTTGTGCAGCGCCGCAAAACGAGGAATGACCACACGCAACAGCTGAATGACGATGGACGCCGTGATGTACGGCATCACGCCCAAAGCAAAGATGGAAAGCTGCAGCATGGCGCCGCCGGAGAAGAGGTTGACCAACCCCACGAAGTTCTCTTGGGCCGTCTTCATGGTGCCGACACATTGCTGGACCACCTTATAGTCCACTCCCGGGGTCGGTATGAACGAACCGATGCGGTAGATGATAATGATGCCGAGCACGAAGAGGATCTTATGGCGAAGTTCCTTCGTCTTCAGGGCCTGGATTAACGTCCTCACCTGGATTTCCTTCCCTATTCGGCACACCTGATGTACCGATGCAAACACACTAAACGATAATCTTAGCGTCAAGCGTCTACCAAATGCCGCTCACAACGCAATTAAATCAATCAACACGTATCAATCTATAATTTTGCGTCTTGTCGCAGCTAATAAAATGGTCCTCCCCGCTCATTGCAAGGAGGACCAGATATAACGTTATATGGAGACTAAACTCCACAACGCAAAGACATCCGAATTACTCTTCGGAAATGGAGCCGCCTGCAGCTTCAATCTTGGCCTTGGCGGACTTGGAAGCCTTCACGCCCTTGAGTGTGAACGCCACCTTGGTCTCACCGTCGCCTAGGACCTTGACAGGGTATCCGGCGCGAACCGCACCGGCCTTGACCAAATCCTCGACGCTGACCTCTCCACCCTTCGGGAACAGCTCGGAGAGAGCGGAGACATTGACGACCTGGAACTCCTTCTTAAAGGGGCTCTTGAAACCGCGAAGCTTCGGAAGACGCATGTACAGAGGCAGCTGGCCACCTTCGAAGCCAGGACGAACCTGATAACGCTTCAACGTGCCCTTGGCGCCACGTCCCGAGGTCTTACCCTTGGAACCTTCACCACGGCCGACACGGATGCGATTCTTCTTGGCACCGGGAGCCGGACGCAGATCATGCATCTGCAAAATAGTGTTTTCTTCTTGTTCTGCCATATCAGGCCTCCTCAACCGTGACCAAATGGCGAACCGCATTGATCAGACCGCGGGTTGCAGGAGTGTCCTCACGGACAACCGTCTGACCGATCTTGTGCAGGCCGAGCGTGCGAACAGTGTCGCGCTGGGCAGGCTTGCGGTTGACCAGACCTTTTGTGAGTGTGATCTTCAGATCTGCCATTACTCTTCACCATCCTTGGCTTGTTCGGCCTCGGCCTTGGCATCCTCACGGGCCTTGCGGGCCTCGGCGATGCCTTCGGCACGAGCACGGAGCAGGGTGTCAGGAGCGACTTGTTCAACGGTCAAACCACGGCGTGCCGCGATCTCTTCCGGCTCCTCGAGCTGCTTCAGGGCATCCACGGTGGCGCGAACCACGTTGACCGCGGTGGCGCTGCCCATGGACTTGGTGAGAATATCGGAGATGCCGGCGCACTCCATGACGGCGCGGACAGCACCGCCGGCGATTACACCGGTGCCGGGAGCAGCGGGGCGAAGCAGAACGGTGCCTGCTGCGTCATGGCCGATGACCGGGTGGGTCACAGTGCCGCGAACGCGCGGAACGGTGAACATGTGCTTCTTGGCGTCAAGCTGACCCTTGGCGATGGCGGCAGGAACCTCACGGGACTTGCCATAGCCAACACCGACGGTGCCGTTGCCGTCTCCGACCACCACGAGAGCGGCGAAGCTCATGCTACGACCACCCTTACGGGTCTTGGAAACGCGGTTGATGGTCACGACGCGATCGAGCAGCTCGTCGCCACGATTTTCCTCGCGACGGCCACGGCGTTCACCGCGACGCTCTCCTCGACGGCCTTCGCCACGTCCGCCACGGCGTGAACCGCGACGATCGTCGTTACGCTGACCCTTGTTGTCGTTGGACGCCTGCGTGTTCTGATTTTCTTCAGTCACTTGGGTTTCCTTTTCGTTGTCGCTCACAGTGCAAGACCTCCCTGACGGGCGCCTTCAGCAACCGCTGCGACGCGACCATGATACTTGTTGCCACCACGGTCGAAGACGACGGAATCGATGCCCGCATCCTTGGCCTTCTTGGCAATCAACTCGCCGACCTTCTGTGCGGCTTCGGTCTTGGTGCCCTTGAACCCATCGAAATCATGGGTAATAGTGGACTCGCTGACCAAAGTGACGCCCTTGGTATCGTCAACGATCTGAGCGACCATGTGACGGTTCGAACGGGTGACAACGAGACGTGGACGCTCTGCGGTGCCACTGATGTGCTTGCGCAGACGAGCGTGACGACGAAGCCTTGCGACTTTCTTGCCTTTACCGAAAATCTTGACTGTCATATCACTTACCAGCCTTTCCAGCCTTGCGCAGGATGTGTTCGTCGGAGTACTTGATGCCCTTGCCCTTGTAGGGTTCCGGCTTGCGAAGTGCGCGGATATTGGCCGCGGCCTGACCGACCGCCTGCTTGTCAATACCCTTGACGACCACCTGGTTGGCGTTCGGCAGCTCGAAGGTGATGCCTTCGGGCGGGTTGACGGTGATGGTGTGCGAATAGCCGAGCGAGAACTCAATGCCCTTGCCCTTCATTTGCGCACGGTAACCGGTGCCGACGATGTCCAGCGTCTTGCTGAATCCGTCGTGCACACCCTGGACCATCGAAGCGACGATGGAACGGGCCAGACCGTGGTCTGCACGGGTCTGCAGCTGATCATCAACCGCGTCGAAGTAAATGGTGTTGTCTTCGACACGGGCGGTGATGCCGTCGGGAATAGTGTAGGAATCAGAACCCTTGGCGCCCTTGACGCTGAAGTTCTGTCCGTCGATCTTGACTTCCACGCCTGCCGGAATGGTGACGGGGAGCTTACCAATATGTGATGCCATGTTTAGCTCTCCTTCCTCACCAAACGAAGGCGACGATCTCGCCGCCGATGCCCCGGTCGAGGCAATCTTTCTGGGTCAACAATCCTGCACTGGTCGAAATGATCGCGACACCCATGCCACCGAGTGGCATCGGCAGTGCGTCCGACTTCGCATAGCGACGCAGGCCGGGCTTCGAGATGCGCTTGATGCCCTGAATGGCACGCTCGCCATTGGGACCGTACTTCAGCGTGATCTCAAGGTTCTGGCCGACGCGAGCATCCGTAGCGGTGAAGTCTTTAATATAACCTTCACGCTTGAGGATCTCGGCGATCGCCGCCTTAAACTTGGAGTACGGCATCGAAACGGTCTCATGCTTCGCCGCACTCGCATTACGCAGACGCGTAAGCATGTCTGCGATTGGATCTGTCATTGTCATGTGGGCTAACGCCCTTTCTCGCCGTGGTTTCCTCCGCCGGAGCAGGTATTGATAACCTGCCCCGGCCGAGGACCTTCAGCGTCGATGTTTACCAACTGGACTTCGTAACTCCGGGCAGCTCGCCACGATGAGCCTTCTCGCGAAGGCAGATGCGGCACAGGCCGAACTTGCGATATACGGAGTGGGGACGGCCGCAAACCTGGCAGCGCGTATAGCCGCGCACCTTGAACTTTGGTTTGGCAGCAGCCTTGTTTCTAAGAGCGGTTTTTGCCATTTCAGTTCTCCTTGAAGGGGAAGCCAAGGTGCTTGAGCAATGCCCGAGCTTCCTTGTCATCCTTGGTGCTGGTCACCACGGTGATATCCATACCACGCTGATGATCGATCGTGTCAGGATCGATCTCGTGGAACATGGACTGCTCGGTGAGACCGAAGTTGTAGTTGCCCTGGCCATCGAATTGCTTGTCGCTGATGCCGCGGAAATCGCGGATACGCGGCAGAGCAAGAACGAGCAGCCTGTCGAGGAACTCCCACATACGGTCGCCGCGAAGCGTCACGTATGCACCGATAGCCTGACCTTCACGCAGATGGAACTGCGCGACGGACTTCTTGGCCTTGGTGATCTTCGGCTTCTGGCCGGTGATGGCGGTCAAATCCTTGACGGCGCCTTCGATGAGCTTGGAGTCACGGGCCGCAGCGCCGACGCCCATGGAGACGACGACTTTCTGGACCTTGGCGACCTGCATCGGGTTGGAATACTTGAATTCCTTCTCGAGCTCAGGCACGATCTTGTCGATGTACTGCTGCTTCAGGCGCGGTGTTGCCGGCGCTTCGACGGTTGTATCGCTCATGCCAGCTCCTTTCCTGATTTCTTGGCGATGCGGGTGCGCACGGTCTTGACCTTGCCGTCCTGGGCCTTGGTCGTGACCTTGACACCAACGCGGGTCGGTTCCTTGGTCTCCGGGTCGATGACCATCACATTGGAGCGATGAATCGGCGCCTCAACGGAGACGATGCCGGACTGCTGGCCCTGCTGGGTTGCACGCACGTGCTTCTTGACGATCTGCACACCCTCGACGATCAGACGGTCGTTGGCAAGCACCTTGGTGACCTTGCCCTCTTTGCCGCGATCCTTGCCGCGAATGACCTTGACCTGGTCACCGGTCTTGATCTTGGCTACCATTTCAGATCACCTCCGGGGCGAGGGACACGATCTTCATGAAGCGCTTGTCACGCAGTTCACGTCCGACCGGTCCGAAGATACGAGTGCCCTTGGGTTCATGGCCGGAGCCAAGAATAACCGCAGCGTTCTCGTCGAACTTGATGTATGAGCCGTCTTTACGACGATGCTCTTTTACCGTACGGACGACAACGGCCTTGACCACATCGCCCTTCTTGACCGACCCGCCAGGGATCGCGTCCTTGACGGAGGCGACGATCACGTCGCCGATGCCGGCATAGCGTCGCTTCGATCCGCCGAGCACTCGGATGGCCAAAATCTCCTTGGCACCCGTGTTGTCGGCGACATGAAGCCGCGTTTCCTGCTGAATCATTGATTCTCCTTAGCCGCGCTGGTTCTCCCCTGCCACCCGTGAAGGTGAGCAGCGGAGCCTTGCCGAACTTGTTACTTGGCGCGTTCGACGATGGAGTCGAGACGCCAACGCTTGGTCTTGCTCAAAGGCCGGGTTTCCATGATACGCACGAAATCGCCGTTGTGGGCGTCGTTGTGCTCGTCATGAACCTTGACCTTACGAGTGGAGCGGACGACCTTGCCGTACAGCGGGTGGGTCGAACGCTGCTCGAGCTCGACGGTGATGGTCTTGTCCATTGCGTCGGACACGACGTAACCGCTACGAGTCTTGCGGAAGTTGCGCTCTTGCTTTTCAGCCATGCTTACTTCTCCTCAGTCTTCGTGTCGCCCGACTCAGGCTCCTGGCTGATGCCGAGTTCACGCTCACGCAGGACGGTGTACATCCTGGCGATATCGTGCTTCACGGCCTTGAGCCTAGCAGAGTTGTCAAGCTGACCGGTGGCGTTCTGGAAGCGCAGATTGAAGAGCTCTTCCTTGGACTTCTTGAGGAAGCCCTCGATCTCGCCATTGGTCTTCTCGTTGAGATTCTTGATGGTGTAGTCTTCAGTTCCGACTGACATCAGATGTCACCGCCTTCACGTGCGATAATGCGGCACTTCATCGGCAGCTTGTCGATGGCGCGGCGAAGGGCTTCCTTCGCAGTTGCCTCGTCGACGCCGCCGATTTCGAACATCACGCGTCCAGGATGCACATTGGCGATCCAGGACTCCGGGGTGCCCTTGCCGGAACCCATTCGGCTTCCGAGCGCGTGCTTGGTCAAAGGACGATCCGGGAAGATCGTGATCCACACACGACCGCCACGCTTGATGTAGCGGGTCATGGCGATACGAGCAGCCTCGATCTGACGGTTGGAGATGTAGGCAGGGGCCAGAGCCTGAATGCCATAATCGCCGAACGCGATCTCATTGCCGCCCTTGGACATGCCGCGACGCTTCGGACGCTGCTGTTTACGGTACTTAGTCCTCTTTGGGATAAGCATATCTGCTCACTCCTTTGCTTCCGAGGCGGCAGGTGCTGCGGCTGCTGCGGGTTCGGCTGCAGCAGCGGCCTCAGCCTGAGGGGCCTTGGCTTCTGCTGGCTTGGAACCACGAGCACCGGAAGGACGACCACCACGACGCGGGCGACGATCGCCGCCACGGCGTCCACGGTTGTTGTCCTGCTGGGCCTGCTGCTCATCGAACTGACGTTCGGTCATGTCGCCCTTGTAGATCCAGACCTTCACACCGATACGACCGTAGGTCGTACGGGCTTCGAAGAAACCGTAATCAATCAAAGCGCGAAGGGTCTGCAGCGGAACGCGACCCTCACGATAGAACTCGGAACGGCTCATCTCGGCGCCTCCAAGGCGGCCGGAGAGCTTGATGCGGATACCCTTGGCGCCAGCACGCATCGCGTCCTGCTGAGCCTTGCGCATGGCACGACGGAACGTGACACGGTTGGTCAGCTGCTCGGCGATGGACTGAGCGACAAGCTGGGCGTCCAGAGCGGCGTTCTTGACTTCGAAGATGTTGAGCTGAACCTGCTTGCCCGTGATCTTCTCGAGCTTGGCGCGAACACGTTCGGCCTCTGCTCCACGACGACCGATGACAATGCCCGGGCGAGCGGTGTGGATGTCCACACGCACGCGGTCACGGGTGCGCTCGATGATGATGCGGGACACGCCTGCACGCTCGAGGTCCTTGTTCATGGCCTTGCGAATCTTGTCGTCCTCGAGGACGAAGTCGCTGTAACGCTCACCAGGCTTGTTGGAATCGGAGAACCACTTCGAACGGTGGTCTTCAGTGATACCCAGGCGGTAGCCTAACGGATTGATCTTCTGACCCATCTTTAGCGGGCTCCTTCCTTGCTGGCGACAACGACGGTGATGTGGCTGGTGCGCTTGTTGATGCGTCCGGCGCGGCCCTGTGCACGAGCACGGAAACGCTTGAGCGTCACGCCTTCGTCCACATAGGTCTCTTTCACATACAGGTCGTTCTCACGGAACGCCTCGCCGGCCTTGTCGGCCTTGACGCGGGCGTTCGCGGTGGCGCTCTGCAGTACCTTGAGCACTGGCTCAGAGGCGTCCTGCGGGGCGAATTTCAGGATGGTGACGGCTTCGCTCACTTTTTTGCCTCGGATGAGGTCGACCATGCGGCGAGCCTTGCGCGGCGTCACACGGACGTGACGTGCGATTGCTTTAGCTTCCATAATCTTTCTCTTCCTTTAGCGGCGAGCTTTTTTGTCATCATGAACGTGACCACGGAAGGTCTTTGTCGGCGCGAATTCGCCGAGCTTGTGGCCAACCATGGACTCGGTCACGAAGACCGGGACATGCTTGCGACCATCATGCACAGCGAAGGTGTGACCGATGAAGTCCGGAGTGATCATCGAACGGCGCGACCACGTCTTGATGACGTTCTTCGTGCCCTTCTCGTTCTGTTCGTCGACTTTCTTCTGTAAATGGGCGTCGACGAAGGGGCCCTTCTTGATGCTACGTGACATCTATTCGACGCTCCTTACTTACGGTTCTTGCCATTGGGACGACGACGAACAATCATCTTGTTCGAAGCCTTCTTCGGACGGCGAGTACGAACTTCGCCCTTGCCCCACGGCGACACTGGCGGCTTACCACCGCGAGTGGTACCACCGTGCGGGTGGTCGACCGGGTTCATGGACTCACCACGGGTGATCGGGCGCTTGCCCATCCAGCGGGCGCGACCGGCCTTGCCGAGCTGCACGTTGGCGTGATCGGAGTTGCCGACCTCACCGACGGTGGCGCGGCAGCGTGCGTCGACGTTGCGGATTTCTCCGGACGGCATACGCAGCTGGGCGTAAGCACCGTCCTTGGCGACAAGCTGAACGCCTGCACCAGCGGAGCGCGCGATCTTGGCGCCGCCCAGAGGACGGAGCTCAATGGCGTGGACGATCGTACCGGTGGGGATATTGCGCAGCGGCAGATTGTTGCCGGGCTTGATATCGGCATTTTCGCCGGTCTCGATGACGTCACCCTGCTTGATGCCCTTCGGCGCCACGATGTAGCGCTTCTCGCCGTCTGCATAATGCAGGAGGGCGATACGGGCGGAGCGGTTCGGATCATATTCGATCTCAGCAACCTTGGCGGGAACGCCGTCCTTGTCCCAACGCTTGAAATCGATGAGACGGTACTGGCGCTTGTGGCCGCCGCCGCGATGGCGGGAGGTCACACGGCCGTATGAGTTACGACCGCCGGTGCTGTTGAGTTTGCGTACCAGCGACTTCTCAGGCGTGGAGCGCGTGAGGTCGGAGAAATCCGACACAGACGCGTTGCGGCGGCCCGGAGTCGTCGGCTTATAAACGCGGATAGCCATAATTAGTTCTTCCTTTGACTTTTTCGGCTATTGCTTCAGTTGCCGAAGATGTCGATCGACTGGCCCTCGGCGACCGTGACGATTGCGCGCTTCTGATTGGCACGCTGACCGAAACCGGTACGGGTGCGCTGGCGCTTGCCGGCGCGATTGAGGGTGTTGACGTTCGTCACCTTGACATTGAAGATTTCTTCGACGGCCTGCTTGATCTGAACCTTGTTGGCATCAGGAGCGACCACGAAAGTGTACTGACCACGGTCACCGGCGGCATAGCTCTTTTCGGAGACTACCGGCTTGATGATGACGTCGTGGGCGGGATTGTGAATAGCTACCATATCGTTCAGGCCTCCTTGGGCTCAGTCTTGGCAGCGACGAAGGCATCGAAGCCTTCCTTGCTGAAGACGACATACTGAGCGGTAACCACATCGTAGGTGTTGAGCTGATCTGCGAAGAGCACGTGCACCGTCGGGATGTTGCGAACGGAAAGCCACTCGTTGACGTTGTCGCGCGAAAGCACGACAGTGGTGAACTCGTTCTGGCTTACCGGGGTGAGCGCTGCAACGGCGGCCTTGGTGGACGGAGTGTCCTTGATGCCAAAGTCGACGACGGCGACGCGTCCGGCGTTCGCACGGTTGGAAAGCACATAGCGCAGCGCGCCGGCCTTCATCTTCTTGGGAGTGCGCTGGGAGTAATCGCGCGGCACCGGGCCGTGAGCGATACCACCATGAACCCACTGAGGAGCGCGAATCGAGCCCTGACGAGCGCGACCGGTGCCCTTCTGCTTCCACGGCTTCTTGCCGCCACCGGAGACATCGCCACGGCTCTTGACCGCATGCGTGCCCTGACGGGCTGCGGCGAGCTGAGCGACGACCACCTGGTGAATCAGCGGAACGTGAGCCTCGACCTCTTCATTGGAGATGCCGAAAATCTCGACCGGCGCCTCAACGGTGCCAGCGGACTTGCCCTTGGCGTCGGTGACATTGAGTGTTACTTTTGCCATGGTTTATCAGGCTCCCTTCACAGCCGAACGAAGCAGAACGATGCCGCCCTTGGGCCCTGGAAGAGCGCCCTTGATGGCGATGACGCCGTTCTCCTTATCGGAGGAAACGACCTCAAGGTTCTGCACGGTGGAAGTGACATGGCCCATACGACCGGCCATACGCTTGCCCTTCAAAATACGGCTCGGCGTAGCGCAAGCACCGACAGAGCCGGGGCGACGCTCGTTCTTGTGAGAGCCGTGAGTACGACGATAGGACTTGAAGCCCCAACGCTTAATGGTTCCGGCGAAGCCCTTGCCCTTGGTCGTACCGGTGACGTCCACAACGGAGCCGTCAGCGAACAAGTCGGCGGTCAGTTCCTGACCGGGCTTGAATTCGTCGACGTTGTCCGTACGGACCTCGACCAGATGACGACGCGGGGTAACGCCCGCCTTCGCGAAATGACCAGCCATGGGCTTGGTCACCTTAGTGGGATCAATCTGACCGTAGCCGAGCTGAACGGCCTTATAGCCGTCGCTCTCTTCGGTCTTGACGCAGGTGACCACATTGGTGGACACATCTACGAGCGTCACGGGAACGAAGAAACCCTGTTCGTCCCAAACCTGCGACATACCGAGCTTGCGGCCCAGCAGCGCAGAACGATTTGCTTTCTGCAACGACATGCTTCTCCCCTCCTTTAAAGCTTGATCTCGATATTGACATCCGCAGGCAAATCGATATGCATCAATGAATCCACGGCCTTAGGGGTCGGGTCCACGATGTCGATGAGGCGCTTATGAGTGCGCATCTCGAATTGCTCGCGAGAATCCTTGTATTTATGAGGAGAACGAATTACCACAAAGACGTTCTTCTCAGTAGGCAGAGGAACCGGGCCCACCACAGTGGCACCCGCGTTCGTGACCGTCTCGACGATTTTCTTCGCCGATTGGTCGATGACCTCATGGTCATAGGACTTAAGCCTGATGCGGATTTTCTGTCCCGCCATTGCCGTCCGCCCTTTCTAGCGATTGTTGACATTACCAACCCGTTTAAGGACACCGGCGCGTAAGACCCCCGGGAGAATCCCGTGGTCTAACCACATCAGTGTGCAGCACTACAGCGCCTTCGAGAGGACGGCACCGGGCTGCACTCGCTCTTTTTCTTACAATTTGCGAGCCCAAAACAGGCAACTGTTCTATTAAAGCATTCGGGGGCTACTAGAAAAATTCGGGCGTGTCGTTGCCATTACTGACATTTCAGCTATTTTCCCGAGCGTTTTTGCTCTCGATTCTTACAGCAGCGGCCATTCCTCCATCACCGAATGATGGAGAGTCCATAAACGACCTCACAGCATCACAGTTTTCGATTATTTGCGGATTATTTTTGACAGTCGCTTCAAATAAGGCCAGACGATCGATACTTGTTTTCTCAAAGCCTAAAATCGCGTTTTCAAGATGATTCGAATATAAATCTTGATGTTTGCCGATCAGATAACGTAACAAATCCAAACGTGAATTCATACTGACTATATTCGACGAAGCGGGAGCGGTGCGGTATCGAATCAGCGGCTTTTGGACTATCGAAACGCGGGATTGAAGATTATCGACACCGAACGTCTCGAACAATGACAGGCAGCAATCCCAATCTTCGAACCCCTTTCGCATGCTTTCGTCGTAACCGCCGCTTTGCCGTAGGACGGAAACGCGGAACATGCACGTGGCCGGAGCACAATTACGGCACAGGAACGGCAAGATATTGCCGCCGGTCGGTTTTACCGTCGCAGTTAAGGCGCCAAAAGTCTTCATCCACGACGAAGCAGCGAAAACCTTTTCATCAGACGACAATTCGGCTCGTGTGGCTTCTATATAACCCGGTTCCAGCAAATCATCGCCGTCAAGTATCACCACGAACGGTGTAGTGACACGGCTGAGACCGGTGTTACGCGCGGCGCTCACGCCACTGTTGCAGCTGCGAGCAATGACCTCAACAGCAGGTTCCTTTTCCAGTACGCTCAGTATTTCTTTGGTCTCGATATCGTCAGAAGCATCATCGACCACGATGACGCGAGCCGGGGCACAGGTCTGAGCGAAGGCGGATTCAACGCTCTGCCGAATCGTGGCAGCCTGATTGAAACAAGTGATCACAACCGTTACGTCACTGGCCATACCGTTCATATATATATTCTATCTATCTGTCCGAAACCGCTCAAGCATCGTTTGGCCTGGGCCAGCCTACAGAACGCTTCGATAGAGGTCGAAATAAATAGCTTCATCACAGCGAAAATAGACGTTCCCGCTGAACTTGGCACTAAACCAAATATCAGCGGGAACGTTGTTACCGAGTAACGAGATTACTTCTCCACTACCACTACCTCGTCGATCTCACTCGCCTCACGCTCGAGACGACGGGCGTGGCCTTCGGCCTGGGAGACGCCATAGTAGGCACCGATGGCGATGTCTTTCATATCCTCGATCTGCGGGATACGCGGGTTCGCAGGAGTGCACTGGTCCTCGTAGGCACGCATGCCGATCTGGTCGAGAATGCTCCAGAAATAGGTCTCGTCGACACCGCACTGCTGGAAGCTGGAATCCATGTGGAGCTTGTTGTCGCGGTAATCCTCCACCGCGAGCGCAAGGTTCTCCACGCCTTCCTCCGCGCTCTTGCCCGGGTCGATGCCGAGCACACGGGCAAATTCCTGATAACGCTCCGGCGCAACGTATTTGTCGTACTTCGGCCAGCTTGTCGGTTCCTGTGGAATCGAGCCGTTGTAACGGATGACGTAGGGCAACAGAATCGCGTTGGTGTGGCCGTGGGCCACGTCGCACAGCGCACCGATGGTGTGGGCCATGCCGTGGCACATCCCGAGGAATGCGGAACCGAAGGCCATGCCGGCCATCGTGGCCGCGTTGTGCATTTTCTCTTGCGCCTGCTTCTTAGCTTCTCCAGGTTCCGCACACACAGAGGTTTCGAGGTTGTCCCAGATGAGTTTGGCAGCGTGCAGGGCCATGCCATCGGTGAAATCGTTGGAATAGACGGAAACGTAGGACTCCATGCAGTGCGTCAGCGCGTCGAAGCCAGTGTTGCTGGCCAGCGCCTTAGGCTGGGTACGGGCGAGGACCGGGTCGACGATGGCGACGGACGGGGTCAATGCGTAATCGGTGATCGGGTACTTGTAGCCGGTCTTGTGGTCGGTGATCACCGCGAACGGCGTGACCTCGGAACCGGTGCCGGAAGACGTCGGGATGCACACCAGCTTGGCCTTGCTTCCCAGAGGCGGGATGCGGAAGGCGCGCTTGCGGATGTCGAAGAACTTCTCGCGCACGTCGTCGAAGGAGATTTCCGGGTGTTCGTACAAGAGCCACATGATCTTGGCCGCATCCATCGGCGAACCGCCTCCCACCGCGATGATGGTGTCGGGGCGAAACTCGTCGCGCATCATGGCAGCCCCGCGCTCAACGGTCTCAACCGACGGCTCCGGCTCGATGTAATCGATGGTACGGAACGTGACGGGCTCAGGACGGCTGCGCAGCTGGTCGATGACCTTGTCGACCACGCCAAGCTGTTCCATCACCTTGTCGCAGACGATGACCACGCGGCGAATATTGTACATATCGCGCAGGTAACGGATGGCGTTGGGCTCGAAATAGGTCTTCGGCGGAACTTTGAACCATTGCATATTGTTGTTCCTTCGAGCGATGCGCTTGATATTCAAAAGATTGACGGCCTGAACATTACCGGAGACGGAATTGCCACCGTACGAACCGCAGCCGAGCGTCAGGGACGGGGCGATGGCGTTGTAGATGTCGCCAATGCCGCCGAGTGCGGAAGGCTGGTTCCAAACGATGCGGCAGGCGTGCATGCGCAAACCGTAGCGCTTCACGAGATCCTCATCGTCGGAATGGATGACGGCGGTGTGGCCGGCGCCGAACTTGAGCATGCCCTCGCATATCCTGAAGCCCTGCTCCTCGGTCTCGAAACGCATCATGGCGTGGACTGGGCAAAGCTTCTCGAGCGTCAGCGGCTCCTGCTCCCCCACTTCCTTGCACTCGGCGACCAGAATCGTCGCGTCATCCGGGACGGTGAAGCCGGCTTCTCGCGCAATATATTGCGGAGACTTGCCGGGAACCACGGAGTTGAGCTTCGGCTTGCCGCCGGAATAGGCGGTGCAGCCGAACATGTACTGCTCGAGCTTGGCCTTTTCATCGGCGTTGACGAAGTAGGCCTTTCGGCGCTTCAGTTCGTCTGCAAGGCGGTCGTAGACATCGGTGTGGGCGATGATGCCCTGCTCGGTGGCGCAGATCATGCCGTAATCGAAATGCTTGGAGAGCACCAAGTCGTTGGCAACGCGCTTGACATCGACATTCTTGTCGACGTAGGCAGGGGCATTGCCGGCGCCCACGCCGAGCGCAGGCTTGCCGGAGGAATACGCGGCCTTGACCATGCCGGGGCCTCCAGTGGCAAGGATCGTAGCAATGTCGGGATGGGTCATCAGCGCACCTGTGGCTTCGACCGAAGGATGTTCGATCCACTGGATGCAATCTTTGGGAGCACCGGCCGCGACCGCAGCGTCACGCACGATGCGTGCGGCCTCAACCGAGCATTTCTGGGCAAACGGGTGGAAGCCGAAAACAATCGGGCAGCGGGTCTTCAACGCAATCAGAGACTTGAAAATCGTTGTGGAAGTCGGGTTGGTGACCGGGGTGACGCCGGCAACGACGCCGACCGGTTCCGCCACCTCGTCGATGCCCATCACGTCGTCCTCGCGGATGATGCCGACCGTCTTCTGCCCGGCGAGGTAATGGGTGACGTGCTCGCAGGCGAAGATGTTCTTGGTGGCCTTGTCCTCGACCAGGCCGCGACCCGTCTCACGCACGGCCATATCGGCCAGTACCAAGTGCTTGTTGAGCGCGGCGACCGACGCCTTGGCGACGATGCGGTCGACCTGCTCCTGGTTGAGTTTTTCGAATTGGTTCAGCGCCTCGACGCCACGGGCGACCAGCTGGTCCACCTCGCACTTGACGTCCGGCTTTTCGTTCGTTTCGGTTTTCATAGGGGCTTTCGTTGAAGCTTTCGTATTGGGTGGAGTTCCGGCGTTCTTAGATTGTGAAGTCATGACTTCCCTTTCTATTCGCAGTCATGTTCGCATCACACATCGCTGCCGCAATGTGAGTCAAGTCACAATATAACGGACCAGCGCTACCTTTGTTCTTTTGTTTTAGCTTGGGGCTTTAGAGAGGATTTTATGTTTGCTTTAGGCCATATAAACAAACAAATCTGCTTACTTTTTGTAAGTAAATCGGTTCTTTTCTGTTCACTTGCACAAAACCTCACATCACGCTTAGTGTATAAAGAATTTCCGTTAACGCTAACGATATTGAAGGAAAGCACGTCGTAGCAACGAAGGACGACCATGCCTGCGTTCCCCACTTCTGCCAATTTCATTGTCAAATGTATGATGAATGCATGAGGAGGCGGCCATGCCGAAAGCAACCACGGCGTCAATCAAGGCACAGAATCTGCACGCGGTCACCGCACATATCTATGCTCACAGCGGTGTGACCAAACAGGATCTCCAGCAAGCGCTCGGGCTGAGCCTGCCCACCATCAGCCAAAATCTTAGCTTTCTTGAACGCAACAGATTGATTGCCAAAGGCGAGACCCTCGATTCGACAGGCGGACGCAGGGCACGCACCTATGTTTTCCAACCGCAGACGTGCTGCGCCATCGGCGTGGGAACGGCAAGCAATGGGGTGACGCTTTGCGCGGTGGATCTCAAGGGCGGCGTCATCGCAGAAGAACATCACAACATCACTTTCTCGGCTGATTCACGATTCGTTTCCGACCTCGGCCAAAAAATATCCCGGTTCGCCTCCGAGTTGGAAAGCAAGGGATCGCACGTCCTGGGCACGGCCTTCGCCATCAAGGGCCTTATCTCGGAGGACGGCAGCGAGGTCATCTACGGCAACATCATGAACGACACCGGCCTCGAAGTCAAGGCGCTCGAAGCGGCAACGGGGTTGAAATGCGCGCTAATCCACGATTCCATGGCCTCGGCGTCAGCCGAACTGTGGTTCGACAAGACCATTCACGACGCAATCTGCCTTTACCTGGGACGGCGTCCGGGCGGGGCCATTATTGTTGACGGCTCGATTAGCCTGGGGCCGAACCGGCGTAACGGCACCATCGAACACATGACGCTGGTACCCGGCGGGCTGCCCTGCTACTGCGGTAACAAAGGCTGTATGGACCCTTATTGCTCCACCGAATTCCTAACCGGGAGCGACGGGCAAAGTCTGAACGAGTTCTTCGAAAGCGTCCGTGCCGGAGACGAAAAAGCCTATGAGCGCTTCGACTCATGGCTCGGCTATCTGGCGCAGACCATCAACAATGTCCGCAACGTCCTGGCCTGCGACATCATCATCGGCGGCGAGGTGACACAGTACTTACAAAAGCAGGATTTCGAAAGGCTCAAGGCCAAATGCGACGACCTCAATGCCTTCCAATCCGATACATACCAGATTCGCAAAAGCATCTGCGGGCAGGATCAGGAAATCGTTGGCGCGGCGCTGCATTACATCGCACCGTATGTGCAGAGCATCTGCAAGTAGGAATCTGGCACTTCCGAGCCGGAACTTCAAATACGTTGCTTTTTAATAAAAATGCGGCGATAAACACGAACAATCATGCTTATCGCCGCAAAATCCGCAATCCATCAAAACAGACACGGACCGTGAATAATATCAGACAATCTGGCAGAACTCGATGGTCTCGCGGTTCGGGCCGTAGATGTTGAAGTAACGGATGCCGTTATCCCAGAATGTAGGAATAGACTGGATCTCCTTGTCCTTCAGCTCAAGCCCGAGCGCCTTCGCGTTCTCGAACGCGGCCTCGATGTCCGGCGTATCCAGCGCCCAATGGTTGATGGCGCCGTCTTTCATCGCCACCGGATCGCCTTCCCAAGTCTCGATGGTCAGGTGGCCGTAACGCAGGAACGCGCAACGGTTCTTGCCGTTCGGGAAGAGGCCTGCCAGTTCGAAACCAAGTTTTTTAGTGTAGAACTCGATGGTTTCGTCCAAGTCCTTGGCAGGCATGCCGGAATGTTGGAAATCCGTGGTGAAATCAGACATTGGCTTCATAATGAACTCCTTTGATCTTGTAAAGCGACATTACGGCCGAATTTACTTGCCAACCTTGACGACAGCCTTCGAAACACCCTCGATCTTGCCGTCGAGGAAGTCCTGCACATCTTCAAGCGCGAATTCGTGGCTGATCAGTGGATCGACGTCTACCTTGCCGCTTTCCAACAGGCTGATGGCGCTCTTGAACGTCAGCGGGTTGATGAAAGAGCCCTGAATCGTCAGCTGCTTCTTGTAGATGTCATACGTATTCATCTCGAAGCTCGCCTCCTGCGGGCCCACGCCGAACATCAGAACCTGAGCACCCTTCTTGGTGGCCAGAACCGCGGTATGCTGCGTCTGCGGCAGACCGACCGCCTCCACGACGATGTCGTATTCGTTCTCCGGAATCGCGACATTATTGGTATTGTAAGTGTTCTTGACATTGAACAGGCGCTGGTTGAGCTCGAGCTTTTCGTCGAAAAGCCCCGCCAGATCGACCTGGTGGACACCGTAGGCCTGCAGAACCTGCACGAAAAGCTGACCCATGAAGCCATCGCCAATCACCAGAGCCTTCTGGTAGGGATGGATGTCAAGTAGGTCCACGCCGTGCACCGCGCAGGAAATCGGCTCGATGGTCGCAGCATCCTTGAGGCTCACGCTGTCCGGCAGCTTATAGACGACCGTTGCAGGTGCGGTGAACTGCTCTTCGAGGCCACCATCACGGGTGACGCCGACGGCGCTGAGCGAGTCGCAGAGTTCGGGGCGCTGAGTCAGGCAGTATTCGCACTGGCCGCAGTAGATGTTCGGATCGACGACCACACGGTCGCCAGGCTTGACGTTGGTGACACCCTCGCCGATTGCCTCGACCACGCCGGAATTCTCGTGACCCAGCACAATCGGCGGCACGGCGGAAGCCGAACCCGGACGGCCGGCATAGAGATCGTGGTCGGTGCCGCACACGCCTGCATATGCGGTATTAATCAGGACCTCGCCCGCATTGATCTTCGGGGTTGGACGATCCTCGATTTCGAATTGCTTCACGCCGGTTAATACAAGAGCCTTCATCGCTGTTCCTTTCCCAAATTTTATTGGTGGTTTGCGACCGACCGCCACTGAGTTCTGCGCTGATTCTCAACGAAAAGTCGACATCGGATTGGGGTCGCAACAAGGTCACTATAACTCTTGCAAAGTAGTTATGCAAATCGTCTTTCTAAAAGTTTCGTGTTTATTTTTTGTTGCTACGATTTCTCTTGCACTTCAACTCCGGATACAAAAATCCCTCCGCAACCGATTGGCTGGGAGGGATTTTGTAAACAGCTTTGAAAGCGAAAATCAACGCTTCGAGAACTGAGGCGCACGACGTGCCTTGTGCAGACCTGCCTTCTTGCGCTCCACGACGCGGGCGTCGCGGGTGAGGAAGCCGGCCTTCTTGAGCGCGGCGCGGTTGGCATCGCGGTCGATGGCGTTCAGTGCACGGGCCACGCCGAGGCGAATGGCGCCGGCCTGACCAGTGGTGCCGCCGCCCTCAACGAGGACGATGACATCGAATTTGTTCTCAAGCTTCAGCAGAACGATCGGGGAGTTGACCTCACGCTGCTGCAGACGGGAGGGGAAGAACTCCTCCAGGGTGCGGCCGTTGATGGTCCACTTGCCGGAACCGGGAACCAAGCGCACGCGGGCGATGGCTTCCTTGCGGCGGCCCGTGCCATAGCCCGGGGCAATCGTGGAAGCACCGGTGCCAGCACCGGCGTTGGTCTCAGTGGTAAATGAAGTAAGTTCCTCTTCGGTCTCTTGAACCGCGGAGTTATTGGTATTTTCAGCCATGATTCGTTATCTCCTCTCAGTTCACTTGGCCTGCTGCGAAACCGCAGCGATCTCAACCGGCTGGGGCTTCTGCGGGGTGTGCGGGTGATCGGGACCAGCGAAAACGTGGAGACGATCGAGTTCGACCTTGGACAGGCGGTTCTTCGGCATCATGCCCTTGACCGCTTCGCGGACGATGCGCTCAGGGTTGCGCTTGAGCAAATCGGCGTAGCTGTCGGCGCGAAGGCCGCCGGGACGACCGGAGTGCGCATAGAGCACCTTGTCCATCTTCTTGCCAGTCAACGCAATCTTTTCGGCGTTGATGATGATCACGTGATCGCCCAAATCGGCGTTCGGAGCGAAGGTCGGCTTGTTCTTGCCGCGCAGCAAAAGCGCTGCCCTGGTTGCAAGCTTGCCCAGCACCACGTCGGTGGCGTCAATGATGTACCAGTCGTGAGTCAGATCAGCTGGCTTCGGTGTGAAAGTTTTCACGAGTGTACCTTTTCTTTATATTGTGTTCCCGGCCAAATCGGCAAAACCTTACGATGATGCCTTTCCGACCGCTTTATCCGTGGGCTCCCTGAAAGTCCTAGTGCGAGTGGGAAAGCGCTTTGAAGGACCCCTCTAGGGAAACACAACAACTCACCATTGTACCTAAACCCCTGACTAATCGCAACGTGGCGAAACGGTGATGTCGGCATAATGAATTTTCCCACTAACGGCTGCTTTGCACAGGTCCTGGCCACGTTTCGGAGACTCTCCAGTTTTGATTGCACGAAAGACAAGACAATCCGCTAGAAAACGTACATTTTATCGACTCAAAAGGTACGAAAACCAGCAGGACTGTTTTGTTCCTCGCAGGATTGTCTTGCCAGTAGCGCGACCTTCAGCCAAGTCTGCCTTGTGCGGCGTGACTGACATCGGTGGACTCGTCTTGCGCGAGCCGTTGCAAAGTGGCCTGCGCACAATTCGGATTGAGCGCAGCGGCGCGGCGAACCATCGCTGCAAGAATCGTGGGGGCCTTGGGTTCGGTTTCGACGCCGAGCTTGGCAAGGAAATCGAGGGTATCGGCCGAGGTCTCGGGATTTTGCGCGCCTTCGAGACGCATCTTCCACGAGGTCTGCGGATTGCGCAGCGCGGCTTCGCGCACCTTGCCCGACCTGTCTTTGGTAAGCCTGCCGACCAGCCAGTTCTTGTCATCGGCATTGGCGGCGACGGCTTCGCGGACGTCATCATTCTCATCTTCGGAAAGCTTGACCAGAATATTCGGGAAAGGCATCGTCGACGCCAGAAAAATACGGTCTTCCAGCGGGGTGTTCTGATTGCCTGCCACCGCCTCAAGCAATGCCGTGGCACGCGAAAAAGCGGCCTGCTCAGACCTCGGCGGCAACGGCTCGCGCGCTGCGGCGCTCAACTCGGCGGAATCCTGCGTGTGCCTCAGCTCTTCGTAGGTGTCGGTGAGCGGCTCGAAATCGTCATCGCCGGCGTCGCCGCCAGAATCAGTGGTCGTCTCACTTTCAGGAGCGGGACCAGCGGCTGCATCGTCAGAATTACTGTCGGAAGGTGCAGCGGTATCGGAAGTATTCAGAATATCAGAAGCATTCGGCGTATCAGTATTATCATCGGCACCATTATCTACCGCATTTTCGGGCACAGAGGCGGGAACATCTGCCCCGGCATTATTCCCTTCTGCCCCGCCTTCGGGCATCGTGCCTTGATTCTGCTTCGTTTCGTCCTGTTCCATTTCGCTCATGATTCCAGCTTAACGCGAGCCGGAGAATCGTTGTCCACTCGAAAATCAAATTCGCAGTATTAAAGGGAACAGGGCTAGAGACGCGATAAGCGCGCCCTAGCGTTGAACGCTTCACGGACGCGCATTTCGAAATCCTGAGCATTGGCCGAGGGTACAGCGAAACGCATAGTGACTCGGTCGGTGAATTCCTTACCCTCTTCGTTGCCGCCGGCCTGCGCAAGCAACTGCTCAAAACGGCCAAGCCACGGGTATTCCAGCACGATTCGATAATGACGCATCGGCACGATCCGCTCGACGTCAGCCGCCTTCACCGCCATCGACGCGGCCGTGGAATAGGCGCGAATCAGCCCGCCGGAGCCCAAAAGGATGCCGCCGAAATAGCGGGTGACGGTAATGACGCAATCGGTGAGCTTGCCCATGCGAATGACGTCGAGAATCGGCTTGCCCGCAGTGCCGCTTGGCTCCCCATCGTCGCTCATGCGTTCCTTGGCTGAGCCCTCGGCCGCACCCAAAATGGCCGCGAAAGCGACATGACGGGCCTTCGGATGCCGATCACGCACGGCTTGTACGAACGCGAGCGCTTCATCCAAAGTCTCGATATGGCAGGCATCGCCGATGAATTCGGACTTCTTTTCGATCAACGAATCCTCTGCGGGGGCGCCGGCAGCGTTTCTAATCGTGGAAAACCCATCGATGATGTCGTTATGCTCGCTGCCCACTGAGCCGCCTTCCGATTGATGAGATGAAATATTCTGATATATCCACTTTACTTTTGGTTACGGGCATCCTGTCACAATTTCCCGATTAACGCACTTTCAGGCGACGAAAACGCAAATTCACGATACTTGCGTTACTTATTACTTTTTGATGATAAAAGTCAATTGTGAAAATTCTTATTCGCGATATCAAAAAATGGATTTTGACCCGACCCGCGGATTTTGTCTGCTACACTGACCGATTAAGGAGCAGGGGACAAGGATGTTCCTCAGCTCCCCATACTGGCTTCCAAACCCTTCGATTCACGGCTTTCCACAACAGTTCTCGGCATTTTGCAACTCATATCGCTCGAACGGATTGCCACCTGTTGTAAGGCCTCCGGCCGTCTGACTCGACTATTACATTAGAGCTATGCAAATCACTACCGAACGGCTTATTTTGCGGCCTTGGAAACACGGAGACCGTGCCGAAGCGGAATCGCTCTTTCGTTATGCCTCCGACCCGGAAATTGGGATTCGCTGCGGTTGGATGCCACACCGCAGCGTCGAGGAAAGCATAAATACGCTCGACAACGTCTTTACCGGCGACGAGAACTACGCCATCACTTTGCGCGGCGAAGACAACGACGACTGCCCAATCGGCGCCATCGAACTCAAGAAAGCCGAACCGGGTGACCATGCCGGCGAATTCGTGCAGGAAGCCATCGATTCACATAGTTTGTTCGACGGCGTCGACGAAAGCGAGATGGAACGGGCTCTTGCCCACTACGACGGCGACCGGGTGCTCGGTTACTGGATTGGGCGGCCGTTCTGGGGACAGGGCCTGATGACCGAGGCGCTGCGGGCGATGATCCGTCATGCGTTCGTGGACCTTAGATGCAACGCCGTATGGGGCGGCCACTACGCCGAAAATCCCGCTTCCGGCAAGGTGATGGAACACTGCGGCATGCAGGCGGTGTGCCGCAAGGACAGCGACTACTTCCCGCTTATCGATCGCAGTTACGACGCCATCCTGCGGGTTATTACGAAAGAGGAATGGGAACGCGGCAAAATGTAATCGCATACCGTGCAATATGCCGATACCAACGACTCTGAAAACACCCTGAAACGCTAGTCGGGAGTAAGCCTGAGCCTACTCCCGACTGGTCTTCATTTATACCTCAAAAAGCGGAGCCGGAGAGATTCCGACTATCAAAGAGCTTTCCCTTTATTTTCAACGTTTCTTATCACAGTTTCACCTCAGCGAAACCTCAAACGCGACCTAGTGTAGGTATAACCTGCGACCTTATGAGACAAACTGAGACATTCGATTCTCAAACAAATATTGAACTAGGCAAGCCAATTAAATTCCTTACAGCACGAATAACTACGGAGCGAACTCCTGCCACTCCACGAGTAGGCGTTGTATCTTTTTCCTTCACCTGTATCGTAAGCCAAGTTATTGGGTTCATCGGATACACTATCCTCTACGTCATTAGGCAAATCCTGAGATTGCTTAGTTTTTTCAAGCCTGAACCACTTGTGGTTTCGGGCTGAATCTGCTTCAGCCAACCTGTCGATAGCACATTTAACGACCCCTTGCTCACGCATTGTTTTATCTGTGACACACCCCCAAGCGCGAACAACGGGAGCATCGGGATAGATATCTATTATTTTCCTTGGCTCATCCAATGCATCGCGGATAAAACTATTTCCCCAAAGCGAATCAAAACACTTCTGATAGTCAGTTGAGTCACCAATGACACCATCCAGCCAAGCGTAAAAACCACCAGCTCCGGAAGTATGCATAGGAAAAAGATTAACGAAAATTATATGTTTACGCTGAAGAACACTATCCAACTTCCAAAATGTCTTATTTACTTCACCGGCAACAGCTTTTTTCACATAATAGGCAGTATCATCACCATCATTTATCTGTTGATCCGTCTGAGGTTTGCCGTCTTTTGGAATTCCGGCAACACTTGGATTAAAACCTATAAAAATTAATGGGGCAGCATCGCCCGTTTCAGTTTTCCTTTTCGAATCGTTAAGAGAAGTGAAGTCAGCATCACACCACTTCTCGCAACGCCCATCCAGATACACATCATAGGTCAATCTGAATGCCTCGTCACCACCATTCAAATCTCCAAAATACTGAGACCAGCCATCACTACCAGCCTTACCGGAATGCCAACCCATCGTCATACTCTCTCCAATCCATCATCGGTAAAATCAGACACCTCAGGAAAAATTCATGTACCCAATTGCATTGAATCATAGAGCGTGCTCATCTGTTACGGAGGTCAGGTACAGTGCCCGGCAACAAATCTTCCAGATCGACGCCCAAAGACTGGGCGACGGCGAGCAGATTACGCAAGCTGGGGTTGGCAGGAGTGCCGGGGTTGGACTCGCCGCGTTCCAGTTTCCAGTAGGTGAAGCGGGACAGACAGGCACCGGCAGCAACCTCATCCTGAGACATGCCCTTGGACTCGCGCACCCTCGCGATGTTCAGACCAAGCTCACGGGCGTAATCGTCCCAACTGCTTCCATCAATCCTCATACAGCCAATGCAAGCCCATTGCCATGCACACATGGTCATGCCTACATGACAAAATAAAACGTGATGGGAATGAGCACACCTCAAGACATAATGAGTGTATTACCAAAATGTGAGGGTCAATGATGTCAAAAGAAGAAGCGGAGAAACCGAAGAAGGGTGTCAGCCACAAGGCCGTCATCGGAGCGATAGCCGCGGTCGTGCTGGTAGCGGCGTGTGGTGGCGGATATTACGCTTGGAACAGCCACCGGCAGGCCCTTCACGCCCAGGCCATCGGCAGTTGCCAGAACGAGGCGAAGCAGCTCAAGACCGTCAACGCAGCCTATACGGAATCCGTGAAAGCCGCAGCCGTGAAGCCTGCCAAAGATGTAACGGTCAAGCAAGACTCATGCGACGCCGAGGCGGCTACTGATCAATTGAACAAGAACGCCGCAGACATGAAGACACAAGCGGCGAAAATCACCGAACAGAACGGGAAACTCGAATCCCAAACAAAGAAAACCTTGAATGATGACCTTGCCAATGCCAACAACGTGCTAGGTTCCACGGATGGCAAGGTGGCCGACAATGCTACTAGGGACGCCCTGACGAATGCCATCAACGCCTCCAAGAAGGCTGCTTCTGATAAGAAGGCCACCGTCAAGTCACTCACCGATGCCAAGGCTTCTCTTGACAACGCCGTCAACGCCGTGAACGCCAGTGTTCAGGCCAAGGCTCAGGCCGATGCCACAGCAGCCCAACAGGCTCAGGACGCACAGGCACAGGCTCAGGCAGCACAGTCCTCTGGTTCCAATGGATGCTCTGGGTATTCGGGTGGTAGCTACAGTGGTTCCGGGTATTCAGCAGTCGGTAGCGGTTCCAGCTATTCCGGTGGTTATTCCGCTCCTCATTACAATGCTCCTGCACCCTCTGGTGGTAATGGTGATTACCACATTTCTGAAAATTTGGATACACATGGTGGCGGTTCTTGGAACAGTACTCCTGGTCTTTGCGTAGGCAATGGTGGGGATTCAATTGGAATTTGTCATTAATCAACATATTTATAGTATGCTATAATACATGGCCTAAGAACTTTCAATTAAGTTCTTAGGCCATTTCTATTCTTCTATTTAGACATTTCATCATTTTTCGTCTGTTCTCTCATTCCCTTTCTTCCATCGGTATCCTTTTCCTCTATTTTCATCTTGATGTTCGATGCACATAGCGTCGTATCTTATATGAGTACTGGAAGGGTATTTTCATGGTTGGAATTAAACATTCTCACAACCCACGAGGCTTCACCCGCAAGCTCGTGGGTATTCTGGCTTCTTTAGCCACAATGTTAGCGGGTGGCACTATAGCGGTTACTTCCGCCCAAGCAGCTTCCGGCCCCGGGTTGGTAGCTGGGTATTGGGAGGCTCCATTTAGTCATGGGTCTGCTTGGGTAGGCACTCGTGCTGCTGGACTTGGCCCTATCATGATGGTCGATGGTAAGCCTGTTTATTGCATTCAGTTTGGTACTATTGTAGGTAGCGCTGGCGGTTGGACTCCCCTGACCGGTAGTGACTCGGGTGTTGGTGCAACTATGATTAATCAGCATGCTTCCGACATGTCAGATATGACTCAGGCTGCTGTTGCTTATGCTATTCATGACCATCTTAATGTTCATGATGCTTCGGAGGAAATTTGGACTTGGTGGAAGTCTAATGGTGCTCTTGATGGAGCTAGTCTTCCTGCAGTTGCTAGTTTGGCTGCCCAGTTTTGGACTCAGGCATCTAATGCAGTAGTTACTAATGCAGGTGGTGGCCATAACTATACACAAGCAGAACGTACAGGGACTGTTAATGTAGGTTTGCATGATGCTGCTGGGAATTATACTTCGGGGGTGCATTTTACTATTGATATGAATGGGCCTGCTAAATTCGATGCTACAGGTAATGGGCATTATGAGGGTTATACTAATGGTACTGAAATGCATATCCCTTGGACTGCAACTGGAAATGGCAATGTTTCACCACAAATTGGATATGATGTTACATATGGCATGTTGAGTACTTCAGCAGGACAGGTCCTTTTTAGAGATAATGACCCTGAGCACCAAACTTACAATGTTGCTCCTTTCGAAGTACGTAAGGACTTCCAGCCTACTGTCACTACTCAGGTTTCTAATAAGGTTCTCAAGCGTGGCCAGAAGGTTATGGATAAGGTGACTTCTGGTGTTGACCAGACTGGTCAGAATGCAGGTGGTGAGTGGGTGGGAACAAGAACAGCATAATCCGGAAACCGAAACCACCGGACACAAGAAAAGCCTCCCGGCAGTGACCAATACCCGATCACCGGCAGGAGGCTCCTTCATTGGCGAGGGAACTCAGGGCGCCCCCCGAAGGCCTTAGAAACCGCAGAATCCTCTACTGTTTATCCTTGTCGTTCGTTACCTCCGGAGCATGGTATTCGGACGCCAGCTCTTTGGTGAAAATGGGTTCTGCCGACTTCGGATTGGCCTTTCCGTGTTGTTCCAGTTGTATGAGGGAAGGCTGAACGAGTCGCGGAGCAGGTCTGGCATCCTTTACAACTGGCTTGACAACTTTCTTGGAGGTCTCTCTGCTGAGGATGACCCCTCCCTCACCCATATGGATGATTTCTCCTATGCGCCGGGTCAGCGCCTTGCGTTTGGTGCCTTTCACAATCACATACTGCATTTCCAACGGCAGGTTGCTGGTAATCCACACTGTTGTGTACTTCGCCTGATGATTGTGGTATCTTGCAGGGAGCTCCACCGGGTAGCGGTCAAGGTAGCAGAGCATCTCGCTCCAGTTGATCTGGGACTCGAATTCCTCGAACATCATCACCGGCTGCCCATGGTATGTATCGAACGGGTGGGTATAGTCAGTGACCCGGTACACATCCTCCATGGGGTATTTGCTATAGACGTAGCTGGTTTTCCCGACCCCGGGGTCGCCGTACAGGTAATGCACGTCCAAGTCTCTGGTGGTATTCCCATACTCGGCCCGGTCATGGGCGGCACTCAGGTCGTTCAGGTACTTTGTGTACCTCGCGGCCTTGCCTTCATCATCCTCAAGAAGAATGTCGTCCACGGAAGCTCCTTCGAGGATTTGCTCACGCATCGTTATGAGGTCTGTGCGCTTTCCCTGCTGGTCACGCAGGTCGATTTCACCGATATGCACGGTTTCGCCTATGCGTGTGTCCTCCTTGGAGCAGTAATCGACGCATTCGGCCACCGTCAACTTACGAGGCTCCATATGGGTGTCGTCGAACCCGGCTTCCTTGAGCTCATTTTTCACCGTCTGCCAGCGGGTCGGCCCGTCAAACTGGCAGAAAGCTTGAAAATGCTTATACCCGTTCTCCTTTCCCTTTTCCTTCTGGAACACCGCACCCGTGGACAGCTTCTCAAACAGTGCCCGCACATCGGCTTCGGTGTGCTTATCAGCGGGGATTGTCAGCATCCAGTCCCTGCTCTGTTTGTTCTTTCTTTTACTGACATTAAACTTCTTATTCATAATGTCTTACTCCTATTATTCTGCGGGATGGTCGGCAGACGCGCGGAAGTGCGCTTTGTAATACTTGGCGCACTTCCCGTCGAAAACCTCCCGTGGCCTTGCGGCCTTGATTTCCGCAAGCTTCTCGGCGCGAACGCGCACAGCCTACGGGGAACCTATTTGGGCTCCTACTAGAAATGCATTGCGCGGCCCAGTGCGCTTTCAGAAGCACGTGGGCGCGGACGGTTTTATGTCTGCATATTCGGTTTTTCCTCAGGCTTTAAGGGTTTTCGGACAGTGGCGTACGGTTTTGTACCGGTATCGAACGCCCTTATGCCCGTTGTTTTCATTCGCAGCGATGCCGTTTTTTGGGACTTGGGATAGCGCCATGGCTCGTCTTGTCCTTACCGAAGCCGGGCGGGTCGGCGCGGAACATACTCAAGTGCCAAGCAGGGGGGCGGCTCCGCCGAAGCTTCGCCGCCCCATTGCAACCCCTTCATCCCTCAGCTATCATCTGCACGTATTGGCGGTAGCCGGTCTGGATGCCTCTGAACAGGGTCGGGGGCACGCCGGGAGACATGTAGAAGCCGACACCGGGCAAGGCACGGGACAATTGCAGCCGCTGGGAGTCGTCCAGTTCGGGGATGGCCATGCGGATGCCCTGCTCGTCGCTGCGGAGCAGGAACCGGGTCTCCAACTGGCTGCGGGCGGCACCGCCCATGATTTCGGCATCGGGCCTCTGCATCGACAGGATGACACGGATGCCGCATTTGGCGCCACCAGCCAACAGGCGAAGCAGCAACGCCTTGATACGGGCCTCATCCCTGCCCTTGGGCGAGGAGGCCGCGTCGGAGGCCTTGGCAAGCTGGGAGAGCATCAGCTCCTCCTCCATCACCACCACCAACAGAGGGCGCGAAGGCGTGAAAGCGACCATCTTGTCCATGCGACGCCCCAGCAGCCAATCCAGACGTTGGTTCATCACCTCGACGCACGACTCCAATACCCGCACATGACCGCCGATATCGTCACCCAACGCCACCAGCTTCCCGCCTTTTGAGGCGAAGGGGGCGAGCAGGAGGCTTGATGGGTCACAGCCGACTACCCTCACGAACGGGTAGGAGGACAGCTTGGCGAGCAGCCGGTATTCCAGCGAGGACTTGCCTGAACGAGTCACCCCCGTAATCAGACAGTGGGACGAGGAACGGGCGAAGTCATGCATAAGAAGCCGCCCCCATTGGTTCATTCCGAACACAACAGGGGCGGCATCAATCGGACGGTCGCCGGTCATGACGCTTGCGCCCAGGACTCGCGGGGTTGCAGGTGCAGCACCAGCCGGACATCAGTCTCATCGACCACGGGCATATCGAACCCGAAGCCGAAGAAACCGGTTCCGTAGGCAGCAAGGGCGTCGGTGATGTCCTTGACGGTGATGGGTGGCACGGCTTTCAGCACGACCTTGAGAGTGTCAGGCTCGTCGCCGTACTGGACACCGAGAGCGGGAGTCACATGTGTGGCCGCGTACCACCATGCCTGCACCTTGGCCTTTTCCAGAGTTATGGCGGCAGAGGTCGGCTGATGTTCGGCCATGTATTCCCGTTCCTTGTGCTCCTGCTCCAGCGACGCCTTATCAACAGGAGGAAGAGCCTTGTCCCTGACCAGACCGACCCTCTCTGGAACCGCACCCGTGTACCAAGTCTGCCGGATCATCGAAGAGGCCTTGCGTTGACGGGCATCCCCTGTTGCCTTATCCCCCATACCGGGGTCGGACGCCAACCAGACTCGCAACTTCCTATACCTCAAAGGCAGAATGACCGAAAGCGGGGAGACCACCGCCAACAAGACCAGCATCAGGCCAGACCATACCGGGGTATGGGTTCCCAATCCCATCGCAAGAAACAGCTCCGCGACCGTCACGACAACGGCATATGCAATGGTATGGGGATAAGCCCTCCGTAATTCAGAGAATAACGTGTGCGTCATAATGCCACGCTCCCATTAGAATCTTCAGAATCCTCGCAAAGATAGTGCATTTCTAGCGGTGACGGGTATAACCGTCCCAACTCGTATCCATCTATGCTGCTTATCTGCAAGTACTGATAAACCCTACCGGTATTCTTGGAAGTGGCCTCCTCAATGGAGCCGATCAAATCGAATGTCTTGCCGACATCCGAACTATTGTTAATATGATTCTTTGTACTCATGGTTTAACCTCCTGAGTATGAAGGCAGAAGCGGGGCGACCAGAGCCAGCAAGCAAAAGACCGCTCCGCCAATGCCAATTTATTGGTTATATGGACTCCCAAAAAGCCTTCGAATCGAACGAGTCGAGATGAGGGTTTTCCGGGGCGTGGGACGGAAGACGTCAAGACGCCCCTTCGCTATCAGCCGGTAAGTCGTTGCACGACTGCACCGGATAAGCTTGGATGTCTCATTCAACGTGAGAAGCTCAGGCAACCCTGAAAAATCGGGGGTGTGCAAGTCAACCTCACTGCTCAGTTTCCTCGAACCTGCCATCACACTCACTGCCTTCCATTTCCTTAATTGCCGCCAACCTCGTGATGCTTCACAACGAAGCTCACCGGGACTGACAGGAATCAGAATACCACGGCAAAACGGCTAGATTCCAAGGGTTTAGAGGCAAGTAGCACAAGGTAACTCGAAAGTCAAGACAGGCGTCTCGATATCCAAAAATCGCGTCTCAGCAAATTTTCCGTATTACCATGAGTTTTCTCCACAGAATGAACACAGAAACATTATTTCACCCACAGAGAAATCCGCAGATTTATGCAGAAAACGTCACTCGAAGTGAGACTTTGCAATTATTTAATAGTCAGGAAAGCGCAGCCAATTCCTGTTCAAGTTTAGCGACTTTTCTTTGGTACTCCCGCAGTTTCCCACGAGCCTGTTTTAACTCCGACTTCACAAGTTCTGGGGTACGTTCGGGCGCAACGACGGAATCAAAGACCGCATTAGCCACTCGTCTCTCGCCCTCATCATTGGCACGCTGATACAATTCCATGCTAATCTTCTCATCAGCATGCCGCCCATACAGCTGGGCCTCCTTGGGGGTACCAACACGAGAGGCTGCGGTAATGGCCGTGGCACGGAGTGTGTGCAAATGCAAATCAGGACGGTCAGCAACCAGACGAGCAACATCGAACTGCTGTCTTAGAGTTCCCGTGGACATAATCGCGCTCCGTTTTGGCCGTATGACCATGGCCTCGGGTCCTGTACCGGAATATCGAGTAAGATGATCCTTGAGCATGGGCACAAACTTGTCCGGAATCGGCATGTCGGCATGGCTGCTTTCGTTCTTAGTGCCCTTAAGCACCGACGCCCCAACATCCCCCTCGCCACGTCCCACAGCATGACGCACATGCAGCACACCACGCTTGAAATCGAAATCACGCCGTTGCAAGGCACATACCTCAGAGATACGCAAGCCGAACACTGCACCGAGGTATATGGTGATACGGGAATACTCGGGCATGGCCTCATACAACACCCTTAGCTCATCCCGAGTGGCTTCGGGAATCTTGGATTGTTCGGATTGAGGCAACTTCGGATTGGGCCTCATGCAAGGAGACTTCTCGACAATGCCTTCCCTGATGGCCTTACGGAAAATGGCCTTCAACGTCTGGTACGCACGACGCTTGGCGTGAGGCCCCTTGTCAAAATCATCGTACCAACGGTTCACGTCCTCTTCATCGATTGAAGCAACTAGCATGTCCCCGAAGAACCCATCCAGATGGTCAACCGCCTCGCGTTTCTTACGCATCGATGCCTCAGTGAGCTTGGAACCATCAGTTGCACGGTAATGCTCCAAAAAGTCAGCTGCATAATCAGAGAACGCCACCTTGCTTTTCACATCGGCAGCCTCACGTTCCTTAGGCGACAGCCAAGTTATGCCATCACGGAAGCACTCATCCCGGTACTTCTCCTCGCTGTCCAGCCAAGCCTGAGCAATTGCCTTGGCACCCAACGGGAATCTCTTGGTAACGTCCTTGTATGTACGCGGATTCTTATACCGTGCCAATAACGACACAGCTTCACCCTTACGGTTCAGGCGTGTCCTGATGTTCCCGAACTCCGAACGCATGGCTTTTCTCCTCGGCATATCACACCGACCCTTCTAGCCGGGTGCGTACCACAAAACGTACCATAAGTATACGCTATCCCGACCTATTGTAAGACAACCTGAGACACAAACAAAGGAAGAAAAAAGCCCTGAAAACCCTTGCAACTGCAAGAAAACCGCACAGAAAAAGGCTTCCAAGGAAATCCTTGAAAGCCCTATTCGCGGAGCCGGAGAGATTCGAACTCTCGAACCGCTTGCGCAGTTAACACCTTAGCAGGGTGCCCCTATCGGCCACTCAGGCACAGCTCCGAGCTGCGAACGCATTCGCGAGCGCAACATTTCAATACTATATCAGCATCAGGCGACGCACGCCACTCCGAATTTCGTTCGTGTCTTCCAGCTTCTACATCGTTTCCGGATCAGGGGCGTGTTGGCCCGAGAATGTAACCACTACGGCCACAATGACCAGAGCGACGCCCGCCAAATCTCCCGGCGTCGGAATCTCCCCGATAATCAGGCCGACCAGCAAGGCCATCACTGGATTGATCGCTTGGATAACCGAGTAGCGCGCGGAAGAGATGCGGCGCATGATGACCTGGTCGATGATATAGGGCAGGAACGAAGCGAAAACCGAGACGACCAGCATCACGCCGAGCAACTTCAGCGAGCCGAATTCGCCACGCGCCCATGTCGCGCTCGGTTTGGGGCTGATAACCCCTTTGACCGCCGGAACTGCGAGGAAAACGGACTGTACCAGCCAGCCGATGAACATGCTCAATGCCAGCGAATCGAGCGGATTGGAGCGCTTGGCGACCATGCGGCCGAAGACGATGTAGCAGCCCCACATCACGCCGTCAGCGAGAACCGCGATGAGGCCAATCATGAAATGCGGGTATTTCGCAGGATTTGCGAACGACACACCGGCCAACAGCACCACGCCGCCTGCCGCAAGTAGGATACCGACGCGTTCGCGCCAGCTGCGACCGGTCAGGACGGCGACGCCGAGCGGGCCAATGAATTCTATCGAAACCGCGATACCGATGTCCATGTTGCTCATGCCCAGGTAAAACAGCGTGTTCATCAGCATCACGGAGATGCCTGCGAGCGCGACGATCCACCATTCGCGCGAGGAGCGCGGCAGGCCGGTACGCTTCGCTTTCGAGAGCGGTCGGCGCCAGATCATCATGAGAAGAGCCCCAAAACCGATGCGATACCAGGCCGCAAGCAGCGGGTCGAGCTGAGTGAACGCAAGCTTGGCAACGGAAGTGGCCATGTAAATCATCAAGCCTTCGCCCATAATAATAAGAACGACTGGAATGCGATTGAATATGACGTCCAAACGCGAACCCGGTACCTCGGTTCGTGCGGAACGCGGCTTTCCGGAGCGAGGTTGGGGCTCGGGTTGAGTCTGGGGCAGGCTTTCAGTAGAAGTCTGGGGCGAAGATGAAGAGGACGGCATAATCACCTAAACTACACCACAATGACCAGTAATTGAAGGGTGTTTTTGCAACATGACATAGCTGGTTTGCTACCAGCGTTGCGCTTGAGCTGCGTTCGAGCTACGCACGAAACCGGGTAGGATCTTGCTCGAAACTCGTTCGAAGCACCGTTTGCAAACCCGTTTGAATTCTATTCGAATCCATCTCGATTACTTACGCCGATAGTCTCTAAATGATTTCACAACCGGCAAGAACGATGCAAGCCCGGAATTACAATGGGAACATGAGCACAGCACCAAGGAACGCCGCCGCGAAACGCGACTGGGGTCACGACGAGACCGGTTGCACGGTGCTGCATATCGATATGGACGCCTTCTACGCCTCGCTGGAAATCGCGCGGCACCCGGAGCTGCGCGGACGACCTGTCATTATTGGCTGGCCAGGGCCGAGAAGCGTGGTATCGGCGGCCAATTACGAAGCACGCAAATACGGTGTCAACTCGGCGATGCCTATGGTGCGGGCGCGACAGCTTTGCCCCGGCGGCGCGTACGTGCGGGTTGACATGACCTATTACCGGATGATGTCAAAACGCATTTTCGACGAAGTGTTCCGGCAAGTCACTGACCAAATCGAACAGGTCTCCGTCGACGAAGGCTATATGGACGTTTCGAGCGCGCTGCTGCGCTGGAAGTCGCCGAGCGTTATCGGGGCCTGGATACGAGCACAAGTGGCGCAACGATTCGGCATCACCTGCTCGGTGGGCATTGCGGCGAACAAACTCGTGGCGAAAATGGCCTCGACCAACGCCAAACCGGACGGGATGCTGCTCATCCCAAAGGCACGGCACGCTGAGTTCGTGCAGATGATGCCCTTGCGCGGGATTCCCGGCATCGGGCCGTCACTCGAGAAACGGCTTAACGAGTGGGGTGTCAAGAGTGTGGCCGATTTGGCTAAAATGGACGAGACGGCGCTGCTGCAGGCGACACGCTCGAAAATCACCGCGCACAACCTCTATCTTGCGGCACGCGGAGAGGACGAGCGGCCTATCGTCACCCACGCGCCGGAAAAGTCCATCGGCGCCGAAATCACCTTCGAGCAGGACACGCGCAATTTCGAAGAAGTTCGGGAGCTGCTGCATCACTGCAGCAACGAAGTAACGCACACCTTGCGACAGAAGGGTTTGGTGGCACGGACGGTGACGGTGAAGCTGCGGTTTGCCGACCTGAGCTATTCCACCAAAGCGCACACGCTGGAACGACCCATCGACACCGCGGCGGCGATGTATCCCGAATCCGTGACGCTTTTGAAAGCGATGCTGCGGATGCCGGCCGATGCCAGCGACGACACTCCCCTGCCGCGTGAAATTCGGCTCGCAGGTGTCAGCGCCAGCTCGTTGAGTGCCAAGGGTTCCACTCCGGTACAGCTGACGATTGACGATTTGCTTGGTGGCGGCTTCGGAACCAGTAATAGAAGCGGTCAAAGCGCCAGCGGTAACAGGCCTATCGCAGACGACCGCAGCAGCAACAGATACAACGGCAATGACGACAGCAATCATGGCAATGCAAGCAATGTCAACCGCACCGATGACGATTACGCTGACGGTCACGCTGACGATTTTGTAAATGAGCACGATGACAAGCCGACGCATACCATAGCCATAGATACCACCCGTAACACTACCCGCAGCTCTCGCGAGCACAAATTGCCCGGTACCGAAAACGCTCAAGATACCAGTAGCGAAATATCGAATGACAATGCTTGTGCAAGCACCGACCCATCTACGGAACACACTGATTCCGATGTCCAAAGCCACGCATCGGCTGTTGTAAAACTCAAAGAGGGACACAGCAACGGAAACGAGCGAGCCAAGCGCGAGAGCCGCATCCGCACCGCCGAAACCGTGCTCGACGCCGTCCGCGAGCGCTACGGAACCGGCGCGGCCACCCTCGGCCTAGAACACGGCGACTGGAAAGCCAAGCAAATCGCCAACAGCAGCAAGCCGGAACAGTAAATCAGTGGGAAAAGCACCATCGGGCGGTCTTTTTGGCGCTTTTCCCACTGATTCAGAGCTCAACTGAGGAGAAAAGCACCTTTTTAGCCCGGTTTTAGTGCTTTTCTCACTGGTACTGAACTTAACCAGTGAGAAAAGCACTTTTGAGGGCCCTTTTTGTTGCTTTTCTCACTGATTCACGATTCCACTGAGGAGAAAAGCAACAAACATAGAAGCAACACGCCCGAAATTGTGGATAAGTAGGAGCATCCGACCACAGTGCTCTGAAAGCCTTCGCTAAAATCGCAAATTGCCGTAACGTCTCTTATATGAAGATGAATCAACGTATCATGAATGAATTTGGCAAAGCGGAGGCGCAACGACGCTGCCTGCACTTGTCGGATCACAACAGCCAACAGACACTGCGAAAACTGGTTGAATCTGGAGAGGTAACACGAACCCGTCATGGATTGTATGCTCAAACATCCACTTGGAAGAGCCTCAACCCGAATGAACACTATCTGTGGATTATCCGCGGCTTACATGAATGGTATCCGGATTGGATATTCGCCGGCATAAGTGCCATCAGTACGTACAATCTTGAGTATCCATCCTGGCTACACCGCAACAACCTTGTATTCCTTGCCTCCCAGCAGTTCATAGGGAATCAGCCCGATAACATAACACAATATATCCACGTCTCCAATATAGAAGACTACCGTGCCAGTCACTCCTGTGTCACCTCGGTAAGTAGAGCTATCGTGGATTGCGCCATGCGTTACCAATTCCATGAGGTGTTGCCGATCGTCGACTCCGCATTGCGCCAGCACCAGGCCTCAACAGATACGATAAGACAGGTTGCTTCCGAGATTCGCGGTTGCAAACAAGCGCTTTTACCCTTGCTGCATTATGCTGATGCGAAAAGCGAAAATGGTGGGGAATCACTATGCCGCGCAGTCATGCTTGAGCAGGGGTTTGCCACTCCCGAGCTGCAACGGGAATTCAACATAAGTGATGCATACGGCTCTCATACCTACCGCGTCGACATGGCATATCCACGATATGACGGAAGTATCGTGGCCGTTGAATTTGATGGGCTTGATAAGTACGTCGACCCTGCAATGACCAGGAAACGCGACATCAGACAAGTTGTCCATGAAGAAAAGGAACGCGAACGTAATTTGCTCAGTTCAACTCCGATTACACAGATTGTCAGACTCGATTACCCAGAAGTGATGCAACGCGATCCATTGGTGAGAAAGCTCACCGAAGCCGGCGTACCACGAACCTACGAATGGCAGAACACCAACCGAATGTCATAACCAGTGAGAAAAGCAACAAACGGAAGCCAAAATAGTGCTTTTCTCCACAGTTAAGTCCTGAACCCGTGAGAAAAGCAACAAAATGAGCCCAAAAAGGTGCTTTTCTCCTCAATTAAGCCCCATAACCGTGAGAAAAGCAACATTTTCGCCTTATTTTAGTGCTTTTCTCACTGATTCGTAGTTATTCAGCGACGAAGGCGAGAGACGACATCGGCGATGGAGGCGTCGGGGGCGGTGGCAGAGAAACGCAAGTGGGTGGAGGCACCATAGAACTCGCCGGGGCTGGCGATGATGCCCAGACGGGCCAAATCGGCCATATCCTGCCAGCAATTGCCGCTTTTCGCGCGAACCCAGACGTAAAGCGCACCTTGCGGCATGTGTGCGTCATAGCCATAAGCGCGCAGGCCCTCGACCAGCTGTTGCAGACGTTCGGCATAGCGGGCATGCTGGGCGCGGACCGAGCCAGAATCATGCAGCGCCGCGGCCATTGCAGCTTGAATCGGGCCAGGAATGATCTCGCCGATCTGCTTGCGATAGACTGTCATCGGGCGAACGAGGTCAGGGTCACCGCCGATAAGCGCGGTGCGATAGCCGGCCATGTTGGACTGCTTGCTCAGCGAGTAAAGCACGAGAATGCCCTTGGCGCTGCCGTCGCAAACGTCGGGCTGCAGCATACAGGGAGCAGGTTCGAGGTCGTCCACGGCATTCTTCCCAATATTCTCGGGCAATCCGCCATCTGAACGCCCAGCAGATTGGTCGTTGCCTGCCTCGACCTTGGCACTGTCAGATAAATCATTGCCATCATCCCACGTGAGCAGTCCATAGCATTCGTCGGAAAGAACCACAGCGCCGATTTCACGAGCCGCAGCGACGATGCCGTGCAGCTGCGAAGCTGATAGCACTTCGCCGGTCGGGTTGCACGGGGAATTGACCCAGATGGCCTTGACTCCGGGAACGGAACGCCATGAATCCACATCAGCAATATCGGCGGCTTTATAGGTCTTGGCACCGGCCAGTTGGGTGCCGATATCGTAAGTGGGATATGACACTTCGGGCTGCACGATGACATCGCCCAGACCGAAATGCAGCAGCGACGCCATCAGCGCCACGGCCTCCTTGGAGCCGACGGTGGGCACGAAGTCAGCACCAATCGCCCCGAAATCGACACCGCGATTGGCTTTGAACCACTCACGCACGGCTTTGCGCAGCGTCTCAGTTCCAGCAACGGTGGGATAGCCATGGGCGTTCGGCGCATCAGAAGAGTCGGCGAGCGCCTGCTGCACGCTCGCTGGCACCGGATCAACGGGCGACCCGACGGAAAGGTCGATCATGCCACCAGGAGCGTTTTTGGCGGTTTCTTTGTACGGTGCGACACGATTCCAATCGTAGGGAGAATCAAACCTGTAAAAACCCATCTCACGTCGCCTTCCGCGTCACTTCGATGAAAAATATATACTAGCGATGATACCGGCGAGGGCGCCAAAAGGCATCTCCGTATGTCACGCAACCAATGAAATTACCTTCGAATAGACCTTATTCTGACCAAAAATCCGAAGTACGTCTAAATCGTTTCCACAATGCTCAAAGATACCTTTGAAATGCTCGCATGGTTGGGAAACGATGGACGGAACTAGGGCCATGCCTACAAATGCAAACCCGCGAGCTTCACACTGGAAAGTGGAGACACGCGGGGTTATAAAACGAAACCTAAGAATCAGTCTTGATTCTGCGGAGGAAGCGCGGCGATACGAGCCTCATCCTTGCCGGACGGGCCGGCGGCCTGGGCACCGCCCAAATCGCCGATATCGTTGAAATACGTGACCGCAGCATCCTTGTACCAGGCCCACTCCTCGGGCACATCATCCTCGTAGAAAATCGCTTCGGTGGGGCACACGGGCTCGCAAGCACCGCAATCCACGCACTCGTTGGGATTGATGTAAAGCGTACGGTTGCCCTCGTAAATGCAGTCGACCGGGCATTCGTCCACGCACGCCTTGTCTTTGACGTCGATGCAGGGCTGAGCAATCACATAAGCCATTGAAGAGGCCTCCTTACAAGCTTCAAGTAGTATCAGCCTACGATTAAGCAACGACGGACGAGCGCCGCCGACAACACGAACCTAGGCTCTCCGAGTCTCGGTATTTTCTTCCGTCAGGCCGGCCAAATCCAGGTTTTCCTCGGCCTCTTCCACATCCTTGTCAAGCTGCCCGGTACCGAGCAAAGAGTGACGATAGGAATAGCCGAAGTAGATGCAGAAGCCAATCAGCAACCAGACCACGAAACGAATCCACGTCAGAACTGTCAGATTCAGCATCAGCCACAGGTTGGCCACGGCAATCAGAATCGGCACCCACGGGCTACCGGGAATCTTGAACGAACGCGGCAAATCAGGACGTTTCTTGCGCATGATCGGTATGGAAATGGCGACCAGCGTGAAGGCAGAGAGTGTTCCGATATTGACCATGTCGGCCAGGATGGAGACGTTGAAGCAGGACGAGACGAACGCGACAAGCACACCGACGGCGATCTGCAGCTTGGCCGGCGTGCCGTGCTTACCGACCTCGGAAAGGCCACGCGGCAGAAGGCCGTCACGGCTCATGGCAAAGACCACACGGGTCAGGCCGAGCAGCAGTACCATGACCACAGTGGTCATGCCAATGACGATGGCGAAAGAGATGATCTTAGCGGCCCAAGTCGCGCCCGCAAGCTCGAAGCCTGTGGCCAACGACGGATCCTTGGCTTTGGCCAGATCCTTGTAGGAGACCATGCCCGTGGTGACGATGGCGACAAGCATGTACATGACGATGACCATGAGCATGCCGATACCAATGCCCAGCGGCACATTGCGCTTCGGGTTTTTGGCTTCCTCACTGGCCGTGGCCACCACGTCGAAACCCAAGAACGAAAAGAAGACCAAAGCCGCACCGGAAACGATACCGGAAACGCCGTAAACAGTGGGCTGCTGGCCGGTGACCCATTGCAGAAGCGGTTGGGTCATCGCACCGCCAGAAGCCGGACCGAGCACTTTGCTTGCAGGTTCAGACGGCGGAATGAACGGCGTGTAGTTCGACATTTTGATATAGAAAAAGCCGACAATAACCACGAAAACGACGATGCCAATCTTAAGAATCGTGAACGCACCATCAACGCGGGCACCGATTTTTGTGCCGAGCACCAGAAGGATCGTGAAGAACCCGACGATGATCAGCGGCGCCCAATCAAAAGTAAACCAGCCGAAATGAATTTCCGTGCTGGAATTGAAGCCCATCAGACGCAGAAAATCATTGAGGTAGACGCTCCAATATTTGGAGACGACGGAACCGGCCATGAGCATCTCAAGGATTAGATCCCAGCCGATGATCCAAGCCACCAGCTCCCCGACCGTCGTATAGGTAAATGTATAGGCGGAACCGGCGGCGGGAATCATCGAGGCGAACTCCGCGTAGCACATCACCGCTGCCCCGCAGATAAGGCCGGCGATAAGGAAGCTCAGGATGGCAGCAGGACCGGCGTGGAAAGCCGCGGCCTGTGCGCCGATGGAAAAGATGCCCGCACCGACGGCGACGGCCACCCCCATGACGGCCAAATCCCAAGCCCCGAGGTTGCGCACCAGCTTGCGGTCGCCGGTAGCAGTTTCGGCCAGCGCCTGCTCCACCGATTTCGTTCTGAAAAGATTCATGACTTTCTATCCCCTTCTATTCCCTTCATCCGTTTCTCAACCTCAAGTGAATGGACCTACCGAAAGCATATGGAGATGACATGACGACGACGTTACCGGTTTCAGCGCAGGTCCACGCCGACAACCACCGGCTCGGGCACCAAGCGGATGCCGAACTGGTCTTCGACGCCGTTCTGGATGGTTTGGGCAAGTTCTTCGACATCGCTGGCATGGGCGCCGCCACGATTGGTCAGCGCGAGCGTGTGGAGCGTCGAGAGGCCGGCCTTGGCATCGGGACGCACCTTGTAACCCTTGTGGAAACCGGCGTGGTCAATCAGCCATGCGGCTGAGGTTTTAATACCGGCTTCACCGCTTGGTAGCGACGCTTTGAACTGCGGGGCTTCAGGAGGCAGCTTGGCCGCCTGCTGCTTTGTCAGTATCGGGTTCATGAAGAAACTGCCACAGCTGTGACGGTCGAAGTCCACCGGAAATCCCGCTTCGCCACTCGCATTGGTCGAACTCTCGCGACTTGCCAGTTCGTTCGCCGAGAATGCATCAGCAAAGGTATGGAAATTCTTGCAACCGCGCATCGAAGGCAGCAGGTATCGGCTCGGGTCTTCCAACATGCCCTTGGCGGCACGCACCTTGAGCACGGCCTGACGAATGTCGGAATTAGGCATCTGCTCCCCCACCTCGACGTCAAGAGCCTTGGCCAGCTGATCGAACGCGACCTCGTCGGTTTCGCTGCGTTGCAGCGTAAATGTCACAGCGAGCACGACGTAGCGCGGCGTCGGGAAATAGCTGCCGGCCGGAGTTGCCGGAGCGGCATACATACTCGATTTCAAAGCCGAACTACGGTATCCAAAATGCATCTCGTCACGGTCAAGCTGGCATATGCGCTGGTTTTCCCGGTCGAAAACGCGGACAGAGGAGACACAGGAAGCGACTTCCTGGCCATAGGCGCCGATGTTCTGCACCACCGAAGCCCCGACAGAGCCAGGAACCCCGGAGAGTCCTTCAATCCCCGAAAAACCGGAATCGATGCAAGAGGCCACGAAATCATCCCAGTTCACGCCCGCCTGCGCCACGACGGCAACAGTGCCAGCGTCCACATCGGCATGGGCATCGTCGTCCAACACCGAAATACCTCGGCGGGCATCGCGCACGACGACGCCATGAAACGGCTCATCGGCGACCAGCAGATTAGACCCACCTCCAATGACCAACAGCGGCAGGCCAGCGGTGTCGGCGTCACGCACGGCGTCGATGAATTCCTCTTCGCTCTGCGGCTCGACAAACCGATCGGCAGCTCCGCCGACACCGATGGTGGTCAGTTGTGCCAAGGTTGGGGTTGGCTGATTTTGCGAATCCGTTTGCCTTGTCATGTCGCCGTAGCCCATCTTTCCGTCGTATCTTTCTTTTGTATTGTTCTCCGAATATGAAAAAAGCCCGACCGAAGTCAGGCTTCCTCAACGCTGAAACTCAACGAGTCTCGCGATGCACAGTTTCCTTGCCGCAACGAGGGCAGAACTTCTTGAGTTCGAGACGATCCGGGGTGTTGCGACGGTTCTTGGTCGTAATGTAGTTACGCTCTTTGCACACCGTGCATGCCAGCGTGATGCCCGGACGGACTGCGGCGCTTTTGCTTGCCATTGGTTCACCTTCTGCGTGTTGTTACTCACCGACTTCTGTCGGTAGTTTGTAGCGGGAAAGAGACTCGAACTCTTGACCTTACGATTATGAGTCGTACGCTCTAGCCAGCTGAGCTATCCCGCCAAAGAGCCTCGGGTGAGAATCGGACTCACGACCTCTTCCTTACCAAGGAAGTGCTCTACCACTGAGCTATCGAGGCGTGGCGGATAGTGGATTCGAACCACTGAAGCTATCAGCGGCTGATTTACAGTCAGCTCCCTTTGACCGCTTGGGAAATCCGCCAATTACTCACTCCGTGACTTTGAAAGCCTCGAAGCAGGCAACTTGACTATAATGGCACGGACCGCAGACGGATGCAAGTCCACGACACGCCAAGTGTGTCGGAAAACAATGCCGCCAAACCAGCTAAACGTTGGAATGGCGGCATTATGACACAAATTTTATATCGGGATGATTTTTAGGCTTTCGTCGCTTATCTTCAGGCGATACCGTCATCCTTCATGTCTTGGCAGACTTCGATGACCTTGTCGTTGGCTTCGCTCTCGCCGATGGAGATGCGGATGCCCTCACCGTCGAAGACGCGGGTCGAAAGGCCAGCGGCCGTAAAGCGTGCGGCGGCCTCGCCGGTCTTGCTGCCAAGCGGCAGCCAGAAGAAGTTCGCATACGGTTCAGGGAAGTCCCAGCCTTGAGCACGCAGCGCCTTGACTACGCGGTCACGTTCACCGATCAGCGCCTGTACACGTTCCATCAGCTCGTCCTTGGCATCGAGGGAGGCGATGGCGGCAATCTGTGCGGATTGGGTGACTCCGAACGGCAGCGACATCTTGCGCATGCCGGTGATCACGTCGGGCTGGGCGATGCCGTAACCGATACGCAGACCGGCCAGGCCGTAGGCCTTGGAGAAGGTGTGGGCCACAACGATGTTCGGGTATTCGCGGTAAAGCTTCATGCCGACGCTGGTGTCCGGCGCGGTGTTGAAGTGGATGTATGCCTCGTCGAACAGCACGATGACATCGCTCGGAACAGCTTCCATCAGCCGGCGGGCGTCCTTGTCACTCACCGACGAAGAGGTCGGATTGTTCGGGTTGTTGACGATGATCATGCGGGTCTTGTCGTTAATCGCGGCAATCATCGCGTCGATATCGTGGCCGCCGTCAGGGCGGTTGGGAATCTGGACGCTGGTCGCGCCCGCACCGGAGACGATTATCGGATAGGCCTCGAAGCTGCGCCATGGGTAAATCACCTCGTCGCCGGGACCTGCGAGCAGGTTGGTGAGCTGGGTGATGACCTCGGTAGAGCCGCAGCCGAGCACGATCTCGTCCTGGCCGACTTCATAATCCTTGGCAAGGCGTTCGATGACCTGCCAGCCGCCCATATCCGGGTAACGGTTGATGCGGTCGAGCGCATGGTCTTCGATGGCCTTCTGCACGCTGGGCAACGGTGGATTCGGATTCTCGTTGCTGGAGATCTTGTAGGAACGCTGGCCCGCGACTGCGGGGGCCGGCTTGCCTTGCTTGTAGGCAGGGATGGTATCAACTATGGCACGATGTTTGAAAGTCATAATCGCATTGTAGGCCGAAACGAGAGATATTGCACATTTTATGGTTTGTTTTAAGACGAAACGAGATCGCGTGAACGAACCTGCACAATCGATATCAATACGAATGAAAACAGGCATGTGACCTAAGCCCGGTACGACGGGAAGATGCCACAAAACAAGAATGCGTCCCAACCGTTTGGATGGCTGGAACGCAACTTAAAAAACTTGGCGATTACGTCAATCAGTTCATGATTGCGAGCACGTCGCGGGCGCCGACGATGAGGTAATCCTCACCGTTGTAATGCACCTCGGTGCCGCCATACTTGGAATACAGCACCTTATCCCCGACCTTGACATCCATCGGGATGCGGTTGCCGTTGTCGTCGCGACGACCCGGGCCGACGGCCAGGACTTCGCCCTGCTGCGGCTTCTCCTTGGCATTGTCCGGAATGTAAAGACCGGATGACGTCTGCGTCTCCGCTTCAGCTTGCTTGACAATAATCTTGTCTTCCAACGGTGTAAGTGAGATCGACACTGTGGACCTCCTCTTTCTTAAGTGAGAGTTGCATTTCCTCGCGCGAGGACACCGCTTTCAGAGGCTGACGATCACTTTCGGCACCGTCCCTTTGCGCTTACGTGTCTATCGTAGCGCGAAAATTAGCACTCTGCCAACCCGAGTGCTAACGCTCTGAGTGAAACCTTCACAATTGGGACGAATAATGTCGATTTTCCAAGGAATAACTCCGTAACAAATTATTATCAAGAATAAATTTGATTTCAACCGTAGCTCAACAAACCTGCGAACGTGGCATCGAGATGTTACGGCAAATAATTCTCAGACGTTGCGGCGTTCAAGAATCTTTTCCAGACCGGTTCCCAAAGAATCCGACGACACCGCAGGCGCCTCCGTGTCCGCCGAGACTTCCGAGGCATGGAACTTCTCGGGGTCGCTGGTATAGGTCGGCTTCTCGCGCTTCACCTTGCCATCGCGCTGTGCGGCGGCACGTGCGCGCCTGGCCATGGCACGGGCCCGCTTGCGGTTCTTCTTGGAAATCAGAGGACCTGTGGAAGCTTCCGTGCTATTGGATTCGGCTTGCGTTTCAGCGACATGGGAAACCGACGAATTGGAATCTTCACCCTTGTTCCCGACAGACTGATCAGCGATTTTCTTCGTATGTTTCGATGCCGACGATGAGGTGGTTTCCATGCCTTTTGCCGGTGCCTTGGCCTTGGCCTTGGCGACCTGACGGGTGGACTTGATTTCGAGGCTCTTCGGCTCTTCGTTTCTGACTTCCACACCGTTACGCGGCGCACCCAGCGAGAACGAAATGAGATCCTGGTTCGGTGCCAGATCGACCACATCCAAAGCCTGCGCCGGATGAACCTGCTGCAGCTCGTTCGTGGCATCATTCGGCTCAATCCGCTGCTTTTTAGCAGCCGTATTCACCGTATTCATCTTGCCGGAACCAGCAGCGGTAGCATTCTGGCGACGATTATTCGCCGACTTGGAGGTTTTCTTCTTCGCCGATGCAGCGGCATTTGCCGCGTGCGGATTCGGCTTACGCGCGGATGCCGATTGGGCCTTACCTTGCTCGGCCGGGCGCTTTGTCTGGCTGACGGACTTGGCGGATCCCGCCACATTGACGGCTTGACTGGAAGCGGCCGCAACATCCGCGTCTTTCTTGACGGCCTGCAACTTGGCTTTCTTCTGCCTTGCCTCGGCCTGCGACTGAGCGGCACGACGGATTTCGATACGTTCTTTTTCGGCCCGGGACTGCTCCACGGCTTTCTGGATTTCCCGCTCGGCCATCAGACCGGTGGGCTGCTCATCGCTGGAAAGCGGTGTTGCAGAATACTGCGCAGCGACCTGAGCACTGGAATTACTGGAATTGGCAACCTGCCCATTGGCAACAGCAGAACTCTTACCTTGAGCCTTGTGAGCCTTGGCTTGCGCAGCACGCTTTACCTTAAGGTCATGCTCCCACGCCCTGGCATGATTGGCCGTGCGCACGCCCAACGCCACGACAACGGCAAGCAATGTCGCGGGAATCAAGGCAAACAACGCGCTGAACTTCAACGGGAACGAAACAGCAAATACCACCACGGTGACGACCAGCAATGCCGCGGAAATCATGGCACGCCTACGTGCCGCCTCACGACGAAGCTTACGAATATGCGCGACTCTGGCACGCTCTTTCATGGCTTTTGTAGGTCGTGCAACCGGTGCCCCTGCAGGGCTTGCGGTAATATTCTTTCGTTCCGATTGCATGACAATCCCTTTCGCCGAAGGTTGCCGCCTATCGCTGAAACGGGTACCACTGTCAGCATCCACCAGATGCAACGACGGCGAATACTTGTCTTCGCGATGTTCGACCACCCTTTTCATGCTATCCGCAGTACGCCGCGGCAGCCAGCCAAGTATCAGAATCACGAGAATGACCAGTACAACAACACCGCTCACCCACGCATAATCCATACATTCAAGAATAGAGAGAGTTAGTGACTTTTTACACCCATGTAATTCGGGCGTGTCATACGAGCAGACGCCGCGTAAAACCTAGCGGCGCGTCCTCTGCCAACAAACTATACACATCGTGGTCTCGCCACTGGTTGTGGATGTACATGCTTTTGAAGCGTATGCCCTCGTGATGCGCCTGCAGTTTCTCCGCGACCCTGCGGGAACGCTGGTTTTCAGGCAACATCGATATCTCCAAACGATGCAGTCGTGGACCGGTCGGGCTGAACATCGCCCAATCAGCCAGCATCGCCACGGCCAACGGTGCGACTCCGTGGCCGGCATGCTGTTGATCAATCCAGTAACCGATATTGCCGCTACGCATCGATCCGTAGCAAATCGCGCCAACCGAAATCTGGCCGATAATCGCCATCTGATATTCGATGACGAAAAGCGCTCCGGCACCCGACGCTTCATCGTTTCGCTGCCGCTGCAACCAAGTGTTGAACGTCAGACCCGGGCCATGCATTGGATCGTTGGAATCCCAGGGCGCAAGCCACGCTGCATTGCGTTGTCTGGTTTCGCTCCATCTCGCTTCGTCCTCGGCAACCATCGGACGCAGACGAATCTGTATAGCACCCTCCGGCGGCAAAAGTTGTGCCGGCATGATGATGGCGTTGGGGTTGGGCACAAGCGCGTTGCGCAGCGATCGAAAGACAGACACAGCTTTATAGTACGCTCGCTCTTGAGCTACTGGTTGGTGCAACCTCTCTGATTAGGATTAAAAACACTTGACAATACCTACTCGAAAAAAGAAACCGCCCACCAGTTTCAAACATTACAACAATACTCAAAACTGATAGACGGATTCAAAATTATTTAACCGACCGGCTTATACCCTCCGCCGAGCAAGCAAGAAACCTGCGCCTGCCATTAGAAGGAGCAATCCAGCCACAGCAATGGCTGATACCGATGAACCGGTAGTTGCCAACGTGGCCCCGCCCTTGGCCGAGACAGTCACTTTCGACCAACCAATAATCGAACCGTCGGGATCAACCAGTGCGATGGTGTGTGGACCGGAATAGCCGTCCGGTATACGGGCATCGACATAGTAGCCTCGCGCATCCTTCTTCAACTGCAACGCCGTGTTATGCCCGTCCGAGGTCAACGCCACCGGATCGGAATAAATGAACGCGTAGACCACGTAAGACTGGCCGGCATCGACCTTCGCCTTGGCAGCCGGAGTCACATTCATCGTGTAAAAGCGATACGTGGAGCCCGCATTGACCGTTGAAGGCACCGACAGCGAGCCTTTGTTGGCCAGGGTCAACTGGGTGAACTTCGGCGCGACCGAAGCCGGAGTCGGAAGTTGGCCAATCGAAGCGGCACCCGAACCTGCACCTGGACGCTGAGAATCACCATTACCCGTTCCATCTAACGTATACGGCTGATTAATCTCACCAGAGAAATGAACCAAGCCATTATTGACAGAGGGACTGGCAACCTTGACGTCTTTCTCAAAGCCGATGGACACTTTGCCAGGCGTAGAAAGACCACTCCACGTCGTCAGACCGGTCTGCGAGTCGTAGCTGCCACCCGCAGGAGACATTAACGAAGGTTTAATATAGTTTCCATTCTCATCTATTGCAGTACGCACTTGTACGCTCGACTTCACACTCACCGAAGGCAGGGTGACCGACTGATCCGACAACGCGTTGACAACACTCGACGGCCAGCCGTCGCCATCCCAATTGGGCCATCTGAGCTGACTTACATTCGTAATACTATTTGATTCCAAACTCATAGACCTGATTTTTGTCAAACCCCCGATAGCGCTGATATCGCTTAATGAAGGATTGCCCCGCAGAGCCAAAGTCGTCAGATTTGTGAGATACTTCAAAGCGCTCACATCAGTCACTGGACTCCCATAAAGCCCGAATGATGTCAGATTCGTGAGAGGTTTGATCCAGTCAAGATTGGTCAAAGGAATATAGTCGATATACAAATGCTGAAGATTAGGAAGGCTCCTCAATCCATTCATATTCGTCATTTTGGTACTGCCGATATTCAGTTCAGACAGATTCGTCAAACCTCTCGTCCAATCCATATTCGACAGACCGCTATAACGAATATATAACTTATTCAATGCATTGAGATCTTTCAGACCGTTAGCATCGGCTAAATTGGGACTATCCACCTCAACATAATCCAATTTAGGGAACCTTGCATTGCCGGCCAACGCATTCACACTCGCAAACCCACCCTGCAGCCATAACGTTTTCAAATTAAGGGAAGACAATTTTCGCAATTCATCGATGCTCGTCAATGAGCCCCCACGAGCCGACGTAGGGTCGTCCGCGGGTGAATTTGCTATGATTTGCAACGTCTTTAGCTTAGGAAATCCAGAAGGACCTATCAAACCATTCAGGCTGGTGAAATCCTTACTTGCACTGTTGATTTCCAACTCTTCCAAATTGCTAAGACCACTCAGAGGAGACAAATCTGCGAAATTTCCCCCTAACCTCAACGCGGTAAGACTGGTGAGATTCCTTAACGGAGTAAGGTCAGTCACCTCTGTTCCAGCATTGTTTTCCAGAGCCTGTAATCTATGCAGATACTGCATTCCCTGAAGGCTTCGTATACTCTTCTGATTATCCGAATCAATTTGAAGTCTGGTTATATTCCTGTGAGCTTCGTCGAATATCCCATTGACATTAGGACTACTCTGGTCTCCAGATTCAAAATTACCCTCAGTTGCCACCACCTTGGCTAGCACCGGGTCCGGGAAGCACTGGGCGATTGTGCTCGTTCCGACTACACATGTCGGATCAGCGTTCGCCGTACCGGGTGCTACCATCCCAAAACCTGCTAGTGCAGCCACCGCAGCAGCCAATACACGTCTCTTCTTTATCATTATTTTCTCTTTTCAGCACATCTTTGAAACCGAAATACAACAGTTAAATTTTGCATTACTGCTTAGACATTGTAATAATAACTGTATATTGCAACGAGAAACGTCAGCTCATTGGACCACAGACGATTTTTCATCGTATACGATGAAAATATGAGCAGTAGTACGGAAAACATTGATACATTGAAACAAAATATGCGGCGTGAGGCCATTGGCAGACGCAAGGAGCTCGACGAAGGCGAGCGAACAGAGGCAGGTGTGCGATTAAGGGAACTTGCTGCACAGCTGTTGGATAAACCGTCAACCATCGAGTTGAAGCCGGGAGATACTGCGGCAGCGTACGTTTCGATGGGGACGGAAGTGCCGACGCTGGGATTGCTTGACGAACTAAACGGGCGCGGGCTGCAAGCGTTGGTGCCACGACTCGGCAGCGGGCGCGATATCGGATGGAGTGAATATGTCGGAAAATCCGGATTACGCGAAATGCCGCACACCGCTACGGGTGGGCTGAGGCCGGCGGAACCGAATGGGGAAATCCTTGGACCCGAAGCCATTGCCGACGCGAAAATCATCTTCATACCGGCTTTCGCCATCGACCTTGACGGCACCCGGCTGGGACGCGGCGGCGGTTGGTACGACCAGGTTCTTGGGCTTTGCCGCGCCGATGCGCTTAAAATCGGGGTCTGCTGGGACTTCGAATTTATCAATCGTCACCACGCGGTGCCTCGTGAAGCCCATGATATTCCGGTCGATGCGGTGATGACGGATAAGCGAATCATCATATTGCAATGAAATATTGAACGCTGATGTCTTCGATCCAGGAATGTGTAACTTCACCGGAAACGAACGGGCGTCAGGGCTGGGACTAGGATATGAACAGTTGACTTGTTGAGTGTTTATTTTCCTGGAGGGACCGTTGCCTACTTATCATTACCGTTGCAAGAATTGTGGATACGATTTCACCGAGCAGCAGTCATTCTCCGACGACCCCATCACCGTCTGCCCGAAGTGCGGCAAAGAGCAGGTGCGCAAAGTCTATTCCGCGGTTCCCATCGAGTTTAAGGGGCACGGTTTCTATCGTACCGACAAAGGCGGTTCGTCATCTTCGTCGAAAAAGTGATTGCGGGTAACCGAATTTTAAAAAGCCGGTAGTTTACTCTTGATGTAAGTGCCGGCTTTCGCTTTTCTTGTTCCTTTCTTCTTGACCCGCGCAGAAACAATAATCCAGACTGCCACTTGATTATTTTGGATGTGGATAACTCGTTTTGCCACTCCACCGCGACACGCCTCGAATGTTGATAACCCCTATCATTCGACCACAGTACCCGTTTTTGCCTCGGTAATTTTGCGTTTTGGTCCATCATGGATTCATGGAACTTTTTCACCTAGCAGACAAGCAGAGTTTGAACGTAAAGAAACCGACGCTCAAGCAACGACGGACGATGCGACAGACGCGTACCGTGCTCGCAGCGCTATGTGCCGGGCTCGCGGTTTTCTTTGCGTTGCAGTCGATTTCGAGCAGCGTCGCCACCAAAACCGCAGTCACAGCGACCCATGCCATCAAACGCGGGCAGACCATCCGTGCCGACGACCTCAAAACCGTACAGATCGCCGACAGCCCAGCATTGGCAAATGTGTTCAGCACCACCGATGACGCTAAAGGGCTGATTGCGCAGGTGAATATCGAGAACGGCAGCATCATAGCCCGCCCTATGGCACGGGCTTCGCCGGTGATCGGGCATGGATTGACCACCATCGACGTCAAGCTCAGCGGATCGTCAAACGGGCTGATTGACGGCGACAAAGTCTCGCTCGTCGGCAGCGCGGCATGCAGCGCCGTACCGAATCCACCGGATCAAAACCCTGCTGCAAACCAGCAGCCTACAGGTAATCCAACAGCAACAAACCCTTCTGATGCAAACGACGCGGAAGAGAAAGCGGCACAAGGACAGGCAAAGACCGGTGAAAGTGGAGCCGAGACGAGTGACGATGCCGAGGCGTCACAGAGCGAGGAGATGCCGACACAATCGAATGGACAAACCTGCACTTTAGTCAAGCTGGCGACGGTCACCGGCAATCCGCATCGTGATGACGGCGGCAACGTTACCACACAACTTGCCATGCCGCCACAGGATGCAGCTCGCATCATGGCGGTGCAGGAACGCATGCCGATTATGGCTGCCAAGCTCTAAAAGATCGAAATCAGGCGCACGGAACCGAATAAACATGGCTTCGAAATGATAGTAAAAAGGGTGACGGCTCGTTATCACCATCACCCTTTAACGATTCCTCACGAATAGCAAACGCTACTTGTCTCGTTCGCTGAAAATGCCCCAGTGAGGAGGTAGCTCGCGCAGGATACGACTATCGTCGTCCTGCTGTTTGCTGCCCTTGGGACGGCGGTCTTCCGGGTCAAGTTCGACGCCATCGACGTCAAAACGTTCGCTGCCTTTGCGCACCACACGCCTGTGGGTACGCGACGAGCGACGATTCGGATCGTAGGTCAACGCCATCAGCGGACCTCTTGGTACAAGTCGCTAATACGGCTCACAATACGGTCGACTTCCTTATCGGGGTTGACGAACGCAGCCACGCTCCAGACGGTCATGACCGACCAACCAAGTGTTGCCAAATCCTGCATCAGCACACGATGGCGCTTGCGGGTGGACTGGATACCCATGAACTGAGCGTCATCGGTCATCACCGCGAGCGCGAACGGTTTGTCTTTGAGCCCTACGACCAGAGGAATGGAGGCTCCACCATCGAAACCGTAATTGGCGGCCACCTTGAGCCCGCGCGCACGGATGCGATCAGCCAGATCGTTGAACAGGACGTTGTCGCCCTTCAGCGACACTGAAGGACGTACAACTTCCTTGCCCAGGCCCTCGGCCCATTTGAGCATAACCTTCAACAGCTTCGGACCCGGCTGGTGAAGGCGATCATCCTCCATATCCGCAGAGCCAAAAGCGGAGATGATGTCAACATTGCGATTGGCCAAAGCCAAGGCATCAAGCAGCTTGCCATCTCCGCCTTCGCCCTCCAAAGAGCCGAACTGCTGAAGCAAGCGGCCATGCGAGGTCTTCGCGAAGCACAACGAAAGAATAACATCGGTGGCGCGCACCCCGGCGACCTCATCGAGATCCACCAGACGCACGTGGCGAAGGAAGCGGCCCATGGCCTCGTCCTTCAGGGAAAGCGACTTCAATTCGGCACCGAGCCTCGTACGGAAGACCGGGGTCAAAGTGACCACGGCAAGCAGATAGCCGGTCGGCACCACGGTGAAAGCCGCGGCGCGTTGTTTGATGATGGCGATGACCTCGTCAATCTCCTGCTGACTGCTTTCCACCAACCCGGTGGCAAGCACCGGCACGCCGTTGGCCTCGACCCTGTGGAAACGCACCCTGCCCTGCATCGATTCTGTGGCCACATCCCTGCGAGCGTTGCCATAACCTTGGGCGGAAAGGAAGATCGAAAGACGCGGGTCGCGGCAAACCGGCCGGGAATCGACAGTGACCTTGGGCAACAACGCGGCCAAGGCGTTCAACGATTCAGAAGTGATCGTGGCCTTATGAGCAATGACCACAACACGCCTGGAACGGCTCAAAACACTCAGCAATTCAAGCGAGGGAATATGTGAAGCGGCATCGATGATGGCTACGTCGGCCAAGGGCTGTGGGTCACTCAGCACGGCAAGCGTGAATGGGGTGGCCATGATGACAGGCTTAGCCGAAGCGAGAATCTGAGGATATTCGCGGGTGATATGGCTCAATGGCACACGCGCGTTACTTGCCAGCAATGTGTGCAGCTGGTTGGCCTCCTGCGTATGCGAAAAAAGCATATCGCAAAGGTGACGCATGGATTCCTGCTCAAGCATAGGCCCCACGGAATTGATGTGGTCAATATCGACCTGAACGAACCGGTCTGCCGCCGATTGCAGTGCGGAGCCGTCCTGATTGGAAATAATCGCCGAGGAACGAACGATGTCTTCGAAAACGGTCGTCCACCAGGAAAGCTGAAGTTCCCCTTCCACGGCATCCAAGGACACACGGCGGTTACGCATGTCTTCAATCAGCCCATCAAGTCCGACGGAGTGGAATTCGCGTTCCAGTCCGGCACGACCGGGCAAGGTATCCAGCGCCTTACGGTCGGTATAAAGCGCCTTGAGCCTGGCCTCAAGCCGGGCCAGATCAACGCTCTGCAGGTCGCCGCCTTCGACGGTGGTAGCGAGCACCGCATCGAGCGCGGTGATATCACGCATCAGGGCTTCCTGCGTTTCTACGATGGCGTCGAGCTTAGGTGGGAGTACCGGCCAGCCGCCGTGAGGCACAATCTCGTGCCATTGTTCAGACTGCTTGTCCACCACCTGCAGGGCGTCGTGCAAATCCTCGACCTGAGAACCAGCGCGAAGCAGGCTCTTGGCTTCTTTCACGTGGCGACGACGTTCCCAGAAGCCCATGCTGGTGCCCTCGGCCTTACGCTGGGCCTTGGGCTTGCTGGCCTCAATCATCGCCTCGATGTCACGCTCGAAAATCTCGGGCTGGAAAACGTCGAGCACGCGGCGCAGGTTCTTCAATACCGTAACCTGACGGCCCCACTCCTGCACCGTCGACGGCACCGGAAAACCGCAGGTTTCGGCGACGGACGCGACTTGGTCGCGCGTAGCGGGCAGAAGGCGCTGCAGCAAGTTTTCGACCTTTTGATAGGCATTGACCGCATCGCTTTGTGTGAAGAGCGAGGCACCATACCACGGGGTGGTCTGAGGACCGACGGTGAATTCGCCGTATTCGCCTGCCTTGCGAAGCTTTTTGATCCATTCGTCCATATGTGGGGCGATGGCCCTTGCGGCTTCATTGGAAAGCCGGACGTGCGTGGCCGGATGCGTCGGCATGGCAGAAATGCTGGCAAGATTCTGAATGGTCTGATAGGCAGAGACGCCCCATTCCTTGCTCACCCCGTGCAGATCGCCGAGATAGCGAGTCAGACGCGAGCGCACTCCGACGAGCTCATCGGAGACCTGGTCGAAACGGGCGACCGAAGCACCAGGCTGGAAACCAACGGCTGCAATCAGCTCCTGATCGATTTGCCGTGCGGCCTTCGAATCGGCCATATCAATCACGCGGCCGCCCATATGGCAGGCATCCATTTCATGGGTGAAACGCTTCTTCTGCCCTGCTACTCCCGGCACATAAAGCACGGTGCGTCCCGACGAAACGCAGCGGGAGGCGATAGACGCGGCAATCTGTGCCGTATCGTTGCCGGAAGCGTCGTCCAGAAACAGCGAATGGCCTTGTGCCGCCATATTCGCGGCATACCGCACGGCGTTATCGACGTCTCCAGCCTCGTGCTCGCTGTGGGGATCGGCATCGAAGGGGCTGTAACTGGGAAGTTTTGAATCCTTCAGCGCATTGATGGCATCCTTGTTTCCGGCTAACGCGTCAAGGGCCACATTGCCGCTTGGCTTGCTTGCCAGCGAATCGATGATATGACGACTTTCGGCGAGCATCTTGGTGGCCGGGTCCATAAAGCAACCCAAGATGATATTGCGTTCAATGTCGAAATCGGCGATTGTCGGCTTGACCTCGTCGGTGATGGCGGTAAACACGGAGGACGTGTCGGGAGTGCCGCTGGCATAGTTCCTGCCATCGAAGAGGGCCGCTTCATCGATATCGATGTGCTGCTCGTGCATGGCCGTGGTGAACGCAGGATTGAGGCTGACGTGCCCAGTGAAACGGATGATGGCATCGGTCTCGCGGCCATCCGGTTTGCGGTGTACTTCGACCGGGTAAAGCAGGACGGGAACCGAGTTGCCCTTCCACGTGGCCACGCCCACCACTAGGGAAAGCTCAGCGACCCCGGCGGACCTCGTTTTGACGGCTTTGTCGTCGAGAACACGCTCGAGCCTGCGGCCGGCGGCGCGGAGCATACCGGCGTCGCGGAACATGGAATCAAGGCTGGTGTGCCCGCTGGCGAAGAGCTGCGCGATGCCGGATGGATGGGCATGGGTCAGGTCAAGTTGCGCGGTGAGCTGCCCGACATCCTCCAAAGGCGAAGGAACAAGTCCATTGTGATAACTGTCATACCATTTGCGCATCTGTTGGATGCCGTTCATTGTCTGGTTCGTCTCGCTCATTGGTTACGTCCCTCCCCGACCTTGTTACGATACTCGATATACCCTGAATTCTGCGAAAGCGCAGCGTCGATATCATCGTTGCCCACCGCCGAAAGCCATGCGTACAAATCGTCATACAACGAAGGGTTCATCGCCAGGAACGGCAGGAGCTCAGGGTGCTTTGCCATTTCGAACTGGAGAGAGAAGTCGGCGGTTTGCTTGGCTTCCTGCGAGCTCATGCCGTCCACTTCGACTTCGGGCTCCGGCTGGTTGAATTCCCCGTTCGACACCTTTTCGAACACCGAGCCGGGTTCGAAGCTCGGCTTGAAGGCCTGCCCTGCACCAAACGCGCCGTTAGTGGCGGACGAAACGAAGGAAACCGTTGAAGTATCCGTGGCCTGCGTTACCGGCGGCATGAATTTATTGCGTTCTTGAGAAGCCTTGCTGTCTGCCGCATCGTTTTGTGAATCCCGCAAACCGCCCAAATTCAAACCGGGGTGGTCGCTGCCGCCACCGCTGCCTTGGTTGGGATTTTCATCCATGGCGACGAATACCGGAGCGTTTTGATTTCCAAGAATCTGCCCGGGAGCAGCGGGACCATTCGTAGCATTGGCCATTCGAGGGTCGAACTGACCTGCCGAAACACTGCCGTTGGCTCCCGCATTGCCGTTGGCATTAGCGTTAGTGAGACTGCCGTTGGTGTTAGCAAAATTGGCATTGGTAACATTGTCGTTGCGAACATCGGCGTTGACATTGTTATTGACGCCATTCACATTGGCCTGCGGTTGCGCTGCTGCGGGTGAATCCATTGGCTGCTGCACGCGAGAACCATTCTGGGGATTTTGCCCGTTGCCTTGACGAGAAGGCAACGACACTTGCTGAGCCTGCAGCTTTGCTCGTGAAGACCTGCCTTGATTCCCGGCGGGGGCAGAGGCACCAGTCGTCGCCGGCTGTGCCGTTTTCTTCGCAGCAGTGCTTGGCTGAACAGCTTTCACCGCTTTGCTTTCAGTCTCGGTTTGCATAGCGTCTTTGAACAAATCGCGCGCCTTGGTTTCCCTAACCTGCGGTTCGGGAGTCATCACGTTGAGTGAAATCTGATCAATGGTATGGTCGGCCTGCGGGTCTTCTCGCTTCTTGTCAGCCTCGGCAACAACTGGCGACGCACTTCCATCCACAATCTTGTTTGTGCTACTATCGGCGTTCTTGGCTGCCTGCTCTTTGGAATTTTGAGGGTCACCATTAGCCTTGTCGTCCGCTTCGGAGGAAGCGGAAGCTTCGATACGACTGGCCACATCCGCGGCGCTGAAAGCCGTAGTCGGTTCACCGGCGCGCAGGTTCAAAATGTCGTCGACGGACATTTCGTTAAGATCCGGCTCGATATCGGCGCTTTCACCGCCGCTTACCGCATAGTCGAACAAATCGGTAATCTTGTTACCGGCCCCATCGTTTTCATCGACATCGACCCGTACGAAATCAACAGGAACGTCACCGAACTGCAATCGCATCGGTGAATCCGGAAAAATGAAATCCTTATTGGGCGTAAGCGGACGCAAGCCTTTTTTCTCAACTATATATGAACCGTTCGTGGAATTGAGATCGGTGACCGACGCCCCGCCATCGGCCGTGACGCTAAACAGCGCGTGGCGCTTCGACATGGAACGCGTATCATCGTCAATCTCCAAACGGTGATGTCCGTCATCGCTAAGCGGACGCAAAGGCCTGCGGCCAATCTCAACGTTTTCGCCGGGACCGACATCGACTTTCGTGGAGCCATTGACCTTGATGACCCAATGTTTTGTCGTTCGCGGATCAGACACCTTGCGGCCTCCCCATATACACTTTGCTCATGCTACTGCTATTGTGTCATGTTTTCCTTGGAATCTACAGAAAAATGACAGACATTGACAACACTCACGCATGAGCCCGCCCTTGCGTTTGCTTTCAAGGACATGCCTTGGATACTACGATAGCCGATAAAATGAACAAACCCTGCGAGCGGAGATTCCGCACACAGGGTTTGCAACAATGTATCGAAGGCTTTCAGCCGCTTGCGGTTTCACACCGCAGCGCCTAAGCCTTCAAGAAGGAAAGAACTACTTGAGTTCGACAGAACCGCCGGCCTCTTCGATCTCAGCCTTGGCCTTCTCGGCGTCATCCTTCTTGGCCTTCTCGAGGATGGTGGTAGGAGCACCGTCGACGAGCGCCTTGGCATCAGCCAGGCCCTTGCCGGTGATGTTCTTGACGGCCTTGATGACCTGAATCTTCTTGTCGCCGAAGGAGGAGAGAACGACGTCGAACTCGGTCTTCTCTTCTTCGCCAACGCCTGCGCCAGCGGCAGGAGCAGCAGCAACGGCAACGGCCGGGGCGGAAGCCTCGACATCGAACTCGTCCTCGAACTTCTTGACGAAGTCGGAGAGTTCAACCAGGGTCATTTCCTTGAACGCATCGAGGAGCTCATCGCTTGAGAGCTTAGCCATAATGGCTTCCTTTCTTTTCCGGGCGACGGATGTTTTATTGGGTTCCGTCACCGAAATTCTTAATATTTTTTAATTATTCACTACTAAACTGCCTGAAATTACGCGGCCGAAACCGCGAGGAAATCAAGCGGCCTTTTCCTGCTTTTCGCGCAGGGCGTCGAACGTACGCACGGCCTTGGTAGGCAGAGCGACGAACGTGCGAGCGGCCTTGGACATGGAGCCCTTGAGGTCGCCTGCCATCCTGGAGAGCAGGGTTTCGCGAGATTCGAGGCTCGCGAGTTTCATGAAGCCTTCGGCGTCGTACATGGTTCCGTCTGCGAAACCACCCTTGATGACGAGGGCCTTGTTTTTCTTGGCGAAGTCACGCAGGACCTTCGCAGCCTCGACGTAATCACCCTTCACGAAGGTGATTGCGGAGGGGCCGGAGAGTGCTTCATCGAAGCCCTCGTACCCAGCCTCTTTGGCGGCGATGCGAGCGAGCGTGTTCTTAGCCACTGAGTAGGAAGTATCGCGGCCTAGCTTTTCGCGCAGATCGGAAATCTGCGGAACGGTAAGCCCGCGGTACTCGGTAAGGTAAACCGCATCGGCGTTACGGAATTGATCCGTAAGCTCGGCGATCACCGCTTCCTTTTCGGGCCTTTTCATGGCGTTCCTTCCTGAGTCGACCATTGATCGGGAAATTCGGAACGTTTAGCGTTTATGAGCGATTGTCTGCGCGGCTGCAAACTTGCAACCCTACAAAAAATGCCCTGCACATAGGCAGAGCACCATACCGGCCGCTTGCGCGGCCCACCTCTTACAAGGCTTATGACATTCAACCTATGCTGGCTTGGCGAACCAAACTTCGAGAGGCTTGCACCTCTAACCAACAGTCTGTGGTTTACAGATGAATAGTATACGGAGGCCGCCCGACCTTGCGACACGCGCACGCGCCAATCAGTGAGAAAAGCACCAAAAAGGCACCGAAATAGCGCTTTTCTCACTGAATGTGGGTCCCACTGAGGAGAAAAGCACCTTTTTACGGCGATTTTGGTGCTTTTCCCACTGATTCGGGATTCCATTGAGGAGAAAAGCATCATTTCAGGACGATTTTGGTGCTTTTCGCACTGAATTATGGCGTCACTGCGACCAAAAGCACGAAAAGTGGACGCAAAACGTGCTTTTCGCCGCAGCTTCACTCGTAAGTTGCAGCGAAAAGCACAGACAGCCAATCTATCTCAGCCGGCAATCAGAGGACGGCCTGGAGCGCGAAGTCGAGGATGAAGAGGGCAGTGACGATCCACATCACCGGATGGACCTCCTTCGCCTTGCCCTTGCAAATCTTGACCAGGCAGTACATGATGAAGCCCGCGGCGATGCCGTAGGAGATCGAGTAGGAAAGGGCCATGAATACCGAGGCGAAAAGCGCCGGAATGGCTTCGCCGAGGTCGCCCCAGTTGACTTCCTTGAGGCTGGAGGCCATCATGCAGCCGACCACGACCAGAACGCCGGCCGTTGCGGCAGACGGAATCGCAGACACCAGCGGCGAGAGGAACATCGAGATGAGGAAGCAGACAGCGACGGTCACCGAAGTCAGGCCGGTGCGGCCGCCGGCAGCAATGCCCGCCGAGGACTCGACGTAGGTGGTGATGTTGGAGGTGCCAAACAGGCCACCGACAGAGGTGGCGATGGAATCGGCGAAGAGGGCCTTGTCCATCTTGGAGCTGAAGCCATGGCCATTGGCCATGTTCTTGATGTCCTGATCAGAGAAGATGCCGGTCTTGCGTCCGGTGCCGACCAACGTGCCGATGGTGTCGAACATATCGGACATGGAGAAGGCGAAGATGGTGACAATGACGAGCGGTAAGCGGCCGAGGTTGCCGAAGAGCGACGGGAAGCCTTGCGGGCTGAAGATGGCAAGGAACGTGGTGGGAAGCTGAGAGAAGGTCTGGCCGATGGACATCGAGTTGCTCATGTTGGTGATGCCGAACGGGATGCCGATGACGGCGGCGGCGATGATGGAGATCAAGAGGCCGCCACGCACGTTGAGCAGTGTGAGCACGATGGCGATGGCAAGACCGATAAGGAAGACCCAGAGTTCGGGATTGTTGAGCGCGGAAAGACCAGGGGTGGCGTGAATCGGTCCGCCTTTGGCCGCGGCCTTCGGGTCGCCGGGAGTGAACGAAATGAAGCCGACGTTCAACATGCCGACGTACATCACGAACAGGCCGATGCCGCCGCCGATGGCGTGCTGCAGGGATTCAGGGATACAGGCGATGATGAGCTTACGGATGGAGGTGACGGTGACCAGAATGTTGATCAGGCCACACAGGAATGTCATACAAAGTGTTTCCTGCCAAGTAAAGCCGAGGCCGGCGCAAACGGTGTAGGCAAAGAACGCGTTCAAGCCCATACTTGCGGACTGGGCGTAAGGCACGTTGGCGAAAAGTCCCATGACCAGCGTTCCAGCAACGGAAGCGATAATGGTGGCAAGGAACACGGCACCCCACGGCATGCCGGTAGTGCTCAGGACCTGCGGATTGACAACGATGATATAGCTCATCGCGAAGAAGGTGGTGATGCCCGCTGTGATTTCAGTGGATACTTTGGTGTGATTTTCTTTGAGATGGAAGAACCTGTCCATCATGCTCTCTTCCTTGGTTTGAGCATCGCCAAGTCAGATTGCAGAAAAGGGGCGGTCGGCACTTAACGCGTTTCAACACGCCAAGACCGACGAACTTCACTAGCTGCTGATGAATGAATCGACGATACGGAGGTTGCTGCGACTCGCCCGCGTTCCCACGGACATCTCAAATATAACACCTGTCATGGCCTTACATTTTTCTAGTGTGTTCGCTGTCTTCTGTACTAAAAATCAACGCCGCACCTAGACCGAGATAATGGCAATCACACGGTATCGAAACCTATTCACGGTTCCTTCCGATAAGGAAACCGTCCATCCAATAAAAAGGGGCCCCATGCCGACGAATCGGCAGAGGCCCCTTCGGAGGAAAAACGGTAATCGATACCGGCGCTAACAGGCTTCCAGACGCACAGCGCCCGGAATATGGCCCAACGCCTCGTCACGCCATGAATCGGCATAAGGACCATAGACGGACCTTACCGTCGACCCGACAGGCAACGAAGGACACTCGTTCTCGCCATTCGTGCCCCAGTTGACCCATCCGGACTGCGGACGCTGAACGATCTGGAACGCGGAAGACGGCGAAGAGGTCAGCCAGATCATGCACTGCCCTGTCCCGGTGTTGAATTCGGCGCTATATTGCGCAGGACCGGCGAAAATCGTCTGGTCGGCGACTTGGGAGACGTTGATCGGCGCCTCCGGGAATTGCCAGACACGATCCTCCTTATCCGCCACGACGTGGGCGAGTGAACGCACATGCCCGAGATGCTCATTGAGCGAATCCTCATCGAGCGCATGCTCCCAATAAGAGAACAGACGCCAATAAAGGTCCCAATGCGCATTTTCCAGATCCCGGTTCAAGAGCTTCTGGAAATAGCCGAACCGTTCATTGCCTGGTTCGTCGGATGAAATGGTGCGCTTGACCTCTTGCTTGAGCAGTTCTGCGTACGGGTCTCCACTGCGGTACGGCGTGTGGTTGAAGGAGTCGAAACGATCGAACGCGAGCGCGTTCTGACCGCCTTCGAATTCATCGCCGACAGTAATCCGGTCGGTGACACTCCTGCCGTTGACTTCCGTCTGGAAATGATCGACGTGGTAGACACGGTCGAAGCAATCCGCTCCGGCATAGAACGTGAAATCGATGGCGAACGACTTGCCCTTGAGTTCCGGCAACAACCCGTCCGGAATCCGGCCGGAAAGGCGATACCTACGCACTATCGGACCGATTTCGACCGCCGTGACATCGGCGACGACGTGCTCGGGAGGATTGATCAGGCCGTTGTCCGGAGTGAAGAACGGACCGTAGAACCCTCCTATCGCATTGTTGCCACTGGCCAGAAGGTCGAAGTTCTGCGCAAGCGAGCTGAAATGGCGTATACCCCATTTCGAGGCCCCTTCGCCCTTGCCGGTTCCTCGGCAGAGCTCAAGGTCGAAATAACCGGTATTCAGCCGGCAAATCGCATCACGTTCCCGACTATCCGGCACTTCGGTGATAACCGGTCCGTCAATCGAATCGGCATCGACCGGGGTATCTTCGAGCTGCACGGACTGCCCGTCGCACGGGGTAAAGACACCGATATACACCGATGCGTCACCCGTGCTCTGCGAGGCGATGCGTTGGGCGACAAACGTCTGCCCATCATCGCTTGTCCCGCCTATCAGCGGCGAGGTCCACGAGGCTGGAAGCTCTATGGTAACCGGCTGCGGGCGCAACGCTCCTTTCTCCGTATTGCGGACGGTAAATTTCTTGGTTTGAGTATTCATCGAATGTGATTCCTCACTCGCTAGCTAACTCTGGCTTTTTCTTGAACAGGTTCAGGGAGAACGAGTTCTGCTTCAATCCATCAATCAGCACCGCGATGATGATGACGACGCCCTTGATGAGCTGCTGCGTGAAGAACGGGACATCCATAAGCACCAGGCCGGTGGTGAGTACACCAAAGATAATGGCACCAACAAGGGTACCCGGAATCTTTCCTTTACCACCTGCCATTGCGGTACCACCAAGAATGGTGGCTGCGATCGCATCCATCTCATAGCCTGTGCCTGCAGTGGGCTGAGCGGAAACCACACGTGCCGCGAAAATACAGCCTGCCAGGCCGGCGCAGATGCCGGAGATGACGTAGACGGCCAACAGAACGCCTTTGACGTTGATACCGGCCAGACGAGCCGCTTCCGGATTGCCACCGACAGCGTAAACGTGGGAGCCGAAACGGGTCTTGTCAAGCAGAACCCACATCAAAATATAAACGATTATCATGATGATAAACGGAATCGGGATATGGAAAATATATCCGTTTCCGATGGCGCGGAACGACAGACCGTTGTTGACGATCGGCAAGCCGCCGGTAATCGTATAGGCCAGACCTCTGAGGAAGGTCATCGTGCCCAATGTCACGATGAACGCCGTCAGATTGCAGTACGCGATCAGGAATCCGTTGACGAGACCCGCTATGGCGCCTACGAGCACGCCGACCAACACGGCCAGCACAGGATTCATGCCGTTGCCGGTGGACAGGACGGAAACGCAACCGCTTACCGCCACTATGGAACCGACGGACAAATCGATGCCGGCGGTGATGATGACGAACGTCATGCCTGCCGCGAGGATCGCGTTGATGGAAATCGAACGGGCCACGTTGAACAGATTGCTGAGCGTGCCGAAGTTCGGGGCCTTGATCAGCATGAAGACGATCAGGACCAGAAGAACGAAGGGCATGCCCACTTTCTCCCAGATTCCCGCGAAATCAACCTTTGAATTATTTTTTACTTTCATTCTTGTTCCTTGAAATACGAGCTGGACACCGCGACGCCAAGCGCGCCGCAACGTCTCATTTCGATTGAGCTTTCGATACACCCGTGGCATACGACATGACCTGTTCTTCGGTCGCCGAAGCGGCCGGAAGATCTGCGGAAATCATGCCTTGCCTCACGACGAGAATCCTGTCGCTGATACCCAGCACTTCAGGCAAGTCAGAGGAAATGACCAGAATGGCCTTTCCTTTGGCGGCCTGGGCGTTGATCAGCTCGTAGATCTCCTGTTTGGCGCCTACATCCACACCGCGAGTGGGCTCGTCGAGCAACAGAACGTCCGAATTGCGAAGCATCCAGCGCGCGAAAATGGCCTTCTGCTGATTGCCGCCGGACAGATTGCTGATGGGCAGACGAATCAGACGGTCGGCGATGTTCACCGATTTCATTTCCGTTTTCACCGCGCCGCGAAGCTTATGCTTCTCAATCAAGTGGAAACGCTGGAACTTATCGAGCGAGGAAATCGAGATGTTGTCTTCGACACTCCGCACCGAGAAAATGCTCTGCGTCTTGCGACTCTCAGGCAGATAGGCGATGCCATGGCTGATGGCCTGCTTCGGGGATTTGAACGTCATTTCCTTGTCATTCAGATAAATCTTGCCCGAATCAAGCGGATCTGCGCCGATGATCGCTCTGGCGATTTCGGTTCGGCCTGCTCCGACCAAGCCGGACATGCCGACCACTTCGCCAGCGTGCAGGGTGAACGAAACCGGTTCATCGACGCCGGGAAGCTTGAGATCTTCAATGCGCAAGACGGCCTTTCCGGGGTTGCGCACGGGATGCTCGTAAAGCTTCTCGACCTTACGACCGACCATCTTGGCCACGACGGCGTTCTGATCGGCATGCTCCATATCCGTGGTCATGACCGTCTGACCATCGCGCAAGACCGTAATACGATCCGCAAGACGCCAGACCTCTTCCATACGATGGGAGATGTAGATCAAGCCAGTGCCGCGCTTGCGCAGGCCTTCGACCAAGGTGAACAACTGCTCGGATTCACGCTTCGAAAGAGACGCGGTGGGCTCGTCCAGGATCAGCACCCTCGCCTTTTGTGCCAGGGCCTTGGCGATTTCGACCATCTGCTGCTCACCAGTCCCCAGATCGCCAAGCTTGGCGCGGGGATCGATGTCGGCATCGATGACCTTGAGCTTTTGCACGGCATCGTCGTTGATCTTCTTCTTGTCGATCAGGCCGGTACGCGTTTTAGGCTCATTGCCCAAGGCCATGTTCTGGGCAACCGTCATCGTCGGAACCACATTGAGCTCCTGATGGATGATGGCGATGCCCAGATCAGAGGCGTCTTTCGGGGTGTTGATTTCGACAGGCTTGCCATCGATGAATATGGCTCCGGAGTTCATCTTCAGATTACCGGAGAGAATATTCATCAATGTCGATTTGCCTGCGCCATTTTCGCCCATCAGCGCCAGAACTTCATGGTCATAAAGGTTTAGGCTAACATGGTCGAGAACTGTCACACCCGAAAAGCTCTTAACGATATCCTTGAGCTCCAACAGTGGTGAACGTTTCGAATCCATAATCACCATCCCTTGTACTCGCTGACGTTGTCGCGGGTGACCATCTTGCTGGGGATGAGGATGGTCGTCTTCTTGGGCTTCTTGCCCTTGGCGGTATCCTGGCCGAACTTGACCGCCTGGCGAACCATTTCAGCGGGGTTCTGCGTCGCGGTGCCGATGAAGGAGGAACCGGAACGCTTCAATTCGTCCTCGGCCTGCGGGCTGCCGTCAACGCCGGTGACGATGATCTGCTTCTGGCGGCCGGCCTGCTCAACCGCGAGGGAAGCGCCGAGAGCGGACGGATCGTTCATACCGAAGATGCCTTGCACATCCTTGTTTGCGGTCAACATATCAGTGGTGACGGAAAGACCGGTTGCGCGATCGTTCTTGGAAGCCTGCTGGCCCACGACCTTGACGCCCGGGTACTTCTTCAGCGCCGTCTTGCAGCCCTTGATACGGTCGGTGATGGTCTGGATCGGGGTGCCGTCGACGATGAGGATGTTGCCCTTGCCGCCGAGTTTTTCGGAGAGATAGGTGCAGGAAAGATTGCCGGCCTGTACGCCGTTTGTGGTGATGATCGCGTCAGCGCCCTTGGCCGGGGTATCGACGGCCACGACAATGATGCCGGCGTTGCGCGCACGCTCGATGGCGGGCTTCAGACCGGATTCATCGACTGCGGAGACGATGATCAGGTCGACCTTCTGCTCGATGAAAGCGGAAATCTGATTGTCCTGGTTGGCCAGATCGAGCTGGGCATCTTGGACGTTGAGCTTGGCGCCGATCTTCTTCGCCTGAATCTTGGCTTCCTTCTGCATGGACGAGAAGAACGGGTTCGACATATCCTGCACCATCAGGCCAATGCTCTTGATCTCCTTGGGCGTCGAATTCGCCGTCTTGTCTTCATCGCCGTTGTCGCAGCCTGCCAGCAGCATTGTGGCGGCCAAAAGCGCAGCGCATGCCACGGTGAGTTTATTCTTGATCTTCATTGATATTCCTTTTTCTCTATAACGACTGTTTGCTACTTTGCTCCATCGGATTGGTGGTATGAACAGCCGCACGACTCTCGCACTTTGAGGGTCGCTTCAAATGATTCGTGAATTGATTGCTTATGCGCCGGTTCCCCGGTCTTGTCTTCCGCCTCCTTTCTTGACTCGATGAGATCCAACAAGAGTTGCGCAGACCTGGCGCCGATGCCATGGCTGTCTTCGGCGACAAGCGTGATTTTCGGCGAAAGCAGGTCCGACCAGGCAAAATCATCGAACGCTACTAAAGGCATGTCATCGGGAACGCGCAGCTTCCGGTGGTTCAACGCCTTGAGGACGCCAAGAAGGATGGGGTTATTGGCCGCAATCGTGACGTCGGGATGGTAGGAACTGGTGGCGAGGAAATCCTCATAGGCCTTGCACGCGTCGCGTTGGTCGTTGGGACATTCCAAAACGTTTATTTCCGCTCCGCAAGCTTTGGCGGCGGCGCGCAATCCACTTTCACGGACAAAACGGCTGTTCCATACGCCGGGATAGATGGCCAGGAGCCAGCGCTTGTAATGGTGAAAAGCGAGGTGCTCCCCCAGCATCGCCGAAGCGGCCGCATTATCAGTGGCGACATAGGAAAAATCGCTTTTCCCGTCCCCTGGCACCGAGTCGACGAAGACGACGGGAACTTTCCAATCCAAAAGCTGTTGCCTGCTGGCATCGCTCAAACCCAGAGTTGAAATGATGCCGCCCGGGCGATTCTCGAGAACCTGCTGCAAAAGCATCGTCTCGTTGGATTCGCTGTATTTGCCGTTGACGGCCATATCGGCAATCAGCAGGCTTTCATCTTTGTCTTGGAATACGCTTTCGATGCCGCTTATCAAATCGAGATAGTAAGGATTGGAAGTCTCGGCGGTCAGCAGCGTGACCGAATGGTGCACACCTTTGCGCAAATCACGGGCGTTGGCATTGGGGATATAACCATGGCGTTCAGCGGCTTCCAGCACAATGGCACGGGTCTTTTTCGACACGCCGCTCAATCCGTTGATAGCACGGGAAACCGTGTATATCGACAGATTCAGTTCATCGGCGATATCGGTGAGCGTCACTCCGTAATGCTTCTTCATTGAAATCCTAAACGTTTATGTTTATTGCTAATTACAAATATACTACTTTCCGTATCCCTCGTCAAATCGCACGGTTTTGTCCTGCAAAGTGAACCCGGGAAACCGGCTTCAACTTTTCAGAGACGCTGCGAATAAGGCGTATCCTCCGATTACGAAGGCCTTATGTCGCAGTCTTTCCGCCCAAATCCATACCGAACTCAGCCGAAACGACCGGAGATGTAGCGCTCGGCCTCCTCGTTTTGCGGGTTGTTGAACATCGTGGTGGTGTCGGCGAAATACTCGAGGTGACCGGGCTTGCCGACGGCCTTCAAGTTGAAGAAGGCGGTGTAGTCGGCCACGCGGGCGGCCTGCTGCATATTGTGGGTGACGATGACGATGGTGTAGTCGCGCTTGAGCTCGTTGATCAGATCCTCGACGGCCAGCGTGGAGATCGGGTCGAGGGCGGAGCACGGCTCGTCCATCAGGAGCACTTGAGGATGAACGGCGACGGCGCGGGCGATGCACAGGCGCTGCTGCTGGCCGCCGGAAAGCCCGATGCCCGGCTTGTCGAGTCTGTCTTTGACCTCGTTCCACAGGTTCGCCCCGCGCAAGGCCCACTCCACCAAATCGTCGGCGTCAGTTTTGGAAATGTGCCGGTTGTTCAGGCGGATGCCGGCCAAGACGTTCTCGCGGATGGACATAGTCGGGAACGGGTTGGCCTTCTGGAAGACCATGCCGACGTCGCGGCGTACGGCCACCGGGTCGACGCCCTTGGCGTAGAGGTCGTGACCGTCGAGCAGCACCTTGCCTTCCACGCGCGCACCCGGCGTGATCTCATGCATACGGTCGAGCGTGCGCAAAACGGTGGATTTGCCGCAACCGGACGGGCCGATGAATGCGGTGACTTTATTGGCCTGAATGTTGATGTTGACGTCCTGGACGGCCAGAAAATCGCCGTAGTAGACGTTCAGATGTTCGACATCGATGCGTTGGCCCATGCTGACCTGCTTTCATTGTTGATATCTATATTGGAATCCGTATTATTCTTACGTAGCGCGCATCTTTCAGACGCTACCGTCCAAAAAGTGCACCTTACAGAATCTAGAATGCATGTTTCGCACACAACCGTTAGAAAAGTGCACTTTGTCGAACCCAAAACGCACTTTTCACACGCCACCGTCGGATAAGTGCACCTTGATGCAGTCAACATGCACTTTTTACACAGTAACGTCAGAAAAGTGCTCCGCACCGAGGCCAGTGGGGCACGATAGGTGATTGCCCACGCAATGCAGCCCCTCATCATTTCGTCTCCACACTGAACAGATGCTGGACCAAGCGACCGATGAGATTCAGAACGAGCACGATGGCAATGAGCACAAGGGCCGCGGCCCACGAACGTTCGGACGGGATGGACGCCACGCAGCCTGGGCCGGCGTTCGACGGGCAGGTCACGGACATCTTGCTGTATTCCTGGTAGACGAAGACCGGCAGCGTGGTCATCTGGCCACTGAAGAGGTTCCAGTTGGTGGTGACGATGAATCCGGCGGTCATCAAGAGCGGCGCGGTTTCGCCGATCACGCGGGCGATGGCGAGAATGACGCCGGAGACGATGCCGGGAAGAGCGGTGCGCAAAACAACTTTGACGATGGTTCGAGATTTGGTGACGCCGAGCGCGTACGAGGCCTCGCGCAGGTCATCGGGAACGATCTGTAGCATCTCGACGCTGGAGTTGACCACGGTGGGAATCATCAGAATCGAGAGCGCCACCGAGCCTTCGAAACCGTTGGAAACACCCGGGCCCATGAGAATGGCAAACAACGAGAAGGCGAACAGGCCGGCGACAATCGAGGGAATGCCGCTCATCACGTTTACCAAGAGCGAGATGGCTTTGGCGAATTTACTACCGCGCGCGTATTCGGTTAGATAGATCGCGCACATCAGGCCGACCGGCACCGAAATCAGCATCGCGCCAAGCGTGACCTCCAGCGTGCCGGTGATGGCGTGCTCGATGCCGCCGTGGCCTCCGGTTGGCGTGGGCATGCCACCAATGACGCCGGACATGTTGAAAGTGAGGAAGTTGAGATTAAGCCGTTTCACACCTCGCGCGATGGTGGTCCAGAGCAAGGAAATCAGCGGAATCATCGCGACGACGAACGCGAGGCCGATAATCCCGGCCATAATCCGGCTCTTCCATTCACGCTGTTTGAGCAACGCTTCCGAAGGCTTGAATTTCGAGAAATCCGGAGTCGGACCAGCGGCTTCTGAAGCTTCAGCGACCACGCTGATAACAGGAGATGAAACTGCGCTTGTGGAAACAGCTGAGACTGCATTACCGGAAACTTCCGCACCTTTCGACGCGTTTTCTACAACTCCGGGATTCAGGCTTGTACGGGACTCGCTGCTTGCCGCTTGCAGAGAATGTATTGTTCCAGATTCAGCTTTGGCGTAGCCGCTGCGATTCCGGGAATCCGAGGAAGAGCTGCCCTCACCGGTTACAGAGTCTTCCGGCTTCGCTGTTTTCGCGGGAGCATTCGAAAAGGACTGTCCCGCGACATCATCGAAACGGCTCGACCTATCGGCAAAAGCAGATCGCACAATACGTGCATTTTCAGGATTCCAAGCGTTCCCGGCATTCCCAGTATTCCCAGTATTCCCAGTATTATCCTTTTCCAGCCTCATCGCGCACCTCCCTTCCTTGTGATGCGTCGGGCGAGCAGATTGACCACGAATGTGATGACGAACAGGACCAAGCCGGTGGCAATCAGCGCGGAAACGCCGAGCGAATCAGCTTCGGGATATTGCGCGGCGATGTTGGCGGCGATGGTCTGGCTTTTCGAAGCCTGCAGCCAGTGCCATGAATAGGTCATGCCCGGCGAAAGCACCATCATCACGGCCATCGTCTCCCCCAGAGCGCGTCCAAGCGCGAGCATTGAGGCCGACACCATACCAGACTTCGCGAATGGCAAGGCAGTCAGCTTGATCATCTCCCATTTAGTGGCGCCTAGCGCGAGCGCCGCCTCCTGGTTGAGGCGCGGAGTGGCCGCGAAAATGTCACGGGTCATCGAGGTGATGATAGGCATAATCATGATGGCCAGGATCACCGCGGCACTGGCGACGGTGCGCGGCGGGTTGGCGGCAGGTCCGGCGAAAAGCGGAATCCAGCCCAAGTGAACGCTCACCCAGTTCCAGAAAGGATACATCGCCGGAACCAACACCAGCGCACCCCACAGGCCGTAAATCACCGAGGGTATCGCAGCCAGCAAATCAACGACATAATTGAGCACGGTACGGATACGTTTGCGCGCATAGAAGGTGATGAACAAGGCCACGCCGACGGCGATAAAAAAGGCGATTGCCAACGCAAGCGCCGCAATCACCACAGTACCGAAAACCAGAGGCCCGACATATTGCCAGAACCCGTGCGCCTTGCCGCCGCTCAGGGAGGCGAAAACCGCAGAGGTCTTGGCCTGAGGGCCGGCGAAAATTGGCCAGGCTCGCAGCAGCAAGAAGAGCACCACCGCGCCCAGCGCCACCAATATCAAGGCCCCGCAGCCAACGGCCACTGCGTGAAAAATCTTGTCTTGGCTGTGCCGGCTTGGTTTGGCTTCACTGAAATCAAGGCCATTGCGACGACCGTCTGTACCGCCCCCACCAGGAGCGCTTAAACCTGCGCTAATCTGGCCGACAGCCACGGGCATCGCCTGCCCCGCGCTACTGCTTTCAGATGTATTCGCCATGCTTTTCCTTACGTAACGTTCGAAGTTCGAAGCCAGCCGAATCGGCTTTACGTTTTTGCCGCCAACCAGTTTCCACGAAACAAGGATGTATCGGTTGGTCGGTCGTGTTTCTATTGAATTATTTCTTTGTACTGATTATTAGTAGTTTCGATTATTCGGTTACTCGGTTATTTCGTTGTGAAGTTATGCATTCAGTTATTCAGTTATCCGATTACTTGATTACTCGTCTACCGTCCACAAATCATTTCGCTTGTATAGCACTCACGGATTTCAGAGCCTTCTGCGTCAACGCTCCCCCGAGCGCGGCCGAGCCCGTATTGTCCGCTGCGACCTTCTGGCCGCTGTCGCTCAAGACATAACTCAACCAGTCGCGCACGAACGCGCCGGTTTTCGCGTCCTTATACGCCGGGCATGCCACGGCATACGAGGAAGAGACAATCGGATAGTCGCCCGCGACGGTGGTGGCATAATCGACGTTCACCACCACGCGTTTGCTGCCTTTGGGCACTGCATGCAGCGGCGAGGCGTTCACGGTTTTTGCGGCAGCATCAGCGGCGGGCGCGACGTAATCGGCTCCGACCTTGACCGAAACCGTGCCGAAAGTACCGGCCTTGGCAAGGTCCGCATAACCGATGGTGCCGTCGGCCTGTCCGATGCTGCTGACCACACCGTCGGTGCCTTTCGCGGCTTGTCCGACCTCGTTCGGCCAGTTTTCCTGCGGCTGGAAACCCCAATCATTCGGCGCCGCAGCCTTCAAATACGAAGTGAAGTTGTTGGTCGTCCCGGACTTGTCGGAACGATGGACCACGGTAATCGGCGTGGCAGGCAGATTGACCTTCGGATTTTCAGCCTTGATGGCCTCGTCATTCCATTGGGTGATTTTTCCGTCAAAGATACGCGCGATGACCGCAGCGTCCATGTTGAGATGCTTGCCCTGACCGGAAACGCCTTTGAGATTGAACATCACGGCGATTGGCGAAACGTAGACCGGCACGTCGAATGCGCTGCCAGACTTGCAGATGGCTTTGGACTGCTCAATCTGCTGGTCGTTCAACGGAGCGTCGGTTCCCGCCCAAGCGGTAGCACCGGTCAGGAACGTGCTCACACCTGCCCCAGAACCCGAAGGGTTATAAGCGATTTTCGCGTTGCGGTTGTGATTTTGGTACGTCGCGATCCAAGCCTCCACAGCCCCCTGCTGCGAGGAAGCGCCGGCACCGTGGAATTCACCGGAAATGCCGGAATTCTTGCCTTTGGATGCACTGGAGGAATCGGCCGGGGTATTGTCACCGCAGGCCGAAAGTGCAGCCATCATCGCGAATGAGGAAACAACAGCGATGAGGCGCTTCAGCTTAGTGCTGTGCATGATGTTGCTCACCGTTTCATTATGGCAGAAGGTCTGCCGTCGGTCACTAGACATTCTGCGGTTTTTTAGTTGCGTTTGCAAACCTGCGTGCCGACCAATCGGGAATTTTGCCGCCGACCTTGCAGCAAAACCGAAACCGACCTTTTTGCTTTTTGGCAGGGATTTATTGACCTGTAAAGATTGTCATTGTAATATTTTCAACGTATTACATAACGGCGAAACCGTTACGGGACAGCCGACTAGGCACTCGTCAAAACGCCGACCTTTTCAATCGGAATCGGCGTTGACAAGCATTTCCGGAACTTTCAGTGTTCTCATTGGGCGAACAAATGGGATGGCAGGAAACCACCGTTACTTTCTACAGACGGGTGACGATATCGACGGCAAGACGCGCGGCGGTATCCGCGTACTCGGAGATATCGAATTCCTTGAACTGCTCGTAGGTCGTGTCGGCTTCATCGGAAAGCGCACGGATGACCAACGCCGGAACGTCGTTGCGGGCGGCGACGTGGGCCACGGCCGCACCTTCCATCTCCACGGCGTCGGCGTGCGTCTTTTCGGCGACCACGGCAGCGGCTTCAGGAGTGCCGATGAAATTGTTGCCGGATGCGATCACGCCGGTCATGTGGTGAATGCCCAGCTCGTCGAGCGCCGCGTTCGCCACGTCGAGCAGGTGCTGATCACTGTGGAATTCCTCGGTTTCAGGCTTCCATTGAGCAATCATGCGCATATCGGAATCGAGGTAACACAGGGTGCCGCCGAGCACAACGTCGTCGATATGCATGGACTTGTTAAGCGAACCGGCGATGCCTGAGAAAATGACGGCGTCTGGATGGTAGTTGTCGATAAGGCACTGCGTGGTGGCGGCTGCGTTGACCAAACCCATACCGCCCACCGTCGCGGCGACCGTGATCTCTTCGCCGGACTTGGCGGAGATCGTGCCGACGTTGATGTCGAGGCTCGCGGTCTTGTTGTGCTTGACATCGTTCAGCGACTTGGCGATCAGCGCGACTTCCTCTTCCATGGCTCCGATGATGGCAACGGTCTTCATAATTCCTCGTTTCTCGTTATTTCGAGCAAAGTTGTTTTCAGGCATAACTGTTTTCAAGTATATTCAGACGTCGATATGACATTTCCAGCAAAATCCCGCGCCGAAAACATCATACAGAGTATTACATAAGATACAGTTTCACGCACCGCGACGAACGTCGACGGCGTTGGCAAGCTCGCGAAGCAGGCGCTCCGTTTCAGGCCAGGCGATGCACTTGTCGGTGATCGACTTGCCGTATTCGAGCTGCGAAAGCGGGGCGGCGGGCTGGTTGCCGCCAAGGATGTTGCTTTCCATCATGAGCCCGGTGATATCGGGCTCGCCGGTGGCGATGCGCCCGGCCAACTCTCGGGCGACCTCGGCCTGGCGTATCTCATCCTTGCCGGAATTGCCGTGCGAGCAATCGATGATGAGGCCATGGCAAGCGGCGGAGCCTTCGGGCATTTCGCCGCGGATGGATCGCATCGCTTCCTGGACAGATTCGGCATCATAATTCGGACCGTGCGAGGAACCGCGCAGCACGACGTGGCAATCGGGATTGCCCAACGTTTCGACAGCGCTGGCCCGGCCGAGATGATCGATGCCGAAGAAGGTATGCTGCTGGGTGGCCGTATAGCAGCCGTCGATGGCGGCCTTGACCGAGCCGTCAGTCGCGTTTTTGAAGCCGATGGGCATCGAAAGCCCGCTGGCCAGCTGGCGGTGAATCTGCGATTCGGTGTTGCGCGCGCCGATAACGCCCCAGCTCACGGCGTCGGAAATGTATTGCGGACTGGTCGGTTCAAGGAATTCCGTCGCAGCGGCCACGCCCTCGTCGAGCACGCCGAGCAGGATCTTGCGCGCGAGCAGCAGCCCCTTCTTGATGTTGTGGCTGCCGTCAAGATCCGGATCGTTGATCAGGCCCTTCCAGCCGACAGTGGTGCGCGGCTTCTCGAAATAGACGCGCATTACAATCAGAAGACGGTCACCAAGCTCGTCCTTCATTTTGGCGAGGCGATGGGCGTAATCCAGCGCAGCTTGTGGGTCGTGGATGGAACAGGGGCCGGCGATAACGAGCAACCTGTCGTCCTTGCCGTAGAGACAGTTGCGGATCTCGTCCCGCGAACGGATGACGAGATCCGTCGCCTCAGCGCTCAACGGCATGCTCGAAAGCACATCTGCCGGTGTGGGCAGCGGCTCGAGCTCGAAAACGCGGCGGTTGACGATACGGTTGACGCCGGCTTCGTCTTCCCAGCGTTTTACTCCGGCTACCTTCAGCGGGTTCTCGCCGTTTTTCAGCGCCTTTTCGAAGGCCGCACGGTTTTTGGCGTCGTCGACGTTCTGATCATTTTCAAGATTGCCATTCGGCTCGTTTTCTGCGTTCCCCATCCCCAAGTCCTTCTCCATAGTCGTTTCCGATATTTACTAGCCCATTGCCAATATACCGATCATAGCGCCAGCAAAGCATAGCCCAACCATAACCGAGTCAGGATTCGATTGCATGAGAAAAGCACCAAAATAGACCATAAAAAGTGCTTTTCTCCTCAGTAACGTTTTACTCAGCGGTCGAGCTTGCGGCGGGAGGTGACGGCATCGGCGAGAGTGTGAAGCAGCTCGTTGGTGCGGTCCCAGGAGATGCAGGAATCGGTGATGGAGCGGCCGTAGACCAGCTGGTCGAGCGGCGCGGGAGACTGGTGGCCTCCACGGATGTTGCTTTCCATCATCACACCGAAGATTCCAGGCTCGCCCTTGGCCAGACGTGTAGCGATCTCCTCAATCACCTCGGCCTCACGCACTTCGTCCTTGCCACAGTTGCCATGAGCGGCGTCGATGACCAGGCCGTGCTCACTGGGGCCGGTGACCTTGGATTGCTTCAACGTTTCCAGCGCTTCCGCCACGGACTTTGCGTCGTAGTTGGGACCTTCGTTCGAGCCACGCAGGACGATGTGGCAGTCCGGATTGCCCTTGGTTTCCGCGGAAATCACGCGGCCGTCGAGGTTGATGGAAAGGAAATGGTGCTCGTTGGCCACGGCGTAGCAGGAATCGGCGGCGACCTTCACCGAACCGTCGGTCGAGTTTTTGAAACCGATAGGCATCGACATGCCGCTGGCCAGCTCGCGATGGACCTGGCTTTCCGTGTTGCGCGCGCCGATGGCCCCCCAGCTGACCATATCGCAGAGATATTGCGGAGAAATCGGATCAAGCCATTCGGTGGCGGCGGGCAGACCAAGCTCCAGTACGTCGGAAAGCACCTTGCGAGCCAAATGCATGCCTTTGCGAATATTGAATTCGCCATCGAGATCTGGATCGTTAATCAGACCCTTCCAACCCACGGTAGTGCGCGGCTTTTCAAAATACACACGCATGACAATCATCAGACGGTCTTTGAGCTCTTCATTGGCCTTCGCCAGACGTTGCGCATAATCTTTCGCCGCCTTCGGGTCATGAATCGAGCAAGGGCCGACGATGACAAGCAGGCGGTCATCGCGGCCATGCAGAATGTCGCGGATTTCCTGACGAGACTTTAGAACCAAATCGCTCATCGGCTTGGTCAGTGGAGTTTCCTTTAGAAACGCGCGAGGTGCGGGAATCGGATCAAGCTGGCGGATGTTGACATCCACGGTTTCGGGGTAGACGGCTTCCTCGCTAAATCGACGTTCGTCCTCAGAACTTCCAGGCCCTCGCATAATCGCCATCATTCCCTCCTTTACTTTCGTGGATATTCGCCGCTGCCAAGCAAAATCGACAACAGGTTATTCATTATAATCGATTGAACAATGTAATACCGCCACTTGTCCAATCATTATGACGATGTCCCGCTTTAAAACGGGACATCAAGCTCTTGCATAAAGGGCTTTTCTTACGCGAGAGCGCCCAATTAATCTATACCAAAATCTCACTCGATTAGATTTAAGTGGTTGCCTGAAACCGGCAGGTGCCGGTTTCAGGCGCGTATTGGCCGAAAATAGCCCACCGGGCTATTTTCTTCAGGCCAATGCCCTCCGGGCCCTGCAATTATTGAGTTCGCTAAGCGAACACCCAATATTGCGTGGTCTCGTCTTAAGACGAGACCACGGGCTCTCGCGCGCGAAGCCCACAGGGCTTCCCACTATGCGAGAGCCCCCATTGGATCCCACGCGGGAAGCATGGTCGCGGGCTCGGTGAGGGCGGCCTGATATTCGGCGGGGAGCATCGACTTCGGGACGGCTACCTCGTAGACGTATTCGCTGAACCAATCGTCGCTCATGGTGAAGTAGCCTTTGTCGGCCACCTTGCAGCCCCACGAGTTCTCGACGCGCCAGCGGTTGGTGGTCTTGCCATCGTCGGCCACGTCGACGCCGACGAACGCCATCGCGTGGTTCATCGCGGAATCGCCGTAACGCACGCGCGCTTCCTTGTCCATATCGAAATCGACGCCGTAGACCTTGCCGTATTCGTAAAGGTCGGTGGCCCAAGCGCCGTTGTCACGGTCCATCATCGGATGGCAATCCGCACCGAACCACGCCGGCATCTTAAGCTCAGACAAAATGCGACGCACGCAGTCCTTCATGAACTGGTTGGGGACGTTGAGATATTCGGTCGCGTCTCCCCCAACGACGTTGCCCAGATGCTCGATACCGATCTTCTTGCCCTTGGCATGCTCAGCACGAGGATCGTCAACGAGGCAGACGTAATCCTCAAGATCCGCGCTGCCAACGTACTTCTTCCAGAACTCGACCGGCGTGGTCTCGCCGTCGCGATGGAAGGCACCGTCCTTGTCGGTCCACTCCCAATCAAAGCTCTTCGGCGGCTCGCCCAAGTGGATGGTAAGCATGCGATGGCCGGCCTCAACAGTCTCGTCCACCACGCGGTCAATCACCGACGGGTCGGCGTACATATGCGCCACAGCCGTGTGCAGCAGACGGCGCAGCTGCGTGTTCATCTCGCTGGTCGACTTTGAAGACGCGGTCTCCGGGAAGAAATCCTTGGGCACGGCGCCATACTTCTTGTAGACGTTCATGGCCATGGTCCACTGACCGCCATCGCCCATCACGTCGGCAAGCAGGTGCTGCATGAGCTGGGAATCGGCGGGCTCGCCGGTGCGCACCAGATTTGCGACATCACGCAGGAAATAGTTGATACGCTCGAGTTTGTCATAATACATGGCGTAGTTCTGCGAAAATTCGAACTGATCCAAGTTGAGATTCTTCTTGGCCACGAAACGCGCCACGTTGAGCGAGCTGAAGAGCCAGCAACGTCCGGAACGGTTCTGGTTGGTGACTTCGCCGTTGTCGACGGTCACGGAGAAGCGGCGCTGAAGTCTGCGGGCGCGATCGTAATTGTGCGCCACCGGGTTGATGCCGGAGGTCGTAACAGCGTTCATCGCCAGCGTGTTGACGGGCTTGGCCTCGAAATCATCCTGCAGCTGTCCCAGACGCTCGGCACTCAACGGCTTCATGTCATTCATCAGAAAATACTCCTTTGATTGGTTTACTTTCCACCATATTCCATGCGCCGTATCCGACACGCAGATCGGAACCGGGAATGCCAACACGCCTCGAAATCCAGGGATATCAGTGACTATAACGATAAATATGACTACCAGCCAGAATATTCGGCTCTTATACAAGAGCTAACCTAGACCCCAAAAATACGATACGACGAGACAGCACAAAAATACGAAGTGCGCCGTGGCTTAAATTACCACGGCGCACTTCGTATTTATCCGAATCGAGCGAAGCCGAAACTAAACCTCGGCAGGACCGCCACCTGCAGGTTCGCCGCCCTCAGGGAAGATGACGTTGTCGTAATTGATATGGCTCTTATTGGTGGCCGCGAATTTCGCGTTGGCCGCAACCTTACGATTTGCAGGGGCAGCAGCCGGACTATCCTTAGCGGCCGCAGGAGCATTCTCGGCGGATGCGGCAGGAGCGGCGGGCTTGGCGTCGTTGGTCGCAGGCTTCCTGTTTTCAGTATTGTTCACCAGATTGGAGAGATGCTGCATACCATTCTCGGACTCGCCACCTTGCTGGGTGCGAGATTCTTGCGGTTTCGCCTGGGTCTGCGTGTGCTGCGCATTTTCGCCGTTTTGGCCATGATTCTGCGCGGGCTGCGAGACCGTCTTCCTAGCCGCACCACCGGCAGGCGCATAAGACGCCGGCATCTGGCCAGGTGCCGGAGCAGCCGCCGGAGCCGTTGGACGCGATGGAGCCTGAGGAGCCTGAGCGGCTACAGGAGCAGCCTGATGAGCAGTACCACCCTCAACTTCCCCGCGGCCGTCGCCTTCGTTCTTCTCATCCCGCTGCCTGTCTTCTTGTGCAGCATCATCAAGGTCGTTGGCCACAGCGTTGACCAGAGGCACGTTGACGCCAGTCTCGGCATCCTTGCCGTCGGTGAAACCGAACCCGGCGAACGCATTGGTGAACATCGAACGTAGCTCAGTAACGCGCTGGGTGATGGTCGATTCGCGTTCCTGAAGATCCTTGATGCGATCCTGAAGCCCGTCCAGCTCGCCTTGCGCGGCCTTGCGGCGTTCCTCGACGCGCGCCTCGGCATCCCGCTTGGCCTTCGTAACGATTTCTTCGGCCTTGCGGTCGGCTTCCTGACGCTTCGTAACGGTATAGTTGTCAGCCTCGTCGCGCAGGTCCTTGGCCTTGGAGACCAGACCGTCCGCTTCCTTCTTCGCGGCGGCACGGCTCTCCTCCAGCTGCTTTAAGAGGTCGTTGACCTTTGCGGTGGCCTCTTCCTGCTGCTTGGAGATGTCGGTGCGAATCTGCTCAACCTCGGCGTTGACCTGGCTGATAGTCTTGGTGCGCTGTACTTCAGCCTCGTCGGTGATGCCCTGGGCTTTCGCCTTCGCATCGTCGGTGATCTCTGTGGCCTTGCGCTGCGCTTCGGTGGTCATACGCGAAACCTGCTCACGCACGGTGGCGAGCTTCTTGTTGGCCTCGGCCAGCGCGGTCTCGATCTGGTCGCTGGCGTCGCTCTTGAGCTTGGCAACCTCGTCGTTGGCGGCCTTGCGCTGCTCAGCGACCTGCTGGGTGGTCTTGGCCTTGAGCTCGGCAATTTCGCGGTCCTGCTTGGCCTTCTCGCTGGCCATGCGCTTGTTGTGCTCCTCACGCGAGTTGGTCAGCTCGATTTCGATGGTGTCACGCTGCTCGGTGACCTTCTTCGCGGTCTCCTCGCGCAGCCTGGTGGCGTCCTGCTTGGCGGAAGTCGTGATTGACTCGGACTCGGTCTGCGCCTTGGCCAGGATGGTGGCCGCCTTGGAATTGGCCTCATCGGTGATGTGCTGGGCATCGAGCTTGGTGTTGTTAATCAACGTCTCAGCCTGGTGCTGGGCGGCGGCGCGGGTGCTTGCGGCGTCCTGCTTGGCACGGTTGATGAGCTCCGTGCTGGTCTGCTCGGCACTGGTGAGTATCTGCTGCGCGTTGGCTCCCAAAGAGGCAAATGAACTGCTCTGCGAAGCCTTCTTGGAGTTCTTCTTCTCCTCCTCGAGCTGGGCACGCAGTTGCAAAATCGTCTGGTCACTGGAATCGACCTGCGAACGCATGCGGTCGAGCGTCTGCTGCAGGGCAGCCAGCTCCTGATCCACCTGCTCCTTGTTATACCCGCGCAATTCTGTCGTGAAGCGGTCATCCGACATGGTGATTCCTTTCGCTTTGCGACTCCTGTCGCAGTTTTTGAAAGCTGATAAATACTAATGGCTTATTGTAGTATATTTTAGGAAAATTTCTGTCCAAATGCATCTAATCCACACAGACACCACGCGATTCGGCGTTTGTCAGGCAATAAGAATATTGGACGACGTCGGTTCGAGGAAATAACGAGCGGTCTGTCTGACCACCACACGGCACGCCTCGACCTGCTGCTCCAGCGTCAAACCATGCTGCGGATGCGGTTCCTCGTTGATGATCGGCAGGCTGACGAAGCCAGAAAGCACCTTGTGCTGCGAGGCAGTCCATTTCATCAGGTTGTAGAAAAGCGAGTTGCAGACGAACGTACCGGCATCAGAACTCAGCGCGGAGGGAATCTCCTCAGCCGCGAAATCATCCAGAATGGAACGCAACGGCAGGCGCGTCCAAAATGCCGCCGGTCCGTTCGAAGCAATCGGTTTGCGCGACGCTTCGTCGGCAGGGTCGGCGGGCAGGCCGGTCTTCTCGCCCAAAATCGTGGTGCGTGCCGTGTCGATGATGTTGTTGGCGCAGCGTTCCAAGAGAATCCCGCGCGAGGCGGCCTTGAGACCGGTGGCGATGACGATGTCGGGGTGCATCGCCTCCAGCGTCTCCTTGAGTTGCGGCCAGCATTCATTGACGTCCACCGGCAAATCGACGGCGTTGATTGAGATATCCACGTCACGTAATACATCATCGCTTTCCAGCGCTGATACATCACCGAGTCCTTGGTCGACCAGCGCGTGCGGCACCACGTGCGAAGGGTTGTTTTCGATGCCTTCGTAAGGGTCGAAACCGGAGATGACAACGTTCAAGTGTTCCATGGTTCCAAGTTTAGCGCGGAGTATGGTGCTAAAAATTGCAACAGGAGGTTTTCTATTCGCGTACGATGAGCGCGAGCAGTCGGCCTTCGTGTGCCTTGCGAGCCAGCGACGCCCGGCGATGCGAGTACCAGAGCGGGTTTTCGAGCGTGCACAGGCTATGGCGCACCTCGCCGATACGTTCGGCCAGATCGGGGCTGCCTTCGCCGTCGGCGGCACACAGCGCGGCGAGTTCCGCGTCTTGGTCGAGATATTGCGTCGCGGCGGAAACACGCGGTGTGGAGCTGATGACGTTGTCGCGCGGGATTCCTGCTTTGGCCAGCTCAGCAAGTGCGGCTTTGGCGATGTCGATGCCGGGGCCGCCGAAGCGGGTCAGGGTGAAGGTTCCGGGGAATTGTGCGTCGAATTCGTCGGCGATTTCGTCGCCCACTTCGTAGCAATCGCCGCAAATGCACGGGCCGAGCGTAGCCACGATGCGTTCTGGCTTCGCACCTTTGGTCACCATCAGTTCGACGGCAGCACCGATGACCCCACGCTGCAAACCCTTACGTCCGCAGTGCGCTGCACCAATGACACCGGCTTGCGGGTCGGCCAGCAACACCGGCAGACAGTCGGCGGCGAACATCCCTAGAGCCACGCCGGTTTTCGCGGTGACCTCAGCGTCCGCTTCTAATCTCGGGTAGGTTGTCGCCCGGTTCGCGACTTTCGGCGTTCCTACGGAAGAATTTTCATTATTTTTTACGTTATTAGGTTCGAGTATTTCGGCGCGTGTTTCGGTTTCGCTGATTTCGGCCCCATTATCCGTGTCGATTTCCTCGATATTGCGTTCCACTACAATTTCATCGGCGTCATCGGCATTCGCTTTATCGTCGCCGTCACCATCGCCTTCACCGGAACTGATGATCGTGCCGGAAAAATCGCAGCCATACGGCGCGTTACGCTCGAAGAATTCGTCGACATCGACGGCACGGCCGGAATGAACCTGTGCCACCAACGAAAGCGGCGCACCCACGGCCTTGGCCAACGCGACGCGGTTGGCCTCCACGGCGGCAGGTCTATCCCCCGATTTGCCGCCAAGATTGAGGTCTCCCCAATCGCCGGTGCTCACGCCGCCAAGCCGCGTGGTGTAGACGACCTTGATGCCGGGTGCCAAGTCAATCGGAATCGTGACGGGAATAGGATTGCCCGCCGAGTCAGTCGGCGCGATGGCGTTGCTGTCGAGGATGGTGTCATCGTACTGCCCGTTTTCGGCGGTTTGGTTCATGGAATTGCTCATAGCCCCAACTCTACCGAGTACCTGAGTCGTTTCATCCTGTCGATAGCTCAACCGGCGTAGGGTAGCTACGGCTTGCGCATATCACAAATCGGCAACGGCAATTACCCCTTTGGCCATTGCGCTGACCATCAAGACTATTCAGCCTTGAGCGTGCGTTGCTTTGCGTGAGAACGGATCATCGAATGCTCAGACACAGCAAACGGCAACGGCATCGAGAAGACATGCGCCGGATTGTTGATTTCCTCGACACTCTGTCCGTCGACGTCTTCCATTCCTCCAACGGCGACCGTGTAGTCAACGGGTTCGCGCCCGGGAATCAGGAATTCGATGAGCTGCCCGGGCTCGATTTTGTTACGACTCATCAGCGTCAAACGTTGCGTCGCCTCGTCGTAACCGATGACCTCGCCGACCACGAGCCAGTCGCGGAAGTACCCACCGCGGTCCGTGTTCTGCCCGGCTTTGTGCTCCGGATAGTAGAAACCAGTGGAATAGTCGCGGTGCGAAACTTTGTAGGGTTCGTCTTTCAGCCATTGCGGCAGTTCGACGTGCTTGGGTTCGGCGTAACCCTGCGCTTTCGTGGCCGTCTCCCCCACCAAAGCGGGCACGGTCGCGGAAATCGTCGTCTTGGCCGCGGCTTCGGCACCGGCGCTTTGCACACCGTGGAAACCGATGGAACCGTTAGATTCAAGCTGACCGACCGCTTTGGTCACGCGCACGACGTCGGAACGGCGCACCATATCATGGAACGGCTTGATCTTGTTGCCGTCCTTGCCTTCAAAACCGCGTTGCACCATATATTCATTGACCGCGCATTTGTAGGCGTTAGCCATCGACGCAACGTAATATGCGCTTTTGGCGCGGCCCTCGATCTTGAGGCTGGTGGCGCCGGCGTCGATCATGTCGTCGAGATGGTCAAGCATGCACATGTCCTGTGAATTGAACAGGAATGTGCCTTCGTCGTTCTCCTCGACCGGGAAGAACTGGCCAGGGCGCTTCTCCTCGACGACGTGGTACTTCCAGCGGCAGGGTTGCGAACATTCGCCGTGGTTGGCGTCGCGCCCGTTCATGTAGTTGGAGATGAGGCAGCGACCGGAAAACGCCATGCACATCGAGCCATGCACGAAGCACTCGATATCCATGTCTTCCGGGATGTTGGCGCGAATGTCACGAATAGCCTGCAAATCGAGCTCTCGGGCGAGCACCACACGTCGCGCACCCAGCTCGTAGAGTGCGTTGGCGGCCAGATAGTTGGTGACACCCGCCTGCGTGGAGACGTGCAGCTCAAGCTGCGGAGCTATGGAATGCGCGGCCATCATCACGCCGATGTCGGTGACGATCAGCGCGTCGATACCGGTCTGGGCGAGGCGGGCAATATAAGTCTTGATGTCCTCGACCTCATTGTTGTGTGGCAGCACATTGCACGTCACATAAACACGCGCCCCGCGCTCATGGGCATATTCCGCCCCAGCCTTGAGGTCGTCCATCGAAAGGTTCTTCGGCGCCGAGCGCATGCCGAATTCCTTGCCGCCGCAGTAGACAGCGTCCGCACCGAAGTCGATGGCCGTCTTCAGACCACGCAAGTTGCCCGCCGGAGCCAGTACTTCGGGCTTCCTCCGCCGTACCATTGTTGTCTGAATCAGCTTGTTTTCGTTGTTTTCAGCCATTATTTCACCCTTGCTGTTCTCGTCCTCGCCCAATTGCTCCGTTCCAGTCTAAACCGACGCGGCCACGGTAACTCGCGGTATAACGCCACAGCCCAACACATCGCAGCACACCTTGAACGTGTGAATACGACTTTTCCCGCACTAACCGGGTCTATTGTGCGGGAAACAACGCATTCCTAACTTATTTTTGCGACTTTTCCCGCACAAATGTGTGTGGAGTGCGGGAAACAACGCATTGAGAAGTCGCCAATGCTGCGGCGGCAAATAGAAAGGTGCAATTGCGACTTTTCATCACATTCCACCTTCTCCATTAGCTGCAAGAACAGTTCGACGGTTTCAGGCGTTGAGTGTGGCGAGCTCCTCGTCGGTGAGCTCGAGGTCGCCGGCCTTGAGGCTGTCAAGAATGGTCTCGGGGCGATGGGCTCCGGGAATAACGAAGACATGTTTGCCCAAGCTCAGTTCCCAGGCGAGTACAACCTGCTGGTGGCTCACCCCATGGGCCTGGCCAACCTCGCGGAACGGGTCGTATTTGCTCTCGTCCTTGGCCTTGCGATAGCCTCCGAGCGGGCTCCAACAGACGAACGCCAAGCCCAGCTTCTCGCAGTATTCGAGCGTATCCTGCGTGGAGCGGTAGGTCGGCGAGAACTGATTCTGCACGGCGATGAGTTTGTCGCCCAAAATGCCACGGGCGATGTCGATCTGCTCGACAGAAGCGTTGGAAATGCCGGCTTCCTTGGCCACGCCTTCGTCCAGCAGCTGTTTGATGGCCTCAATGGATTCGTTATAAGGAACGGACGGGTCGGGACGATGGAAATAGAGCAGGTCGATGGTGTCGACGCCGAGCGCGAGCGCCGACTGCTTGCCGGCCTCAATCAGGTGCTCGGGCTGACCGTTGACGCCCCAGGTCGGGGTTGTGCCGTCGTCGGCGAAGTTGCGGAAGTGACCAATTTTGGTGGCGACGGTGACTTCGTCCTTCGGTCCGTCCCAGCTTTCCATGGCGCGACGGACTAGCTTTTCGCCGGTCTGTTCTTCGCCACCGGAGCAGTAATAGGACCAGGCCGTGTCGATGTGGCGGCAGCCAGCGTCGAGCGCGGCGTGAATGGTCTCGACGCCCTTGGCCTCGCCGAAATTGTTCTCGATGGTCAGCGGCATCTCGCCCAAACCAATGGCGGTGGTGTCGAACGGACCCAAGTTACGATGTAATACCATGTTGCTCCTTTGTCTGGCAATGCAATAAACCTATGGTTCCAGCCTACGTAGCCAAGCGGATTTTCCTTTCCCGCCCCCACCAGCCAGTGCCAAACCATACGATAAGTTATCAAAACGTATAAAGTTCGATACACAAGGTAAAATGCAACCAGTTTCTTTTGGGAGATGAGGAGAAAGGGTCGCGATGGCGCCGACGATACCCGATTGTGATTTCATCCGCGAGCTGGGAGCCGGCTCGACGGCCGACGTGTACCTCTACCGCCAACACAACCTCAACCGCGAAGTCGCCGTCAAAGTGGGCAAATCGAGGCAGGACCGCACTTTCGACGAGGCTTTCGAAAAAGAAGCCAAGATCATGGCCCAGCTTTCGGCGCACCCTTATATCGTCTCCATTTACGGGTCCGGGCTCACCAATGAGACCCGCCTGCCCTACCTTGTACTCGAATACGCTCCGCATGGCTCCTACAAGGAGATCATGCACAGCCGCAGGCTCAGTGTCTCCGAAGTGCTCGACCTCGGGGTGAAGCTCAGCGGAGCCCTGCAGACCGCGCACCGCCACGGCATCATCCACCGCGACATCAAACCGGCCAATATTCTGGTGACTTCCGCCAACCAGCCTGCGCTTTCCGATTTCGGCATTTCGACCAGCATCTACGAAGCCAAATCGCGCACTGGTTTCTCCGTGCCGTGGGCTCCGCCGGAAGTGCTGACCGGCAAGGGTGGCGGTACTGAAACCTCCGACATCTATTCGTTGGCGGCCACGCTTTACGGGCTTTTGGCAGGCAAATCGCCCTACGAATACGTTTTCCACCCGCATACACAGAACGAGCTGGCGCGGCATATCGTCGCCGACCCGTTGCCGAAGAACGCTATCCCTGACGTACCCAAAGAGGTTGAACAGATTCTTCTGAAGGCCATGGACAAGGACCCGGACGCCCGTTACCTTTCGGCGCAACAGTTCGGCCGGGCCTTGCAGCAAGCGCAGGAAGAGTGCGGACTCAACATGACGCCGTTCGTGGCGGAGGACTGCGACGAATTTCCGCCGCACCATTCGATGCCACAGTCAAGCAAAGGACGTTTCGGCGCGAAAGTGGCCATGCCGGAGCGCAAGCACTCCAAGAAGCCGCTGGTCATCGCGATCGCCGCGCTGGCTGCGGTGGCCATCGTCATATCCACTTTCGTTTTCGTCGTGATGCCCCGAATGGACAGTCGCAAATCGGACGATCGCACGCAGATCAACACCATGCAGACGCCGCATAACGGAGGCACCGATTCCGGTAATACAAACTCCAACTCCGCCAAGAACGGTTCGAAAGGTCGCAACGGGCAGAAGGCCGCCCCGAAGGACGACATCACCAGCGAGGACGCAGGAGCGGCAGTACCTCAAGCCACGAATCTCAAGGGGACTTCCGACGGACAGAATGTGACGTTCACTTGGAGCAACCCAGCTCCGAAGGCCGGCGATACCTACGCTTGGGCGGAAGTCCAGGACGGTTCGGAGGCGCCCGGCAGCCAGACCTCAATCGTCAAAGAACCGAAAGTCAGTCTCATTGTGAATAACGATAAACCACAGACCTGCATTCAGGTTAGTATTGTAAGAGTTGACGGACATATGTCTGCCACTCCCGCAATGGCCTGTGTAGTAACGAAGTAGTAAAGCAGTAAAAGCAGCGATGAACGTAGCAGTAAAAAGCAACGCTCAAACGATTGAAGCTGTGCAAACGCTGGCAAGTCATTGGACAATCGGCAGGAATTTTGGGTGAGCCCGCCGGGTTAACGGAAAAAGAAGGAAGCAGCTGATGAAGGCATCGCGTAAACCGCAGGGTGAGCATAGCATTCGTCTTGCCTTGAGACGCCTGAATTCGCAAACCAACCGCCGGTGGCTGACGCCGGTGCTCGTGCTGCTTCTGCTGCTGGGCATCGTGGCCGGGGCCATCATTATCAATACCTTGACGCGCACACACGTCCACCTCGACGACGGCACAGTATGGGTCACCTCGCTTAAAGACCGAAAAGCCGCACGTTTCAACGTCAAGCTCCAGCAGGCCAACGGCGCCGTGGCACCCACCACTCCCACTTTCGACGTCAGCCAGCACGATGACGACGTGATCCTTTCCGACGGAGCCAAGGCACAGGGCATCGTCGCCTCAAACCTCGGCATCCATGGCAAGGCCGATCTCAAAAATTCCACTTCGACGTTCATCGGCGGAGCCACCGCAGCTTTTTTGAACCACAAAACCGGCAACGTGTGGGTCGGCGATTCAAGCAACATCGATTCCATAGCGCCCAAGACTTCCACCCCTCAGATGCAGCTTGGAGCGCATGGGCTTCTCGCCGTCGACCGCAACGGAGCGGTTTACGGCTACCGGCCGGCGGACGGTGCGGTAATCAAGATGGACAGTGCACACAGCGCTGCGAAAACGCTCAAATCCATCACCGACGGCAAAGAGACCAACGCCGACAGCTTCACCGTCATCGGCAATCGACCCGTCATCGCCGCCAAACAGGAAATCATGTGGCAGGGCGGCAGCGCGCAGATCGACTCGCGCGGACCGGTGAGCCTGCAGGCCCCGGCCGTTGACGATGCGCAAGGCGATTGGGTGGCCGCGAGCGCACGCAACGGCATCTTCACCGTCGATTTCAAGCACAGCAACAAAACCGCCGCATTCATGAACAAGGGCACGGCCGAAGCCGCACAGCCTGTCTCGAATAAAGGCTGTGTCTATGCAGCTTGGTCGCAGCAGGCGCACAACTATATCCGGCTTTGCTCCGCCGACGGCGCCGCGAGCCCGGACCAGGCCAAAGGCGACACCACCCAGGCGCAATGGCAGAGCCTGCAATCCATCTCGCCGACCTCACAGCTCGTCTTCCGCACCAACCACCGCCTCGTCGTCTTGAACGACATCACCAACGGCAACGTGTGGAACCCGGATCAGTCCAACAAGGTCATCAAAATCCAGTGGCGTCAGATCGAAACAAAGAAAACCACCAACCAGCAGAAGAACTCCGACTCGGCTAACAACCAGACGCAGTTCAAACCCACCTGTTCCACCAAATCCGGCGAAATCAAGGCCGAGGACGATAATTTCGGTGCGCGCGTGGGCGGCCAGGAAATCCTTGACGTGCTACGAAACGACGAACAGACCGACTGCTCGGTGTTGCACATCACCAAGGTCGGGCCCGTTTCCGGCACCGGCATCACCGTAGCTCCGATCTATTCCGGGCGTTATCTGCAGCTCGACGCCTCAGGCGCCAGCGCGGGCAAGGCTAGCTTCACTTACGAAATCAACGACGGACGTGGGCAATCCAGCTCCGCGACGGTCAATCTCAACATCACCGGCGGTACCGTCAACCAGCCCCCGGCCCAGACCGACACTCCGCCCGAATATGACGTGGAGCAGGGAGCTACCTTCACCGTCAACGCGCTGGGCAGCTTCACCGACCCGGAGGGCGACCCGATGACGCTCGTCTCCGCCGTGGCGCAAAACAATGACCAAGTGGCCATCTCAACCCGCGCCGACGGCCAGCTCGTCTTCAACACCGGCTCGTTGACCGGGGGCCGCGTGGGCGTGGAAGTCACCGTCTCCGACGGCATGCACACCGGCATGGGGCTCATCTATTTCTCCGTACGCCCGGCGAACACGCTGCCGGCGCTGATCGACCCAGTGACCAAGAACACCACGCCCGACACCTCCACCACCGTGGAACTCAAGCAATACGTGCACGGTACCAGCGCCCAGCCACCCGTGCTTTCCGCCGTCAACACTCCAAGCGGCACCACTACGTCGACCAATTCCGCTGACCTTTCCTTCACATTCAAGGCCAGCAACCCCGGTACATATTACGTTCCGTATACCATCACGCAAGGCAGCGTGGAAGCTCAAGGGCTGGCACGATTGGAAGTGCAGCCAGTGGCCGGAGAAGCGGCCAAGCCGGTGGCCGCCAACGACGTGGCACTGCTGGGAGCAGACCGCACCGCCATCGTCGAACCGCTCAACAACGACACCGACCCGATGGGCGGCGTGCTTTCGGTGACCTCCGTCAACGTCGACCCGAAACTGGGAATCAAAACCGGTCTTGTGGCGCACAAACGCGTCTATATGACCGCCCGACAGATTCCCACCAAGCCCGTCAAACTCACGTATACCGTGGCCAACGCGGCAGGCTCCACCCGCGGCACCATCGTGCTTCAACCGCCGGCCCTGACTACCGCCAACGCGGCACCGAAAGCCGCCAATGTCAACGCCAACGTGCGTACGGGCGGTATCGTCAGCGTCGACGTAATCGACCACGTCTCCCACGCCGACGGCACCACGGTGAAACTGCAGAACACCTTGCAGTTCAGCAAGAAGACCTTCAAGGGCCTCGTCTTCGTCTCTGGCGACGATGTGCGTTATCAGGCCTCGAACACCCCAGGTGTCTACCCGGTGACCTACACCGTGCGCGACAACCTCGGCAACGCGGCCTCCGGCATCATCACCATCACCGTGCACGCCAAGGACGCGAACAACAAGCCCGCCCCCACCCCGCAGGACACGCAGGCGCAGGTCGCGGCCGGGCAGAAGGTGCGTATACCGATCACCCTGACCGGTATCGACACCGACGGCGACGACGACACGCTGCTCGGCCTTGGCGACAAGTCTCCGAAGATGGGACGTATCGACGAGGTCGGCGCGAACTATATGGTTTACGAGGCCTATAGCGATTCATCAGGAACCGATACTTTCTCCTACGCCGTAGAAGACTGGACCGGCCAGCGAGCGCAAGCACAGATTCGCGTGGGCGTCTATAAAGGTACCTCCGATTCCGGCGTGTACGCGCGTGACGACCAGGTGACCCTACGGCCCAGCACCGCCGCCAACGTGCCCGTGACCCAGAACGACATCTCCGGCGACAACACCGACCTCAAGGTCGACAAGAACCTTATGATGCAAGGCATCACCGGAGCCAATGTGGCCGACAACATGATTTCGTTCAAGACCCCGGCTCAGGCAGGAACGTCATACATCGTCTACACCGTCAAAGACAAGGCAGGGCTTTCCGACACAGCCACGTTGACCGTGACCACCGACCCGAACGCGCCCATCGAGCCTCCAACGGCCTACGATTACCGGGTGCCTTCCGCCGCGACGCTCGATAAGAAATCCGTGGACGTCGATCTTTCACAATGGATCGCGAACCCCTCCGGCACCGCCGATGAACTCAAGGTCGGCATCGACCCGACGGCCAGCGACCATGCACACGTCAAGGGCGGAGCGAAATCCACCACAGTAGCCGTCGACCTCACCAATGAAGCGCGCAGTGTGCCTTACACGGTGACCAACACCACCTATCACATCACCTCCACGGCTTTCGTGCAGGTGCCGCAATACGGCGTCTTCCCACCGACTCTGCGACCGAAAGCACCCCCGATCAGGGTGAACGCGAAACGCAGCGTCAACATCAATCTCGCCGACTACGTGCGCGTCGGCCCAGGCAAAACCCCGTACGTCGACAAGAATTCGATCAGCGCCACCAAGAGCGATAATTCCGACTATTACGTCAACGACCAGACCATGAAATTCACCGCGCCGAAGGATTACGCAGGACCGGCTTCCATCACTTTCACGGTCTCCGACGGCAAACGCGACGACAACAGCAAGGACAAGAACGGCTCGAAGCAGGCCAAAATCATCAATTCGTCCGTGTTGACTCTGCCCATCACCGTCATCGGACGTAACGTGCCGCCGCCCACCTTCTCGTCCTCCACCATCAGCGTGGCGGCCGGTGAGGACGCCAAGACCATAGACCTGACGGCCCTGACCCACGCCCCGAGCGGCCTGGATGACGACGAAACTGACTATAGCTATTCCGGCGGGGAAGCCTCCGGTTCCATCGAATCGCATCTGACCAGCGGCGGCAAGCTTACGTTGAAAGCACCGACTGACGCCGCCGTCGGGTCGATGTCGAGCATTCCCATCACCATCAAATACTCGAACGGCACCGTTTCGGCTGGGCTTACGGCGCAGGTGGTGCAATCCACGCGTCCGCTCGCCCAGATTTCCGGAGTCAACAAACGGATGAACGCCGGCGACGACACCACCGTCGACATCCTCAACGGAGCGTTCAACCCGTTCCCGAACTCGTCGCTGACTGTGGTGAGCTGCCAGGCCGACGATACCGCGAAGCTCAGGGTCGACTGCGGCTCGAAGGGATCCATCGGCATTCACGCGGCCGCCGACATCGGGGCATCGTCGAACACGATCGTTGTCAACGTGCAGGACGCCACCCATACCAAGGAGCGTGAGGTCAGCGCCACCATCACCATCTCGATCATCGACAAACCGGCACCGCCGCTACTCTCGCCGGTGGCCGGCCAACCCGCCGACAGTGCGGTGAACCTCAGCTGGACGCCCGGAACGGCCAACGGCAGCCCCATCAGCGACTACGAAGTGGACTATAACGGCAACGCCAAATCCTGCGGCGCAGTGACCACCTGCAATATCACAGGCCTGACCAACGGCAAGAACTACAGCTTCAGCGTCAAGGCCAAGAACGAGGCCGGCTGGTCGAAGCCCTCGAACAGCGTGGACGCCATGCCCGACAAGGTGCCCGACGCACCCAGCGGCATCAATGTGAAAGGCGGCTACCATACCATTATCGTCTCGTGGGATCCGGCTTCCTATGTGGGTACCAAGCCAGACCAATACACCGTGGCCCTGAACGGGGCTGCCGGCACCAAAATCGTCGACGGCTCAGCCACAAGCTGCAGCTTCGACATCGGTGATGGCTCCATCAACGACGGCATGAATGTCACTGCGACGGTACGCGGCCACAACCGCGCCGGCGACGGCCTTGTCGGCACATCGTCGAATGCGGACGGGCCCTGGGGCGACATCGGACCAACGATGCAAGCCGCGCAAAACGACAGTAATCCCAAGCAAATCGACGTCTCCATAACGCTGGGGAACATGCATAATGCGGGATGCAGCAGCATCAACGTCAATGGCCAATCCGTGTCGTGTTCCTCGCCTAGGACGAGCGTTGCTGTTCCCGGTGATGCCCTCAACCAGCCATTCACCGTCACAGCCGTCGTAACACCGCGAAAAAGCGGCCCTGACCCAAAGACGTTGACCGCCACGTTGACCCCGAGTTATAAGCCGGCACCACCAGCCAATGTGAAGTTGAACCGTGACGGCAAAAAATGTACGCTCACCTGGGACGCCAACGGGGATCACACCGGATTCAAGATCGGCAATACGGCAGCAACCAGTCCACATGACTATTACCTCACCACCCCATGGACGAACTGCGGCAGCCTGTCTGTCAAACAGACCTTGAACGGAGTCGATAGCGACGAAGCCGGCGCGAGCAATAACGACCCCTGGAAAAAACCGGCTGACGTAAGCAACATCACTGTCACTTGGATCGATCATAACCACATCAACCTCAGTCCGCCTCCCGACATATACGCTCAGACCGGCGCAGTGATCGAGTTCATCCTCTACGAGGGGAGCACACCGACAAGCTTCACTCTGACGCCAAACGAGACGAACGTTGATGTCAGCAACTTCCCCAGCTCCAGTACTCCTGATTTCTGGGAAATCAAGGTCAGCAGCGCAAGCGAACCCGAACTCAACGCCGACACCGGCGAGAAGCCATTCGGTACAGCGGTCCGTCCAGACGTCACTTCCGAGTCACTGACGCCCCGCGTGTTCGCCCAGACGCTCACGTTGGACGACTATGTGCGTGCCGCGGACCAACATACGTTCCAGTCACCAAGGTCGTAAGCAATGAAGTCATACAGATTGTTTCGCAAACCGACAAACCAATACCTCATCAAGAACAGCCGCAAAGCCATCACAAAGGAGAATCGATGAGCAACAATCCAGAAAAACCCAACGATGAGACGCAAATCTCGGATGCCACGCATCTTTCTGAAGCCGCCCATCTCCCGCAATTCAGCGCCGGCGACGATACGACCAATGGCGGCAACAGCACGTTCCCCTCGCTGCCGAAACGTTCGAGGGAACCCCGGCACACGGCCACCGATCCGAGCGACGACAGCACCGTACTTGGATCCATTAGCCACGGCATCAGCGAGGATGAGGCTATCTCCGAAGAGACCGTGCTGAGCACTTCGATGCCCGGCAGCGGCAACGATGCCCCGGTCATTCCTACTGAAAATTTTGCGGATGCGGGGCTGGACGCGCAAACCGGCGGAAGCTATGTCGCTTCTCCGGCCACGTCTGTCGAGATTCCCGACGATGCTTACACGGGGACTTCTTCCAGCGCTTCTGCAGCTACTCTCGCGGCCACTTCCGTGACGTCTCCTTCCCCTATTACCCCTGCCGCAACCGCAAATCTGACTCCTGTCACTGGCAATACCACAAACCCGACGGCAAGTAGCTACCAGTCGCCGTCCTCGATGTCATACACTTCCTCAGCCGGCAGCTTCCAGTCGCAGGTCTCCTCCAACGCTTCCGCCAACCCGGATTCGCTCTCGGCCCCGTACGCCGCAGCCACGCCGGCCTCGAGCATCATTACACCGCCCAAGGATTCCATTCTTGAGTTCAAGCGTTCCTTCGACGCTCTGGTCGACAACATCGGCAAGGTTGTGGTCGGCAAGCCCGAACCGATCAAGCTGTGCGTCACGGCGCTGATGGTCGGCGGCCATGTACTGCTGGAAGACAACCCCGGCACCGGTAAAACACAGCTGGCGCGAGGCTTGGCCAATTCCATCGCCACCTCGTTCAAGCGTATCCAGTTCACTCCCGATCTGCTCCCCAGCGACGTGGTCGGCGTGACCTTCTACGACCAGAAATCCGGCGAATTCGAGTTCCGCCAAGGCCCGATCTTCGCCTCCATCGTGCTGGCCGACGAAATCAACCGCGCTTCGCCGAAGACCCAGTCCGCACTGCTGGAAGTCATGGAAGAGCAGAAGACGACCGTCGACGGCAAGACCTATCCGATGCCGCAACCGTTCATCGTCATCGCCACCCAGAACCCGCTGGAACAGCTTGGCACCTACAAGCTGCCTGAGGCCCAGATGGACCGCTTCCTCATCAAGACTTCCGTGGGCGCGCCCGGCCACGACGTGTCGATCGGTATCTTGAAGGACATCGACATCACCGACCGCGCCGACACCGTTTCCGCCGTTTTGAGCGGCGACGACATCATCAGGCTGCGCAAGACGGCCAAGGACGTGCGCGTCGATGACCGCATCCTCGAATATATCGAACGTCTTGTCGAGGCCACCAGGCTGAGCGAGAAGCTTCGCGTGGGCTCCTCCATGCGTGGCGCTTTGGCTCTCACCCGTTGCGCCCGAATCTGGGCCGCGGCCGACGCACGCGACTATGTGCTCCCCGACGACGTACAGGACCTCGCCGTGCCGGTGCTCGCCCACCGTATCATTCTGAACGCCGAAACCGCGTTCAAGGGCGAAACCGCCGAACAGGTCGTCGCGCAAATCGTCGAATCCGTCCCAGCCCCTGCCATGGGAGTCTGAAAGCAAGACCATGCACTTCACCAAAAACCGACACCAGCCGCAGGCGACGTCACCCGGTTTCTCCACTTTCTCCCAGAACGGGGCCATGGCGGCAGTCTCCAGCAAACGCAAAGGCCAACGCCGCCTCAAAGGGCGCAGACCAAGCCTGCTGCAAAACAACACTCGTCTTGGGCATCTTTGGCTCAAGGCTCGGCATAATGCGGCTAGTTTGCGCAAGAAGCTGCCTGGATGGCTCACCGCCTACGTATCTCCCCTCGGCTGGTCGGTTACCGGCATGGCCGTGGTTTGCCTGGTAGCGTTCCCGGCGCTGGGATGGCACGAACTGCTGGTCTGCGGCATTATCGGGCTGGTCATGCTGTTATGCGGCATCGCGATGTCACTTGGTAATACAAAATTCCATGCAGCGCTATCCGTTTCCGATAACCGCATCACCGTCGGCGATAGCGTCAAGGTCGATGTCAATATCTCCAACCCAGGCAAAAGCCCAACTGTCAGCGTGCTCGGCGACCTGCCAATGGGCGAGATGCACCAACGTTTCCGCATCCCCGCATTAGCTCCCGGCAAAGCCAAAGGCGAGCAGGTCGAGTTCCGAGCCACTTCGCGCGCAATCCTGCCCGTCGGCCCCTTGAAAATCAGCAAAGGTGATCCCTTCGGCATCGTGCGGCACGAGCAGTCGCTTTCGCAGTCCGTTCAGGTCTATATCCATCCGAAAACCGTGTTCCTCAATACCCTTGATTCCGGCATTTTCCGCGACCTTGAAGGCAGTCCCTCCGGCCAAGTGGTCGACGACGACCTCGACTTCTACGGTTTGCGCGAATACCGCCCCGGCGACGACATGCGCAACGTCCACTGGCTTTCTTCGGCGAAAACCGGCACGATGATGGTCCGACAATACGAAGCCACCAAACGCACCGATACTTCCATCACTCTTGGCGTCAATCCTACGGATTACTCGTCCGAAGACGAATTCGAGCTCGCTGTGAGCGTCGCCGCCTCCATCGGCACCGAATGCCTACTCGAAGACCGCCCGCTGGCCGTACAGGCCGCCGCCGATTCCCTGATTGCGCGCGGAGCGATGCCGTTCCTCGACTGGATGAGCGGGGTCAAGCCGGACATAGATGAAAACCCGAACCTCGCCGTCGCAACTCTCGCTACGAGCCCCGGCGCTTCGTTCTATTTCTTCGTGGTCGGTTCGGGAGCCAAACTCCAACGTCTCCGCCGCATCGCCGCAGCGCTGAGTCGAGAATCCATCTGCGTGATGCTGCAGATTGACCCCATCGCCGGCAACGCCATCCACCAATACGATGACTTCACTTTGGCCACGCTTTCCTCTCTCGACGACCTGCCTTTGATCATGGAGGCGCTGAAATGAGCGATTCCTTTAACGCGGCAATCAATCCGACGGGCCGGCCAAGCCCGAGCCGAGCGAAAGCAAACCGCTCTAAGGCTTCTGTTTCTGCAGCTGCTTCCGCATCGGCCTCGGCCTCCCTCCCCGATTTCACCGGCACGACCGGCACCAACACCACCGGCACGTGGGCAAGTACCACCCGGGCCCCGATTGCCCTGACCGCCACCAGCAATGGCCAGCGTCAGATGTTCGTCACCGTTCGCCGCCCTTGGACCACCGCCGCCATCGGCGCCCTGCTCGTCCTAGTCACCGTCTGCCTCAACTCCGCCAATCTCATCGACGTCTACGGCAATGTTCTGGTCTGGGCCATGGCAGCCGTTCCGGCGGCGCTGCTCGGCGTTCTGATTGCCCTGGCCGGAGTCAATCCGGTGCTCAAACTGTGGTGGCAAATCGTTTTCCTTGTCCTCGCGCAGTTCCTCGTCGGCCCCGTTATCGCGTTGAACGACACGACCATCGCACATATCGTACCGAGCCTGAAAACCATCACCCAAGGTTTCACGCAGACTTTCGGCTCGTTCAAATATGTCATCGCCGTCATTCCGCCACTCGGCAATGCCAACGGCAGCCTGATGGCGCTGTGGACGCTCAATCTGTGGACGGCGTTCCTGGCCGGCGTTTTCGCGGTTTCGGTGAGCAAGAAAATCAACCTCATCACCATTTTCCCGTTGGCCTTGAACCTCGCGGTGAGCGCGCTTTTGGGCACCGCTTACGGCACGCTGCGTCCAGTCTGCGGCATTATCGCCATGCTGGCGTTGGTGGTCTGGCTTGCCTGGCGCTGGCAGTCACTGGATATCCGCCGACCGATAAGCATGGTCATCATTATTGTTCTTGCCGTCGGTCTGTCGTTCGGTGCGACCCTCATCGTCCCGCAGCACCGCTTAACGCTGCGCGACCGCTACAACCCACCGCTCGACCCGCACCAATACACCAGTCCGTTAAGCGATATGCGTTCGTATGTCAAATACCATAAGAAGGAAACGCTGCTTTCAGTCTCCGGGCTTCCCGCCGGCACACCGGTGCGCCTGGCCGTCATGGATCGCTTCGACGGCAACGTCTGGAACCTTTCGGATTCCACGGACGCCAGCGATTCCTCCGATTACCGCAAGATCGGCAGCGGCATCGCCAACACGACGCAGGGCGAGCATTTCAAAGCCACCTTCAAAGTGCACAAGGGCTTCTCCGAACAATGGCTGCCATTGGCAGGCGAAGCGACGTCCGTCGGTATGAATACCCAGGATTTCTATTACAACATGGGCACCCATTCGGCCATCGTGCCCAACATGGCACTTGGCGGGCAGACCTATACCGAATCCGGCGTCATCGCCGATATCCCCAGCCAGCAACAAATCATCCATGCACACGCCGAGCGCATCACACAACCCGAAGCGAAGGATATCCCCGACAGCGCCAGCAGACTCGCGCCGGCTTTGACCGGCAAGCAGGACAGCGACGGCGCGACCGCAGCAACCCTCGCCACGGCGCTCAAGACCAAGGGCTGGTTCTCCCACGGACTGGCGGGCGATTATCCGTCGCTGCCGGGCCATGGCAACTTCCGCATCGATTCCATGCTCGGCGGCACCGCGATGGTCGGCGACAGCGAGCAGTACGCTTCGGCGATGGCGATGATGGCCCGCGAGCTCAATCTCCCCACGCGCGTGGTGCTCGGTTTCATCCCGAAAGACAAGGACGGCAACATCACCAAGGCCCGCACCACGCACACCAAGAGCGGCGTGGCGCAAACCGATTTCACCGGCAACGACATCGAAGCCTGGGTCGAGATCAACTTCAAGGATTACGGCTGGGTGCCCTTCTACCCCACGCCCAAGGAGACAAAGATCCCGAACAAGAACCAGGATCTGACACCGCCGAACCCGAAGACGCTGGTGCGTCAGCCGCCGGTGCCGCTCGTCGACCCGCTGCATGACCAGAACCAAGCCCGCGACCAGTCCTCGCTTGACGGCGCGGACGCGGGCGACCTCAACGGGAATGCCACGTTGATGAGGATTCTCGCGATTGCCGAAAAAGTCGCTATCTACGGCAGCCCGCTGTGGATCATCCTTATTATTTGTGGGCTGATATTGCTTATCAAAGCCATCCAACTGGCCGTCATGGCCCGTCGCGGCAGCTCTGAGCAACGCATCGCTTCCGGCTGGAGGGCCATCGACATGCTCGCCGATCAAAGCGGCATCAAGACCTCCGGCACCCGCCGGCAGCAGGTCGCGCAGATCGACAAAGCGCTGAAGGCCGCGAAAGAAGGCGGTATAAGTGCAATGGATACAACCGGGGCCGCTGGAACCGCAGCTTCGACTATGACTCCCGCCGCCAGTCAATTGCCCACGCGCAAGGCACAGAAAGCCGCCGAAAAAGCAGCCAAGAAAAGGAAGCCGTTCAAGGGGCATCCGATTGACTTGGGCCAGCTTCAGCTGCTCTCTCGCGAGGCCGATTGGGTCGCCTTCTCCGGCAAGAAACCCGAAGAGACGGCTTCTGAGGATTATTGGAAGCGGGTCAAGGCCATGCGCAAAGCCATCCTCGCCGACCAACCGCGCATGCGTCGTCTGCGTACCCGACTTTCGCTCAAGGGCGTCTTCCATATGCCGCACTTGGATCTTAGCCGGCTCAAGGAGTTAGGATCCAAGAACGTCGCAGGTCATTCAGGTTCCAAGAATCGCTCAGGTGCCAAAGGTTCCGCGGGTTTCGCAAATGTTTCGAAAGCCAAAACCGGCAAAAGCGCAAAACCAGGTAAAACCTCGAAGAAAAATGCGACAAAAGGCACGTCTATACTGACTGGTGTGCATACAAAACGCAAAACCACCGCACGGAAAGGTCGTTGATTATGTCTAATCACCCACACATTCGTGCGGCCATGGGCACCGACATCGGCAAAAGGCGACGCAACAACCAAGACACTGGGGTCAACGAGCCCGGAGTCTATATGGTCTGCGACGGCATGGGCGGCGGCGTCGGCGGCGAACGCGCGAGCGCGTTGACCGCAGGGCACTTCAAGGCCATCGCGAGTAAGGCCGTGCGGTCCCGAAAAGTCATCGAATCCGCACTGAACGCCTCCCAGCATGACGTCTACGAACTGGGCAAGGACCTTGGCGGCCTGGCCGGAACCACGGCCACCGGCATCATCCTTCCTGCCCGCCCAGCCAAGGACGGCAGTGAGCAGGCTCCGCTTTGGTATGTGATCAATGTCGGCGATTCCCGCACTTACCATTTCAATCTCGACGAGCACGGCAACGCGGTCGCTTCCTCAATCAGCCATATCACCAAGGACCATTCCGAGCGGCAACAGGCCATTGACGCCGGACTGATGTCGCCGAAAATGGCCAATGCGACCATCCCGCGAAACGTCATCACCCAGTGCATCGGCGCGCCGCAAGGCATTCGGCCCGACTTTTACGCGGTGGTGCCCTCCGGCCGGTTCATCGTATGTTCCGACGGACTTTATTCCGAGGTCGACGACACCGAAATCGCGGCGATCTGCCAGGCGAACCCGGACCCGAAACGTGCCGTGGAAGCGCTGACGCGCGCGGCTCTCAAGGCCGGGGGCAACGACAACATCACCATCGTCGTCGTCGACGTGCGGCCAAGCATCTCCTGCAACGAGCCTTGGCACGCCAGCAAACTCGATATCGGGGAGGAGCTGGAGACCATCGGAGATGTCACCCTCGACAGTCTGCATACATAAGTCGCATAAATCTGATAAATACGCTTATTTTCGTTTTATTTGTGCACCATTCACGCGACAGAACGCGAATCAAACGTTATAATCTTTTGTAGTGAAGTAATAATTATCGATAATAGAAAACAGATGAACATCGAGCATTCATCGAAAAGAAAGAGAAGTGAAAGACCATGGTTGATTACGACACCGCCGTCGCCGTTGTTCAGGATTCCGAGGCAGACCCGATTATGCTGGCGAAAGTCGCCTACGAAAACCCGGATTTCGGCGCGAACGTAGCCGCGAACCCACGCGCCTACCCTGGGCTGAAACGCTGGCTCGCCCAGTTCGGCGACGATCGCGCTCGCGAGACGCTCAAAACCATGGGCTTTGAGGTTCCCGACCATGGCGTTTCGCCGCAAGAGGCTCCGGCTCAGCAGGATGCTGCGGCGCAGGCTTCAACAGCCTACAGTGCCGACCAGCAGGCCGCGGGTGGCCAGTATGCCGCCGCGAATCAGTATGCGGCACAGCAGCAGACGGCTGCCGCCTACAACCAGCAAATGCCTGTCGCCACGAACGCTTACGGCTACACTGCCGAGCAGGCGCTGGATCCGAACACCGACCAGATGACCATCGCGAGCATCGCCCAATACGCCCCCGAGCTGCGTCCCTGCCTGGCACGCAACCCCAATACCTACCCGGAGCTCTTGAACTGGCTCGCCCAGCTGCACGACCCCGCCATCGACGCTGCGCTGGCCACTCGGCAATAATGCTGTTCGGTGCCTGTGAGGTAACTGATACTCGCAAAGACGACTGTCGGGTAACCGTGCGAATAAATCGGCTCAAATAATTACGTCAGCCGGTTTATCGATTTGATAGCAAACCGATGTGTTCCAAATCTAAACCGTTCGACATAACGAATGTCCCGTTACCTACCGAAATGGTAAGGTAACGGGACATTCGTTATGTAACGTATTACTAATTTTCAACAATCAAAGCCTCACACCAAGCCGAAACGCAAGCTTCGACGAGCCTCACGCCAAATCTATGACAATAACTAACTTTAATTTAGCTGAGACTTACTTAGCCGGCTTCAGCTCTTGTCTTCAGTGAGCTTGAAGAACTGGTCGCCGATACGCAACGTCGTAGGCGCCGTGAGCTGAACAGGGTTGTCTTTGACCTGCTGCTCGTGGTCGTCCTCAATGATATACGTGCCGTTGAGCGAACCGTAGTCCTCGATCCACAACGCGCCGTCCTTGTCGTAGCTGACGGCGGCGTGATTGCGTGAAACCGTGCGCGTCGGATCGGCAAGCTTGATCGACATCGCGCCTTGCGGCACGGTGGCTGAAACGTTGCGGCCAAGCAGAGCGCTCTTGATCAGCTCAATATCCTGGCCTGTGGCATCGTTGTGCAGGCGGTAACGTTTCTTGGGCTCTTCGGCCATGAAAGCGGTGGAAAGCACCGTTCCATCCCAGTCCTCGATGTCACCCTCGCTATTGGTCTGCGGAGTGGACGAAGTCCAGGATTTGTCAGCGGCAGGCTTGCGCGCCGCGACGGCCTTGTCAACCAACGTCTGCGGAGTCTGCGCCGCCCCCGAATCCTCTGCGGGCTCTACGGCCGCGCTCTGGTTTGCGGATACAACTGTGGCGTCATCGTCATACCAACCAAGCTCGGGTGGCGGCGGAAAAGGCAAAGTGCTCATAAAAGCCATGTTACCGCAAAACCGCAACATTTTGAGCCATAACGCCGGAGTGCACACACAAGATATCCGAAAATCCATAAATCGTTATACGAAACATTGGTATTTGCCTACCATTGTGGCCTTTACCAGTCGCCGATGCCCTCGCCGTTGATTTTTTACCTTCCGAAATGTACCTGCAGAGGCATAACGATTTGATTAGAAGCGTGGCCAGTCGGTTAGTAACATCACCACCCCCCGCATCCGACGAACAAGCTGCAGATACGAATTTGTCCCGGTGCGTCGTAAACGCATCGGGACAAATATAACCACTACTCGGCCTTTCAGCCTATTTCATCAGGCTTGAGAACCGGAGTTGTCGGTGCCGGTGCCCGAGTTGGCATCGGTGCTGGGAGCAGCGCCGGAGCCGAAATCGGTGTCGCCGCCGAGCTCCGTGGCTCCACCCTGATCGTTGAGGAAGTCATCGGGGTTGAAGTCGTCGCCGAGCTTCAGGTCGCCAAAGTCGATATTGGAGAAGTCCATATCGTCCATGCCGCCCTCGCCAAAGTCGGTGCCGGACGCGTCCCCGCCCAAGCCGAAGTTCGGGTAGATGGTGTCGCGGATGGCCTTGTCGGGCTCGACCGTCGCGTTGCGATAGCGGGCCAGACCGGTGCCAGCAGGGATGAGCTTGCCGATGATGACGTTCTCCTTCAAGCCCTTGAGCTCGTCGGACTTCTGTTCCAAAGCGGCTTCCGTCAAGACACGGGTGGTCTCCTGGAACGAAGCGGCGGAGAGCCAGGAATCGGTGGCCAGCGAAGCCTTGGTGATGCCCAAGAGCTCCGGACGACCTGCAGCAGGCTTGCCGCCTTCCTTGACTGCCTTCATGTTGGCATCGCGGAACTTGGACTGATCGACCAACTCACCGGGCAGCAGGCTCGTGGTGCCGGAATCGATCACCGTGATGCGGCGAAGCATCTGGTGGACGATGACCTCGAGGTGCTTGTCGTGGATATCCACGCCCTGGGAGCGATACACGTCGTGCACGCCCTCGACGATGTTGACCTGAGCCGCACGAGGACCGAGGATACGAAGAATCTTCTTCGGATCGACGGAGCCTTCGATCAGCTGGGTGCCGGTGTCGACGTGGTCGCCGTCCTTGACCAGAAGGGGCGCACGACGGGTCACCGGGTAGGTGATCGGCTCGATGTTCGTATCGTCCGGGGTCAGCGTGACCTGGCGACCGTGGTCGGAATCCTCGACCTTGACGGTGCCCGGGTACTCCGTGATCGGTGCCTCGCCCTTAGGCGTACGCGCCTCGAAGAGCTCGGTGACACGGGGAAGACCCTGGGTGATATCGGAAGCGGAAGCGACGCCGCCGGAGTGGAAGGAACGAAGCGTCAGCTGCGTACCAGGCTCGCCGATGGATTGTGCCGCGACAACGCCGACGGCCTCGCCGACATCCACCAGACGATTGGTGGCCAGCGACCAGCCGTAGCACTTCGCGCACACGCCGCGCTTGGACTCGCAGGTCAGCACGGAGCGGGCCTTGACCTCTTCGACGCCGTGGGCGACCATGTCGCGCAACACATCCATCGAAAGGGCATCGCCGCGCTTGTAGAGCACGGTCTCGCCGTCCTTGGGGTCGATGACGTCGTCAGCCAAGAGACGGGAGTAAGGACCGCCGTCCGCGTCCTTGACAAGCACGAGATTGCCGTCCTCATCGCGGTCGGCGATCTTGATCATCAGACCACGCTTGGTGCCGCAATCCTCTTCGCGCACGATGACCTCCTGGGCCACGTCGACGAGACGACGGGTGAGGTAGCCAGATTCTGCGGTACGAAGTGCGGTATCGGCCAGACCCTTACGGGCGCCGTGCTGGGAGATGAAGTATTCCAGGACGGAGAGGCCCTCGCGGTAGTTGGACTTGACAGGACGGGAGATGATTTCGCCCTTCGGGTTTGCCACCAGGCCTCGCATACCGGAAATCTGGCGAATCTGCATCCAGTTTCCACGGGCTCCGGACTGCACCATGATGTTGACGTTGTTGTCGTCCTTGAAGTTATTGCGCATGGCGTCTGCAACCTTGTCGGTGCATTCGGTCCACAGGTTGATCAGCTCCTGACGGCGTTCCTCTTCGGTCAACAGACCCATCTCGTACTGGTCGTTGACCTTGTCGGCCTGACCTTCGTAGTCGTGGATGATGTCGAGACGCTCCGGCGGTTCGACGATGTCGGAGAAGGACATCGTGACGCCCGACCAAGGAGCGCGGGTGAAACCGAGGTCCTTCAGGGCGTCCAGCGTCGCGGCCACCTGGGCGGTGGAGTAACGCGTGGCGATGTCGTCGACAATCGTGGAGAGCTTGCCCTTGGCGACCTGCTCGTTGATGAACGGATAGTCGACAGGCAGGGTCTCGTTGAACTTCAAGCGGCCGTAGGAAGTGGCGAAGAGGACGGAACCGTCCTTGAAACGCTCTTCCTTGACCACGTCCGGGCTGCCCGGCTCGGGGTCGGTGACCTTGAGCTCACTCGGCTCCCAATCCTTGGGAAGCACAAAGTCCTTGGGCAGGCGCACGAGCACCTTGGCCTGGGTATCGACGTCGTGACGGTCGACAGCCATGCGCAGTTCCTCAGGAGAACCGAGCACGCGGCCCTGGCCCTTGGCGCCTTCCACAACGGTGGAAAGGAAGTAAAGACCCAGAATCATGTCCTGAGAAGGCATGGTGACGGTGTGGCCGTCTGCCGGCTTCAGGATGTTGTCGGAAGCCATCATCAAGGAACGGGCCTCGGCCTGTGCCTCGACGCTCAGCGGAAGGTGGACTGCCATCTGGTCGCCGTCGAAGTCCGCGTTGAACGCGGCGCAAGCGAGCGGCGGCAGGTGGATGGCCTTGCCTTCGACCAAAATCGGTTCGAAGGCCTGAATGCCGAGCCTGTGCAGCGTAGGCGCACGGTTCAGGAGCACCGGATGCTCGCTGATGACGTCTTCAAGCACGTCCCAGACGGACGAATCCTGACGGTCGACCAGACGCTTCGCGCTCTTCATGTTCTGCGCGTAGTTCTGGTCCACGAGCTTCTTGATGACGAAGGGCTTGAAGAGCTCCAAAGCCATCGGCTTCGGCAGACCGCACTGGTGCATTCTAAGCGACGGGCCGACGACGATCACAGAACGGCCGGAATAATCCACGCGCTTACCGAGAAGGTTCTGGCGGAAACGGCCCTGCTTGCCCTTGAGCATGTCGGAAAGCGACTTCAGCGGACGGTTGGAAGCGCCGGTGACCGGACGGCCACGACGGCCGTTGTCGAACAGGGAGTCAACGGCTTCCTGCAGCATGCGCTTCTCGTTGTTGAGCATGATCTCGGGGGCGCCGAGCTCGATGAGCCTCTTCAAACGGTTGTTGCGGTTGATGACGCGGCGATAAAGATCGTTCAGATCGGAGGTGGCAAAACGGCCGCCGTCAAGCTGAACCATCGGGCGCAGATCCGGAGGAATGACCGGGATGGCGTTCAAGACCATCGCCTCGGGCTTGTTGTCCGTGGTGAGGAAGGCGTTGACAACCTTGAGCCTCTTCAGAGCGCGGGCCTTGCGCTGGCCGGAGCCGGTGTCGATCTCTTCGCGAAGCTGCTTGGCGGCACCTTCGAGGTCGAAGTCGCGCAGACGCTTCTGAATGGCTTCGGCACCCATGGAGCCTTCGAAATAGTCGCCGTAACGGTCGACCATTTCCTGCCACAGGTCCACGTCACCTTCCATGTCACCCGGCTTCAAGGTCTTGAAGCGGTCGAACACGGCAGCGAGGCGCTGGGCCTGATCGTCGTAGCGCTGGCGGATGGCCGCCATCTCGCGCTCGGCGGAGTTGCGGATCTTGGACTTGGCACTGCCCTTGGCATCGCCGCTGGCCTCGAGCTCGGCCATGTCGGACTCGAGCTTCTTGGCACGTTCCTCGATCTCGTTGTCGCGACGCTTGTTAAGCTGCGCGATTTCGGTGTCGAATTCGTCCTGCAGATCCGGCAGATCCTGCTGGCGCTGCTGCTCATCGACGCTCGTGACCATATAGGCCGCAAAGTAGATGACCTTCTCCAGGTCCTTCGGCGCGATGTCGAGCAGATAGCCCAAGCGGCTCGGCACACCCTTGAAGAACCAGATGTGCGTGACCGGTGCGGCCAGCTCAATGTGGCCCATGCGCTCACGGCGGACGCGGGATTTGGTGACCTCCACGCCGCAGCGTTCGCAGACGATGCCCTTGAAACGGACGCGCTTGTATTTGCCGCAGGCGCACTCCCAGTCGCGGGTCGGTCCGAAGATCTGCTCTCCGAACAGGCCGTCCTTCTCGGGCTTCAAAGTTCTATAGTTGATGGTTTCCGGCTTCTTGACTTCGCCGTAGCTCCACTTGTGGATGTCCTCGGTAGTGGCGAGTCCAATCCTCAGTTTGTCAAATGCGTTGACGTCCAGCACTATGTTGTCCTGTCTTCCAATTGGTAACAATTACGATTTTCGGCCGGCTTGCCGGGCTTGGCTCTTTATTGTTGAGCTGCCAAGCCCCGGCTAAGCCGTATGTTTTTAGCGTTGCCTCTAGCGGTATTCCGGCTGAGGCGCCGCCTGATCGTCCTTGGCCGCGGCGTCCGGACGGGCGCCGATGTTGAAGCCGAGATCGTTGGAGTTGCCCACCGGGTCGTCCTCCGCGTCGTTCAGATCGATGGCCACGCCGTCTGCGTTGAGCACTTCGACATTGAGCGAAAGGGACTGCATTTCCTTCAAGAGCACCTTGAAGGATTCGGGGATGCCGGCCGGCGGCAGGTTCTCGCCCTTCACGATGGCACCGTAGGCACGCACGCGGCCGTCGACGTCATCGGACTTGGTGGTCATCATCTCGTGCAGCGTGTAAGCGGCGCCGTAGGCCTCGAGGGCCCACACCTCCATCTCGCCGAAGCGCTGGCCGCCGAACTGTGCCTTGCCGCCCAGCGGCTGCTGGGTGATCATGGAGTACGGGCCGGTGGAACGCGCGTGGATCTTGTCGTCCACGAGGTGGTGGAGCTTGAGCATGTACATGTAGCCCACGGAAATCGGCTTCGGGAAGGGCTCGCCGGTACGGCCGTCGAACAACGTCGCCTTGCCGTCTTCGCCCACGAGCTTGTTGCCGTCACGGTCGGGAAGAGTGCTACGCAGCAAGCCTTGAATCACATCGGGACGCACGCCGTCGAAGACGGGGGTGGCCACCGGAGTGCCCGGCTCGCCGTGCTCGGCGCCCTGCGGCACGTACTTCTTCCATTCGGCCTCGAGATTCGGGTCGAGATTGATGTCCCAGCCGGCGTGAGCGATCCAGCCCAAGTGCAGTTCCAGCACCTGGCCCAGGTTCATTCGGCTTGGCACGCCCAGAGGGTTCAACATGATGTCGATCGGGGTGCCATCGGGCAGGAACGGCATATCCTCTTCCGGAAGGATGCGGGAGATGCAGCCCTTGTTGCCGTGACGGCCGGACATCTTGTCGCCCACCGTGATCTTACGGTGCTGGGCGATGTAGACGCGAATCATCGAATTGACGCCGTTGGGCAGCTCGTCGCCGTCCTCCTCGGCCTCGTCACGGGTGATCTCCTTGATGGAGATGACCGTGCCGGTCTCGCCGTGAGGCACACGCAGCGAGGTGTCGCGCACTTCGCGGCTCTTCTCGCCGAAGATGGCGCGAAGCAGACGCTCCTCAGGGGTGAGCTCGGTCTCGCCCTTAGGCGTGACCTTGCCGACCAGGATGTCGCCGGCCTCGACCTCTGCACCGATGCGGATGATGCCGCGCTCGTCCAAGTTGGCCACTGCTTCCTCGCCGACGTTCGGCAGGTCGCGGGTGATTTCCTCGGCACCGAGCTTGGTGTCGCGGGCGTCGATTTCGTACTCTTCGATGTGGATCGAGGAATAGGTGTCGTCCTTCACCAGACGCTGGGAAATAATGACGGCGTCCTCGTAGTTGTAGCCGTTCCAAGGCATGAACGCGACCAGTACGTTCTTGCCCAGAGCCAAATCGCCCTTATCGGTGGCCGAGCCATCGGCCAGGACACTGCCACGCTCGACGCGTTCGCCGTCCTTGACAAGAGGCACCTGGTTGTAGTTGGTGGTCTGGTTGGAACGCTGGAACTTGGCGAGCTTGTAGCTCGACTGGGTTCCGTCATCGTTGGTGACGCGAATGATATCGGCGGAAACGTAGGTGACCACGCCGTCTTTCTCGCTCAGGATGGTGTCGCCGGAATCGTAGGCAGTACGCCATTCGGCGCCGGTGCCCACCAGCGGACGTTCACTCTTGACGAGCGGGACAGCCTGACGCTGCATGTTGGTGCCCATCAGTGCTCGGTGGCCTTCGTCGTGCTCCAGGAACGGAATCAACGAAGCGCCGACGGAAACCATCTGGCGCGGGGAGACGTCCATATAGTCGACTTCGGAGACCGGCACATCGACAGCCTCATCCTCGCCTGCACGCACGAGTGCGGTCTTCTCGACGAAGTTGCCGTTCTCGTCCAGCTTCTGGTTGGCCTGGGCGATGACGTGCTCGGCATCGCGGTCTGCGGTCATGTACTCAATATCATTGGTGACGTGGCCGTTGACGACCTTGCGGTACGGGGTCTCGATGAAGCCGAACGGATTGACACGGCCGAAGGTCGCCAGAGATCCGATAAGGCCGATGTTCGGGCCTTCAGGGGATTCGATCGGGCACATACGTCCGAAGTGGGACGGGTGGACGTCGCGGACCTCCATGGAGGCGCGGTCGCGCGAAAGGCCGCCGGGGCCAAGCGCGGAGAGACGACGCTTGTTGGTCACGCCGGAAAGCGGGTTGTTCTGGTCCATGAACTGCGAGAGCTGGGAGGTTCCGAAGAACTCCTTGATTGTCGCATTGACCGGGCGGATGTTAATCAGGGACTGCGGGGTGATGGCCTCGGCATCCTGAGTGGTCATACGCTCGCGAACCACGCGCTCCATACGGCTCAGGCCGGTGCGCAGCTGGTTCTGGATCAGCTCGCCGACCTGGCGGATACGACGGTTGCCGAAGTGATCGATATCGTCGGTCTCGACGCGAAGGTCGACGTCCTTGCCATCACGCTTGCCAGGGAAGGTCTTGTCGCCGGCATGCAGCGCCACGAGGTACTTGATGGTGGCGATGATGTCTTCGCGCGAGAGGCTGCGATCGGTCGGGTCGGCTTCGAGTCCGAGCTTGCGGTTGATCTTGTAGCGGCCGACGCGTGCGAGGTCGTAACGGTGGTTGTTGAAGTAGAAGGACTCCAGCAGGTTCTTGCCGGCTTCTGGAGTGGCGGTGTCGGCCGGGCGAATCTTGCGGTAGAGGTCGGTGAGAGCCTCGTCCTGCGTGTTGATGGTCTCCTTTTCGAGAGCATCGAGCACGAGCGGATAATCTTTGAAGGACTTGGCAATCTCATCCTTGGTCATACCGATGGCCATGAGGAAGACGATGGCGGACTGCTTGCGCTTACGGTCGACGCGAACACCCAGGACGTCACGTTTGTCAATCTCGAACTCGAGCCATGCACCGCGCGACGGGATGATCTTCGCACCGAAGACTTCCTTGTCGCTCGTTCGGTCCGGCGTACGGTCAAAGTAGACACCCGGGGAACGCACGAGCTGCGAGACGATGACGCGCTCGGTGCCGCCGATGATGAAGGTGCCATGCGGGGTCTGCAGCGGGAAATCGCCCATGAAGACGGTCTGGCTCTTGATCTCGCCGGTATCGCCGTTCTCGAATTCCGCGTTGACATATAGAGGTGCGGAATAGGTGTAATCCTTCTCCTTGCACTCCTGGACCGTGTGGCGCGGTTCCTCGAAGTACGGGTCGGAGAACGTCAGGCTCATGGTCTGTGCGAAGTTCTCGATTGGGGAAATCTCGTTGAAGACTTCTTCTAGGCCCGAGGTGTGGGCCACGTTGTTGGTGCCGGCCTTGATGTCGGCTTCGGCCTTCTTCTTCCAGCGTGCGTTGCCGATGAGCCAATCGAAGCTATCGGTCTGCACCCCCAGAAGGTAGGGCACATCGATGGGTTCCCTGATGGAACCGAAATTCACACGGTCCGACGCCTTGTGCAACTTGATGTCGTGCTCATCGGCGCGTGCGATGACTTGTGTGGTGTTCGTCTTGAGCTTATTTTCAGCCAATGGACGTTCCTTATCGCTCGCTTGATCTTTGAATATTCATGTCGAGGAAACGCGCCGCAAACGGCTACACTACGCGGGCGCTTCGTCGTTAGAGCATGCCCGCAATATGACACACCTTATGCAAAGTTTCATTTTAGCATAACTTCGGACATTTCGCCAGCCCATATACCCTCAATATAAGGAAGCAATAGGTCAGAGGCCTCTTTGGGCAACTTAAAAACTCGGTATTCAATTAGTAGGTTATTTATCCTAAAAAATAGGCATATAACTAAGTTGCATCTAACGTTTAACAAATAGCTACCAAATTATCCCAACACAATCGATAAAATGTGATATATCTTATAAAACAATATCGACCGTAATCATCATGGTAACTACAGGTATCATAGTATGATTATATTTGATATAAAGGCGGTTACTACAGAGAATCTAGATTGCATCGGAAGAGCTCATGAGAAGAATCATGGTACTTGGCGCAGGCTATGCAGGCCTGCACGCCATTAAGCAGCTCGTCGCGCTTCAACCCGACGCGGAAATCGTGCTGGTCAACAGAGATGTTTACCACTACGACACCGCCCGGCTCCACGAAGTGGCCGTCGGAAGGACAGATCCGTCCGAAATCAGCTTCAACCTTCGCGAAACGATTGACCCTAGGGTGGGCCTCATCGTCGACGATGTGATAAGAATCGACCACGACATTCGCGCCGTGGAACTGCGTAATAACGGGCTGGTTTTCTACGACTATCTCATCAACGCATTGGGCGGGTCAACTTCCACTTCCGAGGTCCCTGGCGCTTCCGAAAACGCATTCCCGCTCATCACCCTCAACGACGCGCTGCGTGCGCGAAGCCATATCGAGCGCATATTCACTGATTATCGCGTCAGCCAGAACCCTTACGACCTGCGCATTGCGGTATGTGGGGACGGATTCTCAGCCGTCGCGTTCATGGCCGCGCTGGTACATCAACTTCCCATTCTGGCGAAACAATTCGGCGTGCCGGCCGATAAATTCGAAGTCCATTGCTTCGCTTCCAACCCCAAGCCGCTCTATCGATTCGACCCCAAACTCACCGAATGGATCTTGGAGGACCTGCAAGACAGCAATGTTATTTTCCACGGCTCTTCGCGCGTGACGGCGGTCGGGCCGGGCGAGATTCATGTCGGCAATCAGGTTTTCCACGCCAACACCATCGTCTGGGCGGCAGGAATCCGTGGCAGCGAGGTCGTCCCCATCTCTGGTTATGCCCAGAAATTCAACCGCGTCATCGTTCGCGACGACCTTTCGGTAATCGAAGCGGACGGGAGTTGGCCACGCGAATTCGTAATCGGCGATGTCTCGGCCTTTCCCAACCCCAAAACCGGCCGCATATACCCGGCCACAGCCCAGCTCGCAATCGCTCAGGCGGAATGCGCCGCCTCCAACGTCGCCCAGCTGCTCAAGGGCGGACGCACCTACAGGTTCGACTACAAGTCATATGGCACGATTCTGCCGCTCGGTCCGCACTCGGGCGTTGCACTCCTTCAAGATTCTAAGGGCAACTACACCCGGCTTAAAGGTGCCAAAGTGCGGCTGCTCATCAGCAGGATGAACAAGGATTTCCGCGACGCCATCGACTAGGGGGCCGTTTCGCACGGTTTCAGATTTCGCACGATTTCGTATGATTTCTGACGGCTCGCATGGTTCGGACGATTTCTACACGGTTTCGAGCGGTTCGGACGTTTAAGTTTAAGCACGACTCATCGCCGACGACTATTCGACGGTAACAGGAACCTTTTCGCTTTTGACTCCAGGATGGTCTTTGAGGCTCAACTGGGCCATATAGGTACCCCGCCTGACGCGCGGAAGCTGATCGTCGGGAACACAGGTGGAGCCGGTGCTGTCGGCTGGCCAAGTGATTTTCTGCACATCCTTGTCGCCCTTGGCCATCAGCAGATTGCGCGGATCGGCAGGACATACGGCGGAACTCCAGACGGTGCCTCCACCTTGATTGCCAGACGTCGCACCGGTATCTGAACCAGAAGCAGAATCGTCGTCGGAAGACGAAGCGTTGCCGGAAACCGAGGAAATCGTAAGAATACGTGAGGCGTTCGAGGCGTCGATCAGGCAGGAATCGTCACCCTCGTAGCGAATCGTCGCCTTGAAATCAAGCGCACCGCCAAGCTCCACGCTTTGCGAGACAGGGCTCAGTTCCAGCTTCACGTCCTTCGCACCACATTTTCTGACGCTGCTCTGATTGGCCTGATTATTCTGATTATTTTTAGTATTATCGGATTTTTCAGGTTTTTTGGTCGATGCCTTTTTATGGGACTTGGAGACGGATGAACTCGAAGCCGTCTGCCCGCCGTGCCCGCCATAGTTGGCGAAAACCTTGGTCGCGAGCGCATAAATACCGAACCCAATCAGTGCGAGCAACGCCAACGCAACCACGCCCACGACGATGCGGCGACGCAGATAGACACGCTGCATCTCCTTGCTGGTTTTGCGCTTGTTCTGGCGCTTCTGCGGTTGCTGAGAGGTCATAGTCCCAGTGTAAACGACCTTGCTGAATTCCTTAACCTATAAACGCCAAGCAGCTAAAAATCTGGTATCAAGCCAATATTATTGCGGCAGACTCAACGAACCATCTGGACTGATTTCTATTAAACCATCTTCATCGAGACTGGCGATGCAGGCGTCCAGCTGGACGTGGTCGCCCCAGAGCTTTTCGACGTCGGCACGCGAAAGTGACGCGGGTTTATCGGAAGCATCAGAATTTGCGAGCGCACGCAAAGCGTTGAGAACGATGCCACGCACCTGACGGTTCGTGCCTTTGAAACTCTGGCGAGGGCGGGTGCGCTTCTCCCCCATGTGCGGGCAGCCGGCAGCATAGAAACGGCTGTGCGAAGCCCACGGGTCCTCGTCGATCTTCGGGTTCTTGGCCGTGCAGACCAGTGCGCCGAGCTCGATCAACGCCTCGTTCCAGATCACACTTTCCTTGGGCTTTGGCGGCAACACGGCATTCGCCAACTTGCGTTCCTCGGGCTTGGTGGCGCCACCAAAGGATTCCTCACCCTTGAACGTACGCCAGAACACACGGCGAACGTTGGTATCGAGGACGGCAATGCGCTCGCCGAAGGCGAAGCTCATCACCGCGCTGGCCGTGTAGTCGCCGATGCCGGGAAGCGCGACCAACTCGTCGTAGGTGCGCGGCAGCTCGTTGTCATATTGCTCCGCGACCACCTTGGCACACTCTTGCAGGCGCAGCGCTCGCCGCGGATAGCCGAGCCTGCCCCACGCAGTGATGACCTCGGCGGTGCTCGCCTTGGCAAGACTTGCGGCATCAGGCCAAACGTCCATCCAATTGATCCAATATTGAACCACACGGCTCATCTGCGTCTGCTGGCTCATCACCTCAGAAATGAGGATGCCCCATGGCGCCGTGCGGCCGAAGCGCCACGGCAGGTCGCGCGCGTTGACGTCCCACCACGCAAACAACTCCTGCTTCATGTCTTCAAGTTCGGCGGCGCTGAAGCCTTCGATCACTTCAGCCTTGCTTGCAGCAAAGTCTGACGAACCTACGTCGGATTGGCGCGGTTTTGCAGCGGGTTTCGTCATATTTATATCCTCCTGAACCACCTGACCATTCTGCCCTGACACCACTACAGCGACATCAAGCACATATTGTTAGCGCCAACAAAACAAATATGGGTACGACATTATAATGGATTTTATTGTGAGCTACATCACAAAGTAAATAAGGAGTGAACAATGGTGTATCGTATGATCTTCAATCAGGAAGCCTATTTCGGGCGCGGGGCAATCAAGGAAATCCCCAACGTCGCCAAGGCGCATGGCTTCACCAAGGCTTTCATCGTCACCGATCCGGTGCTGCTCAAGACCGGCACGGTCAAGAAGGTCACCGACGTGCTCGATGCTGCGGGCATGCCCTACGAAATCTTTGACAACGTCAAGCCCAACCCGCCGGTGGAATGCATCCAAGACGGCGTGGCAAAGTTCAAGAACGCCGGCGCTGATTTCATGATCGGCTTGGGCGGCGGCTCGCCGCAGGACACTTGCAAGGGCATTGGCATCATCGCCGCGAATCCTGAATTCGCCGACGTGCTTTCGCTGGAAGGCACCGCTGCCACTAAGAACCCATCCGTCCCGATCTTCGGCGTACCCACCACCGCCGGAACGGCTTCGGAGACGACCATCAACTACGTGGTCACCGATACCGCCAAGAAGCGCAAGTTCGTGGCCGTCGACCCGCACGATATCCCGCTGGTCGCCTTCGTCGACCCGGACATGACCGATTCGATGCCACGCAGCCTCAAGGTGGCCACCGGCCTCGACGCACTGACCCACGCCGTCGAGGGCTTCGTCACCCCCGGTGCCTGGGAGCTTTCCGATTGCCTGTCGCTGCAGACGATTCGCATGATCGCCGCCAACCTGGCCAAGTCCGCCGACGGTGACGTCGCAGCCGGCGAGGAAATGGCCTATGCTTCCTACATCACCGGCATGGCGTATTCCAACGTCGGCCTCGGCCTCGTTCACGGCATGGCTCACGCCCTCGGTGGCTTGCTCGGCGTCGCGCACGGTGTGGCGAACGGCATCCTGCTCGCGCCCGTGATGGAATACAACAAGGACTACACCGGCGAGAAGTACCGTGCCATCGCCCACGCCTTCGGCGACCAGGATTCCTACAACCCCGACCGTTCGATCGACGAGGTGCGCGAAGAGGCCGTGCAGAGGATCCACCAGCTCACCGTCGACCTCGGCAACCCGACCACCATCAGCGAAGTCGGCGCCAAGGAAAGCGACATCGATGGACTCACAGAGAACGCCTTCAAGGACGTCTGCACCGGCGGCAACCCGCGCAAGCCCACCAAGGAAGACATCCACGCCATTTATGAGAGCCTGATGTAAGGATTTCTTCGACGATTAAGAGCCCGCTGGTTTCCCGGCGGGCTTTTTCGTGTCGCTTCGCGGGATTAGTTTTAAACTATGACAGACGCAGCGCAGACGGCACAGAACGCCGGAAATCCAGAAAACAAAGTCACCGACATGTATGAATATGGCTATCGCAAGTCCAATTACGGGCCGGACGAGCTCGTGACCGACGCGCACGGCAACCCTATCAGCGTGGTCGACGCGATGATGAGCGCCAAGGACGCCAGCGAGGCCAAGACGGTGACACCGCACCTGTGCTACTACTCCCCGCGCATCCCCGGCAACACCGGCTCCGCCATTCGCCTGTGCGCTGTGACCGGCACGATCCTGCACCTAATCGAGCCACTCGGTTTCAACCTGAAAGACACGAAGCTGCGCCGCGCCGGCCTTGATTACCACGACATGGCCCACGTCGTGCTGCACCCCGATTTCGACGACCTCGTAAAATCGATGCCCAACTCGCGCATCATCGCCTTCACCGCGCACGCCACCAAGCTTTACACCGACGTGCAGTATCGTCCGGACGACATCCTGCTATTCGGACCGGAACCGGGCAACATCCCCGATCCGATGGACATCATGGCCGGTCCGCACGTCGCCGAACAGGTGCGTCTGCCGATGCGGCCATCCTTGCGCTCGCTCAACCTCACCAACTGCGCCTCCATCGCCATCTACGAGGCCTGGCGCCAGCTTGGCTTTAAGGGCGGAGAATAAAACACAAGTTTGAGAACCGGACATTGTTGTGATATGTTCGAAATGTCGGTTGGAGTCGGTTCACCTCGAGGCACATGCCCGGGTCTTCAAAGCTTCGCCTCGTTGGGCTTCACCGATAGGGCGTTTTTATTATTTTTCGTCCTCTCATTATTGCGAATTGGGCCGCTGATTATTTCATCGGCGGCCCAACTACTTATCAATCAAGATTCCCGATATTTATATACCCATTCACAATCTTCAGTTTTTAAAGCTGTGAATCGGGGCGGGGATGCGGCCGCCGCGAGTCACGAAGGCCTCGCAGGAGGTCTGGTTGACCGGGATGATCGGGGCGTAGCCCATGAGGCCGCCGAAATTGGCCACCTCGCCGACGCCTTTGCCGTAAACCGGGATAACGCGCACGGCAGTGGTCTTTTGATTGACCATGCCGATGGCAGCTTCGTCTGCGATGATGCCGGAAATCGTTGAGGCCGAAGTCTCGCCGGGGATGGCGATCATGTCAAGGCCGACCGAGCAGACGCAGGTCATCGCCTCGAGCTTTTCGATGGTGAGGCAGCCTGAGGCTGCCGCTTCGATCATGTTCTTGTCTTCCGAGACCGGGATGAACGCGCCGGAGAGCCCGCCGACGTAGGAGGAGGCCATGATGCCGCCCTTCTTCACCTGGTCGTTCAACATCGCGAGCGCCGCGGTGGTGCCGGGGGCGCCGACCTGTTCCAATCCGATTTTCTCCAGAACCTCACCGACCGAATCACCGACAGCGGCCGTGGGAGCCAGCGACAGATCGATGATGCCGAAGGGTACACCGAGCCGTTTTGAGGCCTCCTGCGCGACGAGCTGGCCGACGCGGGTGATCTTGAAAGCGGTGCGCTTGATGGTCTCACACAGGAACTCGAAATCCTTGCCCTTGGCCGCATCCAACGCGCACGAAACCACGCCGGGGCCGGAGACGCCGACGTTGACGACCACATCGCCTTCGGTTACGCCGTGGAAGCCGCCGGCCATGAACGGGTTGTCGTCGGGGGCATTGCAGAAAGCCACAAATTTGACGCAACCGTAGCTGTCAATCTCGCGGGTGGCGTAGGCAGTGTCTTTGACAACATGACCAAGCAACTCGACGGCATCCATATCGATGCCGGTTTTGGTCGAGCCGACGTTGACCGACGAGCAGACGATATCAGTTTCGGATAGTGCTTGCGGAATCGACTCGATAAGCATGCGTTCGGCGGGTGTCATCGACTTGGAAACCAGCGCCGTGTAACCGCCGATGAGGTCGACACCGACTTTCTTGGCCGCACGGTCGAGCGCGTGGGCGATCTTGACGAAATCGGCCGGCGACTTGCAAGAGCTGGCACCTACCAGCGCAATCGGGGTAACAGTGATGCGCTTGTTGACGATTGGGATGCCGAAATCCCGTTCGATAGCCTTGCCAACCTTCACCAGGTCGCGGGCCTTGTCGGTAATCTTGTTGTAAATGTTGTCGCAAACCACGTCGACGTCAGCCGCCGCGCAATCGAGCAGCGAAATACCCATGGTGATGGTTCGCACGTCGAGCTTTTCCTGCTCGATCATCTGATTGGTCTCGTGGACCTCCATAATGTTCAGCATTGTCCGCCCCCCCCGATCAGACGCGGTGCATCTTCGTAAAGATTTCCTCGCGCTGGCAACGGATGCGTACGCCGATCTTGTCGCCGAGCGCTTCGAGACCGTCGACCAGCGCCGAGAATTCCTCGTCGGATTTACCATAATCGACAATCATCATCATATTGAAGAACCCCTCGATGATGGTCTGCGAGATGTCGAGAACGTTGACCTTGTGCTGCGAAAGGTAGGTGCAGACCTGCGCAATGATGCCGACTGTGTCTTGCCCGACCACCGTAATGACCGCTTTATCCATGTCAACCCCTTAAACCGATGTGTAAATCGCCGATGGCAAACGCCCGCCATACCATTCATCAGTATAAATGAAGGGCGGGCAGCAAAGGCGAAGGCGTCCGGAATAATAACAAATAACGAAATATATCGGTTATTTCAAGATAGTAATCTCAGCGATACTGCCGTTCATGGTTCTTGATTGCGGCGAGATAGTGTGGCGCGATAGAGTTCGGGTCGCTGCGGCCGAGGTCCTGCTCGGAGCCGTCAGCAACCAGTTCGGCGCTGAACATCGCCTCGTACTCGCTCATGCTCAGGCGCTCGCGGTTGTCGAGCAGAGCGCGATGGCTGTCGGCATCCAAACGTTCGCGGTAACCCGGCTGCAGCGTGCCAAAATAAAGCTCCGCGACGGAACCTGAACCGTAGGAATAGAGACCGATGCGGTCGCCGGCCTTGAGGCTGTTATCGTTTTCGAGCAACGAGAGCAGGGCGAGATAGATCGAGCCAGTGTAAATGTTGCCGACCTCTTTGCCATAGACGATGCTCTGCTCGAAACGCTCGGTCAGACGCGCGTAATCGGCTTCGGCGATCTTGCCGCCGCCCAGCGTGCGCAGGCCCTTGCGACCCATTTTCGAGAACGGGATATGGAAGAGCAACGCCTGCAGGTTTTCGGGATCAGCCATCCCTTGCCGCTGCGCCTTATTCCAAATTTCCTCGAACATGCCGACGTAGACTTCCTCAGAGAACTTGCCGCGTGCGAAGGCGACGGTCGAATAATTCGGCCTCCAGAAGTCGCCGGTGCTGCGGCTTTCGTACAACGATTCCGGCTCGATGGCGAGAATGGCGGGGTCACGCGCGACGAGCATCGCCACCGAGCCAGCCCCTTGCGTCACTTCGCCGGGCGTATCGAGGCCATAGCGCGCGATGTCGGAAGCGATGACCAGAGCCTTGCGGTCGGAATGGCTGCGTACGTAATCGCAGGCGAGCTGGATGCCGGCGGTCGCGCCGTAGCAGGCTTCCTTGATTTCAATGGCACGCAGGTTGCCAGTCAGTTTCAGCAGGTCTTGCACGAAGAGTGCAGCGGCCTTGGATTGGTCGATGCCGCTTTCGGTGGCGAGTATCAACAGGCCGATCTCCTGCCGCTCGGCTTCTGTCAGCATGGGTTCGGCGGCATTGGCGGCCATGGCGACGATGTCCTGGTCAAGCGCGGCGACCGACATCTTGCTCTGCCCGATGCCGATGAGGAATTTGTTCGGGTCCACGCCGCGGGCCTGCGCCAAGTCGACCAAATCGAGATAATGGTTGGGCGTGTAGAAGTTGATTTTGTCAATGCCGACCTTGACATTATCGGCTGCATTGTTTTCTTTCATCATGATTCGTCCGTTCCGTGCTTGTTATTGAATGGAATTACTTCGATGTATTACGTATTTGATTGAGAAGACTTACCGCCGTTCCCAAGCTGGCTTCCGCGGGATCGGCACGAAGTCCGGCGACCACTTGTTCCAGCTCATCCGGCTTGGCTCCGGCGGACATCGCCAGGCTTTTGAACTGCAGATTCATGTGGCCTTTCTGAATGCCGCGCGTCACCAGCGCCCGCATCGCCGAAAGGTTAGAGGCAAGGCCGACGCTGGCGATGATGCCCATGAGCCGCTTGGCATCCGGGTGATGCAACAGCTTGAGACTGAACTTGGCCATCGGCAGCGTTGACATCGCACCACCGACACTGCCCAAAGGCAGCGGAATATCGATACGGCCGACCAGCTGGCGACGTTCTTCGTCGATGGTCCATTTCGTCCACGTCCGACGCTGCTCGCTGAGATCGGCATAGGCGGCGGCGTTGATGTTTCTCGTGTCATTGCCGGTGGCGAGCACCACCGCATTGATACCATTCATGATGCCTTTGTTGTGCGTGGCAGCTCGCAAGGGCGAAATTTCTGCAAAGTGCGCTGCAGCAACGATACGGCGTGCCACCTGTTCCCCGTCCATGTCGCGGGTTGGCAGGTTATCGAAATCGATACGCGCTTGCGATTGCACACGCTGATTTTCGGCATTGTTGGAAAGTATCGCCATCAGCAAATCAAGCCCGTCAAGCCGCTCGGCACAATACTTTGCAACCGCTTCAGCGATAGTGTTAACCACGTTAGCGCCCATCGCCTCACCCGGGTCAATCAGTAGGTCGATTTCCTCGAAGCCTTCATCGCTTACGGAAACGCTGACCTTACGCAGCCCTCCCCCATGTGTCTCAAGACTCGGATGTGCATCGTGCGCGACCTTGCGGATTTCCGCTTCATGTTCGTGCACAAATGTCGGGAGCACCTCGGAATTCAAGGAGACACCGGTAAACACAATCTGCGCAGTGGTGCCGTCACGATGCACCGACGTATGTAAGCCGCCGGTACGGGCGATGCGATGCGCGGCGTTGCTAGCGGCAGCGATCACCGATGGTTCCTCGACGGCCATCGGAACCCGTAACGCCTCGCCATCAATCAGGAAATGGTCCGCCAAGCCAAGCGGTACCGGGAAATTGCCGATCTGGTTCTCGACCATATTGGCGGCCACGGCAGTAGGCAACGCCGGTTCGTCAACCAGCACACGTAAATCATCGTCATCAATCGCGTCTTCGCTCCGAAGCTGTGCAAGCCGTTCCGACGTGGAAAGCTCATAGAACTTCGTCATCGTATGCTCTCCACCTCCATGGCCACACCCTGCCCGCCGCCGACGCACAGCGCCGCGACGCCAAGCGCCTTGCCCGTTCGGCGCAGGTTATGAACGAGCGTAGTCAATATTCTCGCGCCTGACGCCCCTAGCGCGTGCCCGAGCGCGAGCGCGCCGCCGGAAATGTTGTAACGAGCCGGGTCGATGCCCAACTGTTCGCGCGTCAGCCACGCCTGGGTGGCGAACGCCTCGTTGACTTCATACAAATCGATGTCGACAACCCGCTGCCTGCAGCGTTCCAAGACTTTTTTGATGACCGGAATCGTGGCATAACCCATCTGGTCGGGCCGATAGCCGACCTCAGCATATCCGCGAATCACCGCCTGTGCTTTAAGGCCAAGTTCGCGCGCTTTTCCAGCCGTGGTGACCACCATCAAAGCGGCACCGTCACTCAATGGAGATGTATTACCTGCTGTAACAATACCTTCGGATTCATAGACGGGCTTAAGTTTGGAAAGTCCTTCCATGTTTGTTCCCGGTCGCATCGTCTCGTCACGTTCAAGCCCGCCGACCGGCAGCACTTCGTCATCGAAATACCCGGCGTTCCAAGCCGCATCAGCCTTACGCTGCGAATCGACCGCAAACTGGTCCAAGGTATCACGCTCCACGCCGAAACGCTTCGCCAGGTTTTCGGCGGTGACCCCCATGGCGTAGTCGCCGAAAGCGTCATTGAGCGCATCGTGATGCAAGGTGTCATGCCAATGGTCAAAATCAAATTCGTTTTTGCCGGTACGACGCGCGAAGGCGGTCGCGTTCGACATGCTTTCGGTACCACCGGCCAAGACCACATCAGCGTCACCCATCGCAACGGCACTTTGAGCCAAACGGATAGCCTTGAGACCGGAGCCGCAGACCTGATTGACGGTCATGGCCGTACCGGTAATCGGCATGCCCGCGCCGAGCTGGACCTGCCGCGCAACGTTCTGTTTGGAGCCGGTAGTGAGCACATTGCCCAGAATCACCTGGTCGAAGATTTCGGCAGGCAGACTGGACCGTTGCAATCCCCGTTTGGCCAGATCGGTCGCCATATCCACAGCGCTCATCCCGCTCAACGCGCCGCGAAATCTGCCCGTCCCAGTACGCCACGAAGCGGCGATGACCACATCGTCGTCACGAACCTGCGCCCCGTTCATCGCGCGCCCCCAAGAAATCCAAGATTCACCGAACCGTCGAACCGGCCACAGCCAAAATCCAACATGCGCATAAGCACAATCCTCCTAGCGCTTGCCAGATTAAGCGAAGACCGCAGAGACGCGAAAGGGCTGTGACGCTATCTCCACCAGCGTTCACAGCCCCTTTACCGATATCGCAAGTTCATCACAACTTCGACGCGATTTCATCATATTGTTAGATGATTGGCGCCCTGCACTTGCAATATCGTTACAATTCCATTTTGATTATCGTATTCACGCCTCTTTATGTGCCGAATCGGACGCAACGGCCGCCAAGGCACGCGGGGCGCGGAAGCCCTGATGCGCGAACTCGTCGGCGATGGCCTGAGCCACCGGACGTCCCTGGCCCTTGTCGACCAAAGCGATAATGGAACCCCCGAAACCGCCTCCAGTCATGCGGGCACCGTACGCACCGTGCTTACGCGCGACGTCGACCGCCACGTCCAGCTCGGGAACGGTAACCTCGTAATCCTTGGCCAACGAATCATGGGAGGCATTAAACAGACGCCCGGCCTCCTTAACGTCTCCAGCCGCGAATGCCTTCACAAACGCGGGCACACGCCAAATCTCGGTGACGACGTGACGTACGCGCTTTTTCATCGTCTCGTCCGGCAGCTTACCCAGCACATCCTGCAGTGCAGACTGCGCGGCATCCGCGTCGTCCCCCGCGGTTTCGGAAATTTTATCGGCAACAACACGTAGGTTTTCAACACCGAGCGCCTTCGCGGCATCTTCGCACATGCTGCGTCGCGCCTCGTACTGCCCGTCGTTGAGCTGGTGGTTCGCCTGTGTATCAACAACCAAAAGCTCCAGCCCCAACGAATCCAAATCGAAAGGCTGCTGCGAGACGCTGTGCAGCGCGTCGAGCTCCGGGCGGCAATCCAAAAGCAGCGCGTGGTTGGGCGTGCAACGCATCGAAGCGTTCTGGTCGAGACCACCTGTGGAGGCTCCGGCCATGTCGTTTTCGGCCTTCATTGCGGCCTGGATCAGCGTGACGCGGCCTTCGTCGCTGCCGCCGAAACCAAGCCCATAAATATCGTCAAGTGCAAGCGCCGTAGAACAGGTCATCGCGGCGGACGAGCTCAGCCCGCCACCGACCGGCACACACGAGACGAACGCGGCGTCGAAGCCTTTGACCGCGTCAAATCCGGCTTCGCGCAAGGCCCACGCCACCCCAATCGGATAGGCGGCCCAGCCGTCAACGTCTCGAGCTTTGAGCCCATCAAGGTCAGCGGTTATCGGCTTGCGATCGCCGAAACTGGAAACGACGCGCGCCACGCCGCTTTCTTTCGGCGCGACGGCAATGAACGTGCGGTGCGGCAGGGCAATCGGCAGGCAAAGTCCGGCATTATAATCGGTATGCTCGCCGATCAGGTTCACGCGCCCGGGCGCCGACCACACGCCGGCCGGGGCCTCGCCAAACGTGTCCACAAAAAGCTCGGCGACTTCGCCGACTGCATCCTTGGCATCAAGCGGCTCCAAGTATTGGACGTCTCTGATACTGGTCATCTGATTTCCTCCATGAAATAAATTTACTGACGATAACAGTGAGTAACGCAGGCAACAACGTTAACGACGCTAACAACACCAACGAAAGATAACGACGCCAACGATATAACCAGCAACACAATCAGTCGATGTCGATCGGTCCAAGCTCGTGGAAGCGGGCGGCGATGCGTTCCGGCGTGGTATCCGAAACCCACGCAGCCATGCCCGATTCGGAGCCGGCCAAATACTTGATCTTGTTGGCGGCGCGACGGAACGAGAAGAACTGCAGGTTGAGCCGGTAGTTCTCGCGGCGCTTGTCGTGAATCGGCGCCTGATGCCAGGCCGAAATATACGGCAAATCCATACCTTTGCCGTCACCCTTATCGAAGAAGGCATTGCCGCGGCGCAACAGATGCGAATACATCGAGGCCAAGTCCCAGCGTTCCTGATCGTTGAGCTCGTCAATCGTCAGCACGTCACGCACGGGAGCGACATGCACCTCCAAAGGCCAGCGGGCGGCGGCAGGAACGTAGGCGACCCAGCTGGAATTTCGCATCACGATGCGCGTACCGGCCGAAATTTCACCATTCATAATGTCACGCAGGAGGTTGCCACCAGTCTTCTCATGGTAGGCTTGCGTATGCTTGAGTTCGGTTTCCATCTTCGGCGGGATGAACGGATAGCAATAGACCTGGCCGTGCGGATGAGCCAGCGAGACGCCGATTTCCGCGCCGTGGTTTTCGAAGGGGAAGATCTGCTCAATGCCGTCGATATGCGAGATTTCGGCGGTGCGGAAGGCCCAAGCCTCAACGACCGTGCGCAGACGCGAAACCGGAAGGTCCGCAGGCAGGCCGTTTTCGTTCGGGTCGAAGCAGATGACCTCGCAACGTCCGGCGGCAGGCTTCTGCCCCCACAGCGGATTGCCATCTACGTCGGTGACGACGTTCGGCACGCCGGGCACCTGCACCATTGAAGGGAAACGATTCTCGAAAATGACCACGTCGTAATCGGTGTCAGGCACTTCCCCATCCTGATACGGGTCGCCAGGTTTACGGGCGGCAAGCGGGTTGCCCTTGGCCGTGGCCCCCGGTCCGGCGGTAATCGGCCGGTTCATGCGGGCCGCCGCCATTGGAATCCAGTCACCGGTCAGCGGGTCGCGGCGCATGATCGGCTCGGCGTACGGTACTTCGTTGCCATCGGCGTCGCGGTGCGGTGCGAAACGATCGGCCAATGGGCGCGGGTCAACCAACTCGCGGGTTTTGGCGCCGGAAACATATTCAGGGTCGTCGTCCAGATAGAAGAAATCGCGTCCGTCCGCCAGCTTAGTCGGCGTGACACGGATATGCTCAGACGCATATTTTCCGGGGTGATAGTACTTGAATTCCTGCTGCTTCATTGCTGTTCCTTTGCGTAGGTTTTTGATTTTCGACGTTCAGTCTTCGACTTGCCCCGGGCCTTTGGTGAGGACCAAATGGTTGACCAGCTTGCGCGTCTCCTCGGCCGAAGTCGGGTCGAGCCCGTCGTCGGTGATGAGGGTGTCGACCTGGTCGAAGCGGGCGAACAGAGAAAGCGAAGTACAACTCCACTTGGTGTGGTCGGTCAGGATGATGGTCCTGTCGGCGATGTCCATCATGGCCATGTCCGTAGCGGCCTCGAGCGAGTTGGGCATGAGGAAGCCGCGAGGTATCGAGACGGAATGGGTTCCGAGAAATACGGTATTGACGCGCAGAGATTCGATGACCTTGTCGGAAATCGGGCCGACCAGCGAGTTCGAACGGGTGATCACACCGCCGGTGACGATGACCTCGACGTCTTTCGATTCCAGAGCCTGCACCAGTTCCGCCACAGGGATGGAGTTGGTGAGGATGGTGATATTGCTCGCACGCTGGCTTTCCAGCAGATGCTGAGCAAAGATATACGACGTTGTGCCGCCACCGATGGCAATCACGTCGCCGGGCGAAACGTACTTGACGGCTTCCTGCGCGATTGAATCCTTGAGCCCGATGTCCATCTGCGATTTGACGGAGAATAACGGCTCGCTCAAAAGCGTGCTCGTAGTCACTGCCCCGCCGTGGACACGTTTCAAGAGCCCTTTATCGGCCAAGTCGGCGATATCGCGACGCACTGTCATCGCCGAGACACCGAGCTCCTTGGAAAGCGCGGTGATGCGCACCGCACCTCGGGTGCGAAGCCTGCTTAAGATCAAATGCTGACGCTGTGACGAAATCATATGAACATTATCGCACAAATATGCGCATCAAACAAACCCACTTGAGCGTTTCACTTGGTAGGTATACCAAAACCGAACATTTTGACACCGAAAAATATCGATATTTCAGTACTTCTGAACAAAATCCGCCATAACGCGATATATTACGAATGGCCTCAAAGATTACGAATTGCAAATTACCAATTCCGAAGCTGGTGGCAATATCAACCCATATCCGGCAGATATCCCAAAATATCCAATCAAGCTCGCACGGCACAAACGTTCAGGCTCACTGCCCGCCATTTGTCTGAGCCCGCTGCTGCGGCTGCGCGGTGGCATTGCCACCTTGCGGTAGCTGTTGCTGCTGGACCTGAGGCTGCTGGGTCTGGGTCCGCGGTTGTTGTTGCTGAGTCCCTTGCCCGTTGTTATAGAAATTGGGGGTGACGGACTGGCCGTTGGTGGTAGGTATGCTTGCACCGCCCGTATACTTCGGGTCCGGGTTGCCGTAACTGTTGTCGACAGGGGCCTGGATATCGGCAAGGTACCTGTTCATGAAGTCCTTCCAGGCCGGGGTGGCGATATACATGCCGTACCACTGGCCGTAGGACTTGTGGTTGATGGTCTTGCCAGTGAAGGAAATCGGCACCTCTGCGTTGTTCACGGAAACGAACGAAGCGACCTGGTTGGGCGAGAAGCCACCGGTGGTCATATACGTGTCCTCGTTGGTGCCTGTTTTGGCGAAGGTCTTGCGCCCACCGTCAAGCTGGGTGGTGGCCGCCTCGCCTCCGGGCTGGACCACGCCTTGGTTCATCGCGTAGGCGACAGTCTGAGCGATGCCGGGCTCGATGGCCTGATGGCAGTTGGCCGAAGGCACCTTGATGGATTTGCCGGCCTTGTTGACAACCTTCTTCAATGCGATCGGAGTGCATTGAACGCCATTGGCACCCAGGGTGCCGTAGACGTTGGCCATCGTCAGCGGCGAGGCCGCCACCGAACCGATTGTCATCGAACCATTGAAACGTTCCAGCGATTTACGCGTGGACGGATCGGGGTCGCCTGAAGCGTTGTGGTAACCGACCGCTTTCGCGGCCTCGCCGATGGGGCACAGTCCTATTTGTTGGGCCATGCCGGCCTGCGTGGTGTTGTGCGAGCGGATGAGGCCCTGAAGCGGGGACTCCACGCTGGCCGTGCCACCCTCGGAGTTGTGCACGCTCCAGCCGTAAGGCTGCCCGTCGTAGTTGGTGCAGCGGAACGAACCGACCGGATAGTAGCTACTCAGACGCAAGGGCTGGGTGATCGATTTGCCTGATTGCATCCACGCCACCAGATTGATGGGCTTCCAAGTGGAGCCGACGCCCCAACCGCCGCCACCGCCGTCCTTCTCATCCACGGCGTAGTTGACGGAGGTATGTGTCGGATCGGAACGGGCCGCATCCGTTGGGTCGTATACACGGTTGATGCCGAACCCGAGCACTTCCCCGGTGCCGGGTTTGATGGCCGCAATGGTTACCTCGAAACCGCTGGGATCATCGACCGGAATGGTGTCACGCGCCGCCTGCATGGCATCAGCGTTGGCATGCACGTCCATCGTGGTGTAGATGTTGAGTCCACCTTCGTTGAGCAGCCTGTTACGATCGGCCTCAGTCTTGCCGAATTCCTTGGAATTGAGGATCTGCTTGGTGGCATAATCGCAGAAGAATCCTGCGTCACCGGCGACCTGGCAGCCGATCTGCGTGGAATTATCCTGCAGGTTCAGCGTGCTTGCAATCGGCTCGGCACGGTATTTGTCGTGGTCGCCCTGCGAAATGAAATGTTGCTGCAGCATCAGGTCGAGCACAATGTTGCGCTGTTTCTGGGCCTCGGGTTGATTTTCCGGAACGGAGGGATCATACTTGGCCGGATTCTTGGTGATGGCCGCGATGGTGGCAGCCTGCCCGACGTTGAGGTCGGCCGCGGAAACGTTGAAGTAACGCTTCGCGGCGGTCTCGACGCCATAAAGATTGTTGCGCCCGAACTGCGCGATGTTGAGGTAGCCCTGCAGAATCTCGGGCTTGCTATACTGCTTCTCCATCTGTACTGCGATAAGCATCTCGCGTATCTTACGGGCGATGGTGTCCTCGGAAGCGTGGTATTCGGCGATCGGGTCGTTCTTTTCCTTTGCCTCGATAAGCAGCACATTCTTGACATACTGCTGCGTCAGCGACGAGCCGCCCTGGGTATCGCCGTGCTTGATGAAGGTCTGGATGAACGCTCGAAGCACGCCCTGCATATCCACGCCGGCATGCTCGAAGAAACGGCGGTCCTCACGCGCGACCACAGCCTGCTGCATGGGCTGCGAGACCTGACGAAGCGGCACCACGGTGCGGTTTTGCGCGTAGAAGGAAGCGATGACGGTTTTGCCGTCGGAAGCGTAAATGGTGGATTTCTGCGGCAGGCTGGTGACGTCGAAATCGATGTTTTCCGTCTTGAGCGACGGTGCGATGGTGCGGGCGACGCCATTGAGGCCGAGCACACCAGGTACGAAGAACATCCCGCCGACCACGCCACCGGCGATACAAAGGGTGACATAGGTCAGGAGCAGTGCAATCACGCGCCGCGCGGTGAGGTTGTTCTTCATTTGAGGCATGGTGTCATTCTAGGATATCGCCTCTACCGAAACAGCCGATTGTCTGGCCTTATCGCCCATTGCGTACTCCACTCGGAGAGTCTCAAGAAGTTGCGGAAAGCGAGCCGAAAGAACGATAATGAATATCGATAAAAAGTACCGAAAACAGCTACCGGCAATAACCGCAGATAACAATTCGCGGCCCGAAGTGCAAGGCAACGGGTCGCGAATATAACCAAAATAGGACGAAATGATGAATCAGTGACGGGAGCGACGAATCAGCGCACCCGGCTGATAGATGATGATGGAACGGCCTTCGCGTGCAATCCAGCCACGGTTGGCGAAGTCCATCAACGCCTTGTTGACCGTTTCACGCGAGGAACCCACGAGCTGGGCCATCTCCTCCTGCGTCAGGTCGTGCGGCACCTTCACTCCGGATTCCACCGGTTCGCCGAAGCGGGAAGCCAGGTCGAGCAACGTCTTGGCCAGGCGCGCAGGAACATCCATGAAGACCAGATCGGAAATCTGCTCGTTGTTGGCACGCATACGGTTGGCCATCACCTGCAGCATATCCACGGCCACACGCGGATGCTTGTTGAGCCAGGTGAAAAGTGTGTCATGCTCGAGCCAGCCAACCTGCGTACCGTTGTTCATTGCAATAGCAGAAGCCGTACGTGGCCCGCCTGCGGGATCGAAAACGGGAATTTCGCCGAGAATATCACCGCGGGTGTGGATACTCAAAAGCTGCACGCGGTTATCGCTCGCCTCACGAGTGAGCTTCACCTTGCCACTTTCCAACAGATACATGCGTTGATCGGTGGAACCTTCATGGAAGATGTAATCACCTTTTTCAAATTCCGCACGCTTCATGTACGGCATGAGCTCCTCCGCGTCGGCGTGGGAGACATGCTTGAACAATGCCGTCTGCAGAAGTTCATTGTCCGGTTCACTTGCCCCATTCGGACTAGCCACGAGATCGCACCTCCAAATATTCGCTTGCGTCGCCATCTAAAATTTCTTTGCCTTAAAAACTTTGGCGAATTTAAATCTACATTAATTGTAGCTCAGCTTGGCATATGTTTCGAGGTAAGAGGAAAGCGCTTCAAACTTCATACCCGTTTGCCGTTTGATCGGCGCGACGCGTTTGACGGCTGATTTGACGGATTTGTCGCGCATTTTTTCGGGCGAAGTGTTGAGTATCCTTCCCATTTTTTCGGCATCGATGTCATAGGCAAGGGTGACGTGGTGCAACAACGCCCCCGGCCCACCGCCTTTCGACGAGAAGAGACGTTGCGCCGCCCCCCCTATCTTGCCCTGCTCGCAGGAGATATCGTTGGTACCGCTGAAAAACGCCGGAATACCAAGGTTTTGCAGCGCATCAATCACCCATTGATCGCACAGGCGGAACGAATCTTCGAGCGAGAGCGAAGCCGTAAAACTCTTGGGCGCATAGAGTGAGTAGGTAATGACCTTGCCCGGTTCAATGAACATCGCACCCCCACCGGTAGTGCGGCGAACAACCTCAAAACCCTCGCGTTGCGCGACTTTCGCATCCACCTCACGCTCGATTGATTGGAATCTGCCGACCACAACCGCCGGTTCCGACCAGCGCCAAAAACGCAGTGTCGCAGGCCTAACACCGGCTGCCACCTGCCGCGCCCATTCCTCGTCCGTCACCATCTGTTCTGCGGGGCTACGAAGGATGTCGTGCACCACCAACGGGTGCAACGACTTCCAACGCTTTTGATGGAGTTGATGGGAAACGTCATTATTTGACGTCAATTTGTCTAGAACATCACCAACACCAACATTTGCACGAATTGAACGGCCCGTTTCGTCTGAAGAACCGTTTTTTTCTGTCCGCAAAGCCCTTTGGTAGGCGGTTGATATCGCAACGTCGTCGACACCCACCAGCTTGACCGAGGGATACCGTCGAAATACGTCCGCCAACGGACTGCCGGAAACAAGGGCTACCGCAAGATCGGAAAGCATGGCTTTGGCGGCATCATCGTCACCCAGAACAAAAAAATCGCCATCAATCGTGCAGGAAACTGGCTTGCCTGCTCCGTTAACAACGGCCTCGACCCCGACAAGTTTGCCTCCGGGAGTCTTGTATTCGCCACGCATGAAACCTCACCATATCAAAGCGGTGCGGAAAACGCCGACAAAGCGTTTCCTGCACCGCATCAAAACAACAGATCGATCTCTAAAATAATCTTTAAGATCCGGATAGCCAAAACCGGCCTATCTTATGACATTAATTTCAATGTCGTATTCAAGCCAAAGCGCGGCTATTCCCGCAGTTCGACACCTCTGGCGTCCCTATGCCAAGGCGAACCGTAATTGGAGCTCAGAATGAGCACACCTTCGATCAGCCCCCAGATGAAGGCTGCGACGGGGCCGAGCCCGAAAAGAATCCATCCGACCAAGGTCAGCGCCAACTGGCCCGCAGCTTTGCCGTAGTGGCCGAGGTAGAAATTGTGGACGCCGAGCCATCCCAAAAAGATGCCCAAGAGTCCGGCAGCCATCTTGCTTTTGGGCTGATAACCATAAGGCAGAGGCTGCGGCTGGCCATATTGCGCAGCGTAGGGCTGACCTTGCGGGTAGCTTTGGTTCGCGGCATATGGCTGGCTGTAGCTGCCAGACGCATAACCATAGCTGGCCTGCGTATAACCGGACTGGCCGTAATCCGGCTGGCCATATTGCGGCTGCTGCGGCTGACCGTAAGCTGCCTGCCCATAGTTCGGTTGCGGATTGGTTTGGGCGGCGCCGCCCTGAGCATAACCGGGTTGAGAGTACTGCTGTCCCTGATACTGGCCATAAGAACTGCCGTACTGGCCTTGCGGAATGTTGGAACCTTGCGGGGTCTGGCCCCCGGGCTGCCCGACTTGTGGATCTGGTGTATCGTTCATGTCCCTAATCTTAGTCCAAACGGTCGAAACCAAAATGCAAGAATACTGAAAAATGGCTGAAAACCGTAGCGCAGTTATCACTTTTGGATATAAAAATCGGGTGCCCTTCTTTGCGGAAAACACCCGAAACCCATGAATAGCAATATATTCTATTGGGTTATTTTTTATTATCTAATATTATTGGTCGTCATTTCAAAATCATAGACGCGCGAGAATATCCCGTCCGACTTCAGCTGTGGTACGCTGCTTTTTCGCATTTTCGGCGATATCATCCTCGACGACCTTCTCAATGCGCTCGGCCGGCTCGTCCATGCCGAGGTGACGTAGCAGCATCGCGGTGGAGAGGATGGTGGCGGTCGGATTGGCGATGCCCTTGCCCGCGATGTCGGGCGCGGAGCCGTGGATGGGCTCGAACATCGAGGGATACTCGTTGCTGGCGTTGATGCAGCCGGACGCCGAATAGCCGACGCCGCCCACCACGGCACCTGCCTCGTCGGTGATGATGTCGCCAAAGAGGTTGTCGGTCAGGATCACGTCGAAACGACTCGGATCGGTGACCATGAAGATGGTGGTCGCGTCGATGTGCAGGTAGTCGTGGCTGACTTCAGGGTATTCCTCGCCCACCTTGTCGACGATGCGCTGCCACATATCGCCGGCGTTGACCAGCACGTTCTTCTTGTGGACCAGCGTGATGTGCTTCCTGCGCTTCATCGCTAGGTCGTAGGCGTAGCGTACCACGCGCTCGACGCCGTAGGCCGTGTTGGTGGAGACTTCGGTGGCCACCTCCTGCGGAGTGTTCTTGCGGATCGCGCCGCCGACGCCACAATACATGCCCTCGGTGCCTTCACGAACCACGACGAAATCAATGTTGCCAGGGTTCTTCAATGGCGACTCAACGCCCTTGTAAAGCTTGGACGGGCGGAGGTTCACGTACTGGTCGAGATCGAAACGCAGCTTCAAAAGCAGACCACGCTCAAGCAAACCGGCTGGTACGTCGAGTCGGGGGTCGCCGATGGCCCCCAACAGAATGGCATCGGTCTTCTTGATACGCTCAAGATCCTCGTCGGGCAGTATCGCCCCATCACGCACATAGCGTTGGGAGCCAAGATCAAAGTCCTCGTACTCGAAGTCGGCCACGCCTTGCGTAGCCTTCTCCATGACCGCTTGGGCCGGTGGAATGATTTCCTTGCCAATGCCGTCGCCTGGAATGACGGCGATATGATATGTTTTTTTAGTGCTCATAGCCGTGACAATAGTCGCGAACATCACACTGTCCACTATTTGGTCCGGAAAATGGACATTCTCGCAAGGCACGTCAAAACCAGGATGGGCTTCTTGCAAAGCACACCGGTTCTCCGCCGCCCGCAAATCCAGCCTAATCCTCAATTCCCATCGCGTTGAGGCACCAGGCGTTTTCGTCGCTGACTTCCTGCCACTGCTTGTAACGACCAGAAGTGCCGCCGTGACCGGCCTCGACCTCTACGCGCACGATGGCGTCCACACCCTGCGACTGCAGGCGGGCGATCCACTTGAGCGGTTCCACATACAGCACGCGAGTATCGTTCAGCGAGGTAGTGGCAAAAATCTTCGGGTAGCGCGAGGCGAGGTTCACTTTTTGTTCGGCGGAATGGACAGAATGGCTTGAAGTATCGTCCGTGCCATCCTCGTTCAATGGCATGGCGCTCGGAGAACCATTATTGCCGTCCGCACGTTTTCCACTTTCCGCAGCAGCCTCACCCTGCCAGTGGCCAAACGGCGCGTTTTCATACGGCGAATAGGACTTCATGTAATCATAAACAGTCTTGTCGTGAAGCGGATCGCCCCACTCGTCCCATTCAGTGACCGTCAGCGGCAATGAAGGGTCAAGTATCGAGGTGAGCGCGTCTACGAACGGCACGTCGGCTTCGATGCCCGCATAACATTGTGGAGCCATATTCGCCACGGCACCCATGAGTAGTCCGCCGGCCGAACCACCGTTGGCGACAGTGCGTTCAGGGTCGGCGAGACCGGCCTGTTGCAAGGCTTTGGTACCGTCCACGAAATCCGTAAAAGTATTACGCTTACTGAGTCTTCGACCTTGCTCATACCAAGCACGGCCCATCTCGCCGCCGCCGCGCACGTGCACCACGGCATAGAGCACGCCACGGTCGAGCATGCTCACGCGGGCCATGGAAAAACCGGGATCACTGTTGGATTCGTAAGCTCCGTAACCGGTGATGAACATTGGACCGGCAGATCGCAAAGTTCGACATTCCGAATCGTTGTCACCGTTCAATTCAGCATAATTTCCAGAAGCATTTCCAGTTTGCGGAGCAGGACCAACGTTCACGACATTTTCAGCAACATCCAGCAAATCAATACCGCTTAGGTCGTCGCCCAGCACCGCCATAGCCTCGCAGCAATCCGGACGCCAGACCAGCGAAACCGGCACCAGCTCGCCGTCGCGCACTCGCACCCAGATACGCCGTTCTCGGTAATTCTTCGCATCAAAACCGCCATGAACCTTCGCCTGCTTGAGCAGTTTGCTCTCACCAGTGGCTACGTCGAGCTCACGCAGCTGTCCCGGTTGCGTATAGCTTGAGAACGAGTAACGCATGCGCGGCACATCATAAGAGGGATTGCCGCCCGCGGCGATGGAATACAAACGTTCGTTTCCGTCTTCCGTTTCCGGCTTCAACTCTTTGAAATGCCACGGCCGGTGCGCCAAAAAGTCCTTAAGGGCTTCGCTCTTTGTCATCACAGCAACATGCGGCAGGCTGTCGCTGCGATAGCTCAGTACCACGAAATTGTGGTACATCGAGATACCCTCGATACCAAGCCCGCGAGCGCCTTGCAGAATTTCGGGATTATCGGGATTACTATACGGCGTATTCACTGGTTTCCCGCTCGCACCCGATTCCACTTCATCGCCGCGCTCGCACCCGTACGGCGACCCCTGTGCGACGATTACACCCTCACCCAATGAATAAGGCGGTTCGTGCGAGCCCAGATCGACCACATCCACCTCGAAATTCGGGTTCTTCGCATTGTGATAGACCAGCGCCAGCGGAATGTCGGAACCACCTTCGCCTGCGCCTTCAAATCGCGCGAAACTCACGTCGTATTCGACGCCTTCCTGACGCGGAATAAACGCACGGAACTCGCCTTCCGGATTGTCGACCGGCAACATCAGCACCTCGCTGGTGGTTTTGGAAGAGCAGCCGATAACCACGTTGCGTTCATCGAAGCTCAGCCCGACACCAACCCAGAATCGCTCGTCGTTTTCGCGGAACACCTCGACGTCGTCATCGACGCTGGTTCCGACTTCGTGCCGGCAAACCGCATACGGCCGCCACGAGGAATCGAGCAACGTATAGAACACCCACTTGCCGTCGGGCGTGAAGCAAGCTTCCGCAATCCCCTTGAAGACTTCAGACAGCTCGTGCCCATCCTCAAGGCTGCGGATGCGGTAATCGTAGCGTTCACTGCCAGCTGTATCAACGCCATAAAGCAGCCAGCGACCGTCTCGTGTCAGGTCGAGCCCGCCCAAACGGAAGAAATCGTGACCCTTTGCCTCCACGTTCGGGTCAAAGACGACTTGCTCTCCGGGCATCGAACCTGGTGCATCGACGGCCTTGATGTGCGGCGGATCCCAGTCGTCCGGTCCGGCAATCGGCAAACGGCACTGCACACCATATTGCAGGCCCTCCTGCGTACGCACGAAATACCAATAACCATCCATTCGTGTTGGCACCGACATGTCGGTCTCGTCGACGCGAGACTTGAGCTCCTCAAAGAGCTTGTGTTTGAGCCCGTCAAAACCGGCCGTCTTCGCTTGGTAATAGTCGTTTTCCTCGAGCACGAGCCGTTTCAAATCCGGCGAATTCTTGTCGCGCATCCACTCATACGGATCGATGAACGTATCGCCATGCACCGTACGGGCGTGCGGTTCGCATTTTGCGCGCGGAACGTGCAAAGCCTGCAATGTAGGCGGAATATCAGCGGATGTAATATCATCGGACTGCGCCGACGGTGCCGTAGCGTTCGTTTCGTCTGTCATAGACATCAAGACTATACTCATCGAACGAACAACAATTCACGGCGAAAATCGTGGCAACCATCTGAAAAGATTTGAACTGCAAGAGTCCCTTAATCGATATTCGTCCGATGCTATACCATCCGGCTACTGAATTCCCAACGTATTGCGTAAGTATGGCAACATCGTCTTCATGATATTGGCCCCGGTGGTGCCGGTAAAAACCGGAACGTCGGTGACCGGCATGGGCTGCGTGGCGGTAAGCCCCGCGACCCGTCCCAAAGCGGAGGATTCGCGGGGACTCAGCTCTCGGATGGCGATGGCCAGCACCCGTCCGGGGTATCGCCGCGCGATGGTGGCATAGGTCACCGGATCCTTTTGCCCGTCGTCGCCAATGAGGATGAATTTCATATCCGGGAAATCCTCCATCAGCTGCTCGGCGAACTGAAGTTTGTGCTCGACCCCAGAGGGAACGAAGGTCTTGGGCCGGGGGTCCAAGTCGCGCAGCAGCAGCGGCCCGGCGGGATAGCCCTGCTCGGCGATGAAATTGCGTATCGAACTTTCGACGTTCCACGGAGAGGTCGAGAGATAAAAGAACGGCGCATCCGGCATCATATCAGCCAATCGGGTGAACAACGCGCTCATTCCAGGCACGGTACTGCGCTTCTTGGGATTAAGCAACAGCAGATTGTAGGCCGCCTTCACCGGACTCGGGGCATGGGTAACCATGATGGTGTCGTCGACATCGGTGATGATGCCCACTTTCGCGCCCACAGGCACCACGAAAAGCTCGGAAGTGACTTTCCTACGGCCGGCGACCTGATAGGAGACTACGTGAATGCCTGGCGTATTGCCGCGTTCGGCCACCAAATCGAGGTAGCCGGCACTGTCGGAGACCGCGTATTCCCAACTGGTTTTCCGGGAGGAATCGTAACGATCGTAGACCTCGGAGACCCCGACCTGCACCTGGTTGACCGGCACGCCGTCGATTTCGATTTTGACGCGCACCCCGGCCGCCGGCACCGCGAGCATACCTCGGATGCCGCGCATCAGCTCGCCAGAACGCGAGCCGCCGGGCGCCAATACTGTTCGGCAGACGAGCCTGGAGTAGTCGTCGGTGCCGTAACCCGCGTAGGGCTCGACTTTCGGATACCAGCCCCACCTGCGCACCAGCTTGGTCGAAAATTGTGTCCACGCGCCGAATCCCTGCGTAATCGCCTTGCGACCACCTTGAACCCAGGGCTCGCCGAACCGACAGGTCGCGCTGATAGCTTTCGGCGAATCAAATGAAGTGGAAGCACGGTGTACCTCAATCGGCACTGTCGGCATTTCGTCGGCCTGCGCCGAGTCGACGTGCTGTGTGACGCGTTTGCGTGCCATTTGTTTCCGTTCGTTCAGTGTTGAAGGTGCTTGCTTTACCGATTATTCCGCGCGCTTGACCATCGCGGCATACTGATCCGCGTCCATCAGCTCGGGTTCGTCGTCGTCCATCTCGATCTTCAGAATCCAGCCTTCGCCATACGGGTCGTTGTTGATGACTTGTGGATCGTCGGCGACGGCCTGATTGACATATTTGACGGTACCTTCGACCGGAGAAATAAGGTTTTGTACCGTTTTGGCGCTTTCCATCTCGACGATTTCGTCGCCCGCGCGCACCGGGGTGTCTGGCTCGGGCAAATCGACATAGACAATTTCACCCATCTGCGAGGCCGCGTACTCGGTCAGTCCGATGACGGCCAACCCGTCGGCATCGTCGACCCACACGTGGTCGGCGGAATACTGCAGATGGTCGGGCACGTCCAAGGAGACGGATTTGGAAGCCGCACCAGCCATCCCGGAATCGCGGGTATCGGCCTTGTCGGTCTCGTCAAATTCATTGATATCGTTTTCGTTCATACTGTCAGATTACAGCATCGTCCACTCGTCTGTTTTGCATTGCGCGAAACCCGTCGTTCAGGCCTATCAAGCCACGCTTCAATCCGAGAAAGCCATTGCCGTATCCGGCAACCGTAGAAAATCCGATACGGTAATTCCGTATATAAAATAGGCACTCTGTTTGTCGAAACAAGCAGAGTGCCTAACGATTGAAGATGCCGGATTAAACGACCGGCCTTTAGCGCACCGCACCGCCGGGCTGCGCACCCACAACCTGCACCAGCGTGCCTTGCGGGCAGTTGTCGTAAATCCACTGGGCGTCATTGACGTTCATGTTGACGCAACCGTGCGAGCCATAGGCGGCCGGGTTGCCGGTGGCAATGCCGACCGGGTTCCAATCCGCGGTGTGGAAGCCTTCCCCACCGTTGAAATAGCTGACCCAACGAACGTCAGGCGAGACATAGCCAGGCCCGCGCATGGTCTGCACCGCGTAACGCAGATAGATGACGTAATTGCCCAGATGCGTCTCGTCACCGCCCGACTTGCCAGTGCAGACGAGGAAGGACTTGACTTCCTGGTCGTTTTTGTAGACCGTCGCGGTCTGTGCGGCACGGTCAACGACGATGCGCATCTCGGACTTGGTCTGCTTGACGTCGAATTTGGTGATGTCCGCCGCCTGCTGAATGGTGGCTGGCTGCCCGCTGGTCATGGCGTTGTAGACCTGATTGGCTACCGCATCGCCATCCTTGACCTTGACGCCGTTGACGCCCTTGGTCATCGTGAGCATCACCTTACCGTTGCCGTCGACGATGTCTTGCTGGCTGACCATATCCTGATTGAGCTGCTTGGGCGTTTCACTGTTGACATAGCTGGCGATGGCGTCCTTGTCGATATCGAGGCTGATCTGCCCCTTTTCAAGATCGGTGTTCGGCTTAATCCACGAGGCCAATTGCGCCACCGGCACTTCGAATTGGCTGGCATCGCCGTTGCTGATAACGATCTTGTTGGCCAAAAGCTTGTTCGCCGAATCAGCTGCCGCCGCCGCGGTATTTTCCGAGACGGGGGTATCGATGGTCTTGTAGGCGACCTTGACGGACCGGGTCTCTCCCGGATCGGCGATCAAGGTGTTGATCGACTTCTTGACGCCGCTCATCTCGGGGGCGCGTCCGCCGTGGCCCGCATTGGCCACAAACGTGTTGGAATTGCCGTCAAAAGCCACGCTTGAAGGCACGGCCCGGTCGCTATCGTTCACAAAAGTCTTGGTCAGGTACGTATCGATGGGCAGGTCGTCCGTCTTGGCGACGAGCTTGATGTCGGACTTGGAGAAAGGCACCACACGACCGGCCCCATCGCCCTTGGCGGCCATAAGATTGCGCACCGTCTTATCGACGTTGACGCTCACGCCCAAATCCTTGAAATCGGCAGTCGCTTTTTTGCCTTGACCATCGCTGATGATGATCTTCGAGTTCCGGATTTCATGGTCAACGGTCTGCTTCAACTGCCCGGCATCCTGCCCGGCCACGGCCACATCGCCAAGGTGGACTCCCGGCGCCGCCTTGTCTTTGTAATACCAACGTGCACCAAAGAACGAAGCAACCAACGCGAGAATAAGCACCGCAAATACCGCAGCGGTAATGATAATGGCCAGACGACGCTTCCCATGCTTCTTGGACCGCGAGTGAGCACCGATACCGAGCGCGGCAATATCGGCTTGGCTGAGTTCGCTTGTTAATGCCTCAGGCTCGTTGCCGCTGTTGTTCACGTTGTCCATTACTTCCTCCAGATACCCTTCTCAGCGTACTGAAGTACTAGGCTATCCCAAAGATATGACGTTAAGGTAGTGCAGAAAGCAAGAAACGAAGCCGTTCGCCATATAGCGAAAAAGAAAACGCCTAAACAGATAATATCAATCTATCTAAATATTTTCTATTACAAAAGATAACGGTTTTCGCATTACAGCTTTTGCCCGTACCATTCCTCGATCATGTAGCGCGCGACGGTCGCCTTGCCTGGCTGCTTGATTCGACCGGCGGAAAGGGCATCGGCAAATTCATCTCTGGTAAAGAAGCGGGCGTCCAAGGTTTCGCACCCGTCCACCTTGACATCGCCTCCGAGCGCCCGCGCCTTGAACGCAACCATCAGGGAGGCCGGGAAAGGCCAAGGCTGGGAGCCTAAATACTTCACCTCTCCAAGTGTCAGGCCGGTTTCTTCAGCGGCTTCGCGCTTGACGGCATGCTCCAAGTTTTCACCGGCTTCGACGAATCCTGCACACACTGAATAGAAGGATGGGTCATTCCACTTTTTATTATGCTGCAGCAGCAATCTGCCCTGACCATCGACGATTGAAGTGATTACGGCCGGTTCGATACGCGGGAAAAGCAACGATTTATGCGCCTCACAGCTTTCGTTGCTGCATTGCTGGGCCCATCCGGCCATCGCCGAGCGAACCGGGGAGCCGCACCGCGGGCAATATTTCTGGCTGTTATGCCAGTTGCTCAGGGCGACGGCGGTGGTGGCCTGCCCAGCTTCGCGGGCCGAAGCATGTGGCGCGAAGCCCAAAAGCGAGACCCAATCGAAACGTTGCAACGCCCGCTCAAGCACTTGGTTCTTCAGCAAATCGCCGCCGGCACTCGTCTTTTTGGCAAAACCAGAGACATCCAAGGCCACAACAGATTGAGGATGCTCGCTGCCAACGCCATAGTTGCCAAGGAATATTGGGATGAGACCAAACCTACTTGCTGCTCGGCTTATGACATTGCCACTCGCTGGGTTATTTTCGTTTGCCGAACCTTGGTTCGCAGAGACCTCGTTCGCCTGCGCTTGCGAGCCCACACCATCATTCGATTCTTCTGCAAGCGCACGCAAAACGTACTCTCCTGGCACCTCGGCCAAGCGTATCTTCGCGGTTTCGTAATCAACCCGCGCCGCCTGCCCGTCGGGGACGGCTATGAGCCCGTCGCGCACGAAAACGACTGTGGTTTTCGGCTGTGCCAAGACTTCCGCGATGAGATTCGGATCGGCTCTACGCTCGCTCTGATAGTCGATGTCGCCTTGCGTCAGCGGCAGGAACGGCAGCACCTGAGTCAATGCCAGCGATGAAAACGAAGCAGCCATGTCAACCTCTTTAACTTTGGGGACACATTCATTCCCATGAATTACTTGCGCCATTATATGAAATGCTATAACCGATTAGCCATTATCGCACCACGACAACCGACGCGCTCTCCAGCGTGCACCTTTTCGACGCCTCCGTCAGAAACATGCACCCTGCCACGCCCAACTTGCACCTTTTGCACGCTAGCGTCAGAAACATGCACTTCCTGTGCACTTTTTCGACAAAGTGCACTTTTTCGACGTCACCATCAGAAACATGTACTCTGGCCGCTGTAAAACGCACTTTTACCACAGCAGCGTCCGATAAGTGTGTTTTAACTCAACCAACTTGCACTTTTTGCACGCTAATGTCAGAAACATGTACTTTCGCAACCATAAAGTGCACTTTTCACGCTAGCGTCGCATAAATGCACTTTAGCCCGACTAACCTGCACTTTTTGCACACTAGCGTCAGAAACACGCACTTTCGTAACCATAAAGTGCACTTTTGCCGCGCTAGCCTCAGAAACACGCACTGCAGACCGACTAATTTGCATCTTTTCGACGGTAACGACAGATAGGTGCGCCTGCAGGCCAGCAATAAGCTCGGCTATACCCGTTCGACCAGATCCAGCAGGGCGCTCGCCACAGCGTCAGGATGCTCGACGGCGCTGAAATGGCCGCAGTCCGGGATTGCGGTGAAAGCGACGGAAGTGGAAGTCATGGCATCGGCGATAGGGCGCATCTTGTCAGGCGGGCTCGAAGGGTCGTTCTCTCCGCTGACAATCGCTGCAGGAGCAGTGACGCGCACCAGCTGGTCGGTGGTGTCGACACGGCCGGCGGCCATACGTTCACGCCAGGCAAGTCCTTCCGGGCGCTGGTCATGAATCCAACCGGTCAGCAAATCCTGGAATCGCCGACCTTGCTTCACGCTCGAATCCCCCGCCTGTGGACGCGCGAAATGCATCACCGGCTCGACGGTATTGTCACTTTCGCAGATTTGGGCAATCTTAAGGCGGTTTGCGCGAGCCTCAGAGCTGTCGGCCGATGTAGTGGTGTCGCATAGGGCAAGTCCGGCAACGGTTTCCGGGAACAGCCGCGCAATATCCATCGCGATATAGCCGCCCATCGAAAGGCCCACCCAAATGGCCTTTTCGTGACCGGTGATATGCAGCATCGAAACGTAAGCCTCAGCCACCTTGTCCATCGCCTCGCTATACGCACCATCGTCTGCAATCGCGCCGGTAGCTTGCGCATCGGGAATCGACGAGTCACCGGCACCCGGCGTATCCGGTGCCCAAATCGGGAACGGCACAATCTTGCGTTCACTTCCCAACCGGATCAGACTTGCGGCGCAATCGTCCCACATCCGCGCGTCCACAGGGAACGCGTGCAGCAGAATCAGAGGGATACCTTTCCCAGAACGATAGACCTTATTATTAATGCGAATATTCATGCCGCTCTTTCTGCCAAATCAACAATCCACGAAACAATAGTCACGAGTTTTTTACCAGCGATATCGATAATCCAAACCAACGATTCAGGCCTCAAATCGAGACGCAATGTCATGCACCAACGGCATCACAAGGTCTCATGCAACCCACTAATCCAAGCGATTATTCGCCGACGCCGGCCCAAGAAAGCGCGCGGCGCACGATCTGGCCGTGCCCACCAGACATCTGGGCGATGAACGTATCGAGCTGTTTGCTTTCCACATCGCACCATTCCACGTCAAGCGCCGGGTCGAGCGGCTTGCAATCGCCGGAAATCTGCACTACGTAGCACAACGCGATGGCGTGCTGGCGCGGGTCGTAGAACTCCGAAATACCGGGTGTCGGGAAGAACTCGGCGACCGTAAACGGCTGTAGACTTGCAGGAAGAATCGGCAGGGCGAGGTCGCCCAAATCTTTGGCGATATTGCGCGCGATGGCCTCACGGATAGTCTCATGGAAAAGGATACGACCGGTGATCAGCGTACGTTCCACGGAACCGGTGTCGCGCACGCGCAGAAGCGAACCAACTTCGCTGACACGACCCATGTCATCGGTACGCACCGGAACCACTTCGACATAGACGATGGGTAGTTTGGCGCGCGCTTCGTCGATATCGTGCGGTGAAAGCCAGCCGGGAGGATTGCCATTGCTGCCGCCACGCACAAAGTCCTCGGGGGTAATGCCATCGAATTCGCCGCGATGCCGCCCCGCATCGAAATCGCCCTCGTCGGGCACTTCATCATTCAAGACTGCCATGGTTCCATTATCGGCTCTATGGCTGACGAATGCGCGAGACGAACGGCCTTTTCGTCACTGGCTTAGCAATGTTGGGGTTTGCTGGGAGACTGAATATTACATCGTTCGTGAGGTAAAAGCCTACGGAATGGTGCAACGCACAAGCGGAAGGAGCCATAATCATGGCAACGCAGACTTTGACGGCAAAAAACTTTGAAGAGACCATCACCAACAACGACTTGGTGTTCGTTGACTTCTGGGCCACCTGGTGCGGCCCGTGCAAGGCGTTCGGTCCGGTCTATGAGAAGGCCAGCGAGGCCAACCCCGACATCGTCTTCGGCAAGGTCGACATCGATCAGAACCAGGAGCTTGCCACCGCAGCCGAGATTCAGGCAGTCCCCACGCTGATGATTGCCAAGAAGGGCCAGATCATCTTCAAGCAGGCCGGCGCACTGCGCGCCTCCGACCTCGACGAGGTCATCAAGCAGGCCCGCGCCCTTGATGTCAACGCCAAGGAAGGCGCCAAGGCCTGAGATTCGTGAGTTCGTGAGTTCGTAAGGCTCATAAATCTCACAGGATTGTAAGACTCATAGAACTTAAGGCGAGAACACTTGGGTTTGTTAGATTTCCGCCAACCCGGAACGATTCCCAAACAACGTTCACGTAAAGCGATATGCCGATAGCCGGCAATGTTTGGCTATCGGCATATTCATTATCCCATCGACGCAATAGCAACGTTTAACAGCGCAATGCGCAATTCCTTTTATCAAAAATTGATAGATTCAGCTCGTTTATCTAAGAGTTTTTTCGTGGCACCGCGTTATAATTATGACTGTTTTGTGATGTAGTGATGTACCCGCCGAGGCGGATTGCGAAAGTTGCGGCGTTGCATCCGCGCGTGAGGTACGCTCGAAAGAGACATGAGATGAGAGTTGTACGGTGCGCCTGTTGTTTGACGCATTGAAACTGTAGGACTACTTAGGAGTATTTAAGGCAAATGGCTAAGGCTAACCACCGTAAGCAAACCAAGACCTTGAGGTCGCTGAGCAAACGCCAGTGGACGAAGATCGCGGCCGGCGTAGCAGCGGTTGTGGCATTAGTGGGCGGCAGCGTCATCGCCGTTCATTCCCATGATGCACGTCAGGATTCCCTCAATCGCGTCACGTCGTATTCGGCCACCGATGCCAACGCACTTGGCGTCTCCCGCGGCAGCGACCGTGAAGACCTTCGTGGCGGCAAGGCCGGCGACACCTACGTCACCGTCAAGATCAACGGCAAGAACCGCGCCGTGGTCGGTTCCCACTTCACCGACGTCAAGTCCGTGCTCGATCAGGGAGACATCACTCTCGAGACCGGCGACGTGGTCAACCCAAGTCTTAAGACCAAGGTCAACGAGTCCACGGTTATCAGCATCGAGCGCGCCAACGCAAATCTCGAAACTTCCGACTCCCCTATCGGTTTCAACGTCGTGACCAAGGAGACCTCTGATCTGCCCAAGGGCCAGCAGAAGGTTCAGTCCGAAGGCCAGGCCGGCGTGATGGAAACCACCAGCCTCGTTACCAAGGCCGGCAAGAAGACCATCTCCTCCAACGTATTCACTTCATTCGTGAAGCAGGCTCCTGTCGACAAGGTCATCCTTGTGGGCACTGGCTCCGGCTCTTCCGTTTCCAGCGATGCCGCGAACATCGGCTCCACTGTTCCTGTCGGCGAGATGCAGCAGTGGGCGCATGATTATCTGCTTTCCAACGGCGGCTCGGAAGCCGACTTCACCGCCACTGTTTACATCATCAGCCATGAATCCGGTTGGCGCGTCAACGCGCAGAATCCTTCTGGTGCCTATGGTCTGCCTCAGGCATTGCCCGGCAGCAAGATGGCGAGCGCCGGCGCGGATTGGGCCACCAACTACCAGACACAGCTCAAGTGGTTCTGGGGTTACTGCGCACGCTACGGCGGCGTGCAGGGTGCCTATGCCCACTGGCAAACAGCTCACAGCTACTGAGTTTTATATTAGCGAAGTAGCGTAAATCTTCGAATTGAGGCTTCCGGTTATACGCCGGGAGCCTCAATTGGTATTCGGATACTACTGAAATGAAATGGGCCGTCACTATGTATGAACACAGTAACGGCCCATTTGGCTTAGCTAGAAAACGTCAGTCCTTGCGGAAGCCCTTGGGGTTCTTGGTCTGCCAGTTGAGGGAAGAAGCCGCCATCTCGTCGATGCCCAGCTCGGCCTTCCAACCCAGCTCACGCTCGGCCTTGGAGGAATCCGCATAGCAGGCCGCGATGTCGCCGGGGCGACGGGGCTTGATGACGTACGGAATCTTGTGACCGGCGGCTTTCTCGTAGGCCTTGATGACTTCGAGGACAGAGTAGCCGTGGCCGGTGCCAAGGTTGTAGGTGTAGACGCCCGGCTTCTCAATCTTGTTGATCACCGCGACGTGGCCCTTAGCAAGGTCGACCACGTGGATGTAGTCGCGAACGCCGGTGCCGTCGGGAGTCGGGTAATCGTCGCCGTAGACCTGAACTTCCTTGAGCTCACCCAGCGCCACCTTGGCGATATACGGGGTGAGGTTGGCTGGAATGCCCTTCGGGTCTTCGCCCAGCAGACCGGACTCGTGGGCGCCGACGGGGTTGAAGTAGCGCAGCAGCACGATGGTCCAGGAATCGTCGGCCACGTAGACATCGCGCAAGATCTGCTCCTGGAAAAGCTTGGAGGTGCCGTACGGATTGGTGGTGCCGCCGACGGGGCTTTCCTCGGTGAGCGGCAGGTGCTCGGCAGCGCCGTAGACAGTGGCGGACGAGGAGAAGATGATTTTCTTGACATTGTGGTCACGCATCGCCCTCAGCAGCACCATCGTGCCGGTGAGGTTGTTGTCGTAATATTCAATCGGCTTGGCGACGGACTCGCCCACGGCTTTGAGACCGGCAAAGTGGATGACCCAGTCGACGTCGTTCTCCTCGAAGATGCGGTTCATCAGCTCAACGTCCCGCACATCGCCGTCGTAACGCTTGACCTCCTTGCCGGTGATCGTCTTGACCCGGTCGAGCGCTTCCGGCACGGAATTGACGTAATTGTCCACGCTGATGACGTCGTACCCCTTGTTCAGCAGCTCCACATCGGTGTGCGTGCCGATATATCCGGCTCCCCCGGTAACCAACACAGTTGTCATTTTGTGCTCCTTCAATGTGCCGTAACCTAACAAAACATAACATTAGCACACAAGAGCTACCAAAACCAGTTCGACACAGGTTGCGTTTCTACCCAAATAACAATCGCCTGAGACTCTGATATTGCTTTACGAGCTGTCCAATATCCCACCATCGTCATTTCAAGCCAATTAGAAACTACCTCATACCAAAGATCCAACCTCTATCAGATCAGCACTAGAAGTCTCATATTTATTTTTAACATGGCAAGGGTTGGGATTGTACCTATATAACGGATTCATGCTTCGGATATAGTCTCTTCAACTCTCTTAACCCATGAAAATTGCGTAACCTTTTCTAAAACCCAATTTAGGAAACGATTGGGATTCCGATTGAAGACATGAGAGAAAAGCGACTGTCTGATAAAATCAAATAACAATACAGCAATGTACAGCATGACAGCCATGCCTACACACACGCCGATTCTCCTATAGCCATATCCGAGCTTCAGAGCAGCAAACACTATATTTACCTTAGATGTCAACAGCGCTAATGTAAAAGGATGCAGCAGTACCAAATACACAGGTAACGCACCTGAAGCAAATTTGTTTACAACACGGCTATAGTGGGGCCGATAAACATTAGCAAAAATCAATAAGCCTAAAGCAATCAACATCGACGGAAAACAAACGGGATTGTTGGTCCAACTACGCCAACCTATTAAATGATTTTGCAACTTCACAGAAAGCAGCAGGTGAACAAATTGAGATGCACTACCAAGCAAAAAACCTACACCACAAAAAATAAAAGCCAATCTCTTAGACTGTACAAGACTGGAGAAATACCAGCGAAGACAACTCAACAATACGTATAGATAAATAAAGACAAAAACATTACCATATAATCCATGCGAATAACCATTATGCAAGGTGTCCTGATAAAAAGGAGACAATCCCCACACCAACAAGGATACGATGCAAAGTGCGCAATGTAGCCTTTTTCCCAGACTACGCAACGCAACGGTAATGAAAGGATAAAGCAGCAGGAATAAAATGTAAGCCGCAGGATACCACCACAAATCACTTGAAACCGGAAACAACGTTGAAAGGATATCGTCCAACAAGCGCTCTTTTGGCATAGGCTGCCCGTGCTTTACATATTTCGCTACTTCTAACGCCAGAAATAGCAGCGAATAATACCAGAGCTGTTTTTCGAGCTGCCAGGCTCGAGTTAACGATTTTCTGAAACTCGGTTGTTCCTCACATAAGAACCAAGCGGTAATACCGAAGAACAGACAATCTCCAACCCCTCCCCAACAGGTCAACATCTTGAAAAGAAACATATAGCAAAAACTGTTTGCAAAAGAACCCGAGTTGGGATACGCCTGTACCCCAGACGGGTACGGGAAGTGAATAAAGGCAATCAATAACATGGCCAACAGCCGCAATACCTCGATATTGCTGTTTCTTACACGCTTGTTAGGCGCAGTTTGAGACGTGCCGTGAAGAACCATCCCAGTTCCCTTTCTTCGATGAAATGAGGGTGTGCTGAATACCTATTTATTGTTCGTATATTGCAATATCTTCGTACGTATATTATTCGCTATTCGACTGTCCCAACAGATATCGAACCAGCGTCCCTTATGACGATCTATTGTCACAGTGAACAACAACCTGCGGAAGGAATCTACAACGATTCCAAAGACGAGAATGCAGACAATAATCAATAGGGCTTTTACAACCGAATGCTGCCAACTCCAGATTTTAGTAAAGGGGAACAGATATACCCACAACAAATCGTTGACTGCCGGATGCTGATGAATAAGATAGACCCCGAACATTGTTGAAGCGATCCAGTTAATAAGCCCGTTGCAGAAATGTACGCGCTCAAACAACACAAAGAGACCGAATCCAATCATTAGCGATGGCAACTTGGCATCCAGAAAAATAAACTCCTGCAAACCGCGGAAACGCGGAACAAAATTCGTTATGAACCAGCAGGCCATATATATCAATTCACCGCAAATTATCAGTTCCCAACATTGTCTAACCGAGAAACCATTCATATACCAGCGATAATAAGAAACCAGTACAAACCAGTATATAAAGGCAAACACCGACAACGCTACAAAATCAAGATTGACTTTTGGAATGAGAGTGAATACCCCCCATAGTATCAAAGAAACGACACACAGCAGAGCATGCTTCTTTTGTCCTATCCCATGAAGCGCAGTGACAAGAATGGGTGCAAAAATAACAAAAATCATATAGCTGGTGGCATACCACCATATGTCATGTAAAATAGGGGTGGCAGTCACGAACAGGCCAATTCCTAAATGAATTTTAGTAAATCTTGCCAAAACTTTCAGAGCAACATAAATAGAAAAACTATAAAACAGCACTTCCCTTTCAAGCAACCACGCCCGTTTAAAACCACTTTTTACGGAAGGCTCTTTCCTTCCATCTCCTGCCAAAAACCAAGCAGAAACAGTAAAGAATATAACGTTCCCTATCCATCCCCCGCCGTAGATGAAGACATAGAAAACAAATTTAGAAACTGAGGGAGGCTGATTATGCAACAGCATAAATGTAGGATTTCTCTTCGTCAAATGATGTCCGATAATCATCAGCATTGCCAAGATACGTAACAGTTCCAAACTGGAATTACGACGAGGCTTTGTTCGCCCCACACCTTGTTGTTCCATATTTCTGTCTTTCAATCTCTTCTCTTCATAACAAAGCTTTGACACCGAAGATCGCAAACTCATAAATACAACATGACAGCCATAGCGACCATGTAAATGGCGCAAAGCAATAGCAATACCTTATCGTGTAGCAATACTTCAACAGGATCACCGTCAGATCCCTTTTCAATAGTGAGACTATATTTCAACACAATAAGCAAGACCAAAGGAACTGTAAAAATTACATATTTACCATGATACCGAGAGGCTGTACCCGCATCGATACTCCACAATGAGTAAAACGCTATGGCCAACGTCATACACATATTCATGCTTTTATCCAAAAATCCTACCGTATAGTATTTAAGAACAGCACGCGTTTCCCTGTCACGTTTTTGATTGGATTGCAGGCTTTGCTGCAGTTCATTTCTTCGTTTGCCAAATGCAAAATAAAAAGAGAGCGAGATAACTGCCAAATATAGCCAATTCGAAATAGTGATGTCAGAAATCATGGCACCATAGACCACTCGGATAATGAATCCTGCCACGAGTATGGCGACATCGAGTAACGGAATATTTTTCAAGCCAAAGCTATATCCAATATTAAGGATCAAGTAAAGCAGCAATACGGCAGTGGAAACAACATGAAGTACAAAACCGTTCATGACCATGGACAGCAAGAACAACACTATAGCTAATATCCATGCGCTGCGGATGCTGACCGACCCATTTGCTATAGGACGATTTCGTTTCGTGGGATGTCGACGATCTTTATCACAATCACGAATATCGTTGATGATGTAAACAACAGAAGAAATCAAACAGAATGAAGCAAACCCGATAATATCAGCAATGAATTTACGGGTGTTAAAGAACTCTCCGCTGCAAACTAGCGCCGCAAAGATCAACAGATTTTTTAGATAATGCTGCACGCGCATCAATTTCAAATATTTCATCAGTAGAACCTCAGTAACGGATAATAATGAACTGCGAAAGCAACCATCCTAGATATCCCTGGAATATTGCATATCAACAAAACAGCAAAGCAACAACTCGCTACTGCTGGAACGATAAATTGTAATCCGATAACATCTTGTAATTGAATCACCAATTTGAAAAGCAAAATAGCGTAAGCCCATCCAAAATACAGGCTATAAAGAATAAGACCATTCTCCTGTGTTCCCCAACCAAGAATAAACAATATGAAGAATGAGAACACAACCCAAAACGCAGAAAGCTGGCAAATTCTATCTTTACGGTTAAGAACAGCACTTAACACAGTAAGTAGCAGTAAAGCGATACCTATTAATGACAAACTTTGTACATTAACAAGCTGCAAAGCAGAATGGCGAGCATAATTAACTCCTACCTCAGTGGATGGAGCAATGAATATATCTCGTACAAAAGAAATGAACTGTAAAGCCTTGACTTTCCAAGAAACCGCTTTTCCGCTAAAACGGCTCAATCTTAATATCGATGATTTAAGATGAATAAAAATATCGGTTCGTCCAAACAAAAGCATGACAAGGATAAAGCCGGCACCAATCGCACATGCTCGTCGAAGCCAAACGACGACTTCCGTCTTCTTTCCCTCCTTTTTTACAGCAAACGGCAACAATATCAGACTGGTCAACAAAGTCCCCGCTGCACCATACAAAGGAAGAGGATCAAGATATTTAGCGCTACACAATGTATATATACAGATAATAAGCCAGAAATATACTATGATATATTGCTCCATGGTGACACTAAACAATAACTGGGAATACGTAACACATAAAAGCAATACAAAAAATACGCGATTGTAAGGCTTAAGATTCAAAGTCTTGCCAAGAAGAAAATCAGCAAATATCAACATCGCCAATTGTACGATATTTTCAAGAATCGCTCTAAAAACCAATTTATTTCCCAAAATACAACTCAGGAAATAAGGTAAAGCACAAAAAGGAGTGGCGAACACTGCAAACAACGGTTGCCGCATATCATTCTCAGGATGGGCCAGATTCAAATACACATTGCTACGAACCAATATCCCCGAATCACTGGTGTATATCACATTGGGGAATGAATACCCGCCTCCTGGATTGTAAAATGCATCTGTTCTCAAAAAAAGACAGATACAAAACACGCTAAAACAGAGGAACACGACACCATAAGACACCAATTCATATACTGGCATTCCCTGGAAAGTTTTCAACTTTTTAAAGTTTTCCCCTGAATAAGCAAACAGCGAAAGAATCACAACATAAATGAATGCCACCGCCATAAGCGCGCAAATCGCGACCGGGATGATGAAAAGTTGGGGATTAAGGTGCTTCAACCTTTGAGTTGAAGACACCTTATAAACCACCAACAGATAGAGATTTTGGTATCCATACCAGCAATACCCCAATGCTGAAAGAAATGAAAATACCTTCAACATTGCATTACCCTGATGGACCAGTTGCTTAAAACCCGGAATATAACCGGCAACCAATATGGCAATAACAATTGCCACTGGAATGCCCGCCAAGTATGCCTTTGACCGAGACATATTTAGCAACAAATAAGCCGCTAATGAAATTGGCAAGAACCAATTGGCCTTTAACCTTGACATAGAAAACTGAAGTCTAGGGCCCTTTTGTATTGTTTCCAAGTTTTCTCACATCATTTCCAAGAAATAAATATTTTATAATTTTTGGAAGATGTGAAAATGATTTCCGCACCTTTCCAGCGTAATACCTTCAAGTATTCCATTAAAGCAATCGACGGAATTAGGCTACATCTTTTTGAAGGTCACGCGTATAAACTTTATTCGAGGCATCGCTTAACTCAGTATTCCAACGATTAGCCAGAATGAGATTGCACCGCTTTTTGAAGTCATCCAGATCATGAGTGACCTCGCTGCCAAAGAAATCAGGCGCATCAAGCGTAGGCTCATAAACAAGCACCGTGATGCCTTTTGCTTTGATCCGTTTCATGACTCCCTGAATCGAAGACTGACGGAAATTATCAGATCCGCGTTTCATAGTTAACCGATAAACACCAATAACCGGATTATCAATGCCTTCAACAAGTCTCAAAGCTTCTTCGGCGATGAAGTCCTTGCGAGTTCTATTGGACTCGACAATAGCCGCGATGAGGTTCTGAGGAACTTCATTGTAGTTAGCAAGCAGCTGTTTACTGTCTTTTGGCAAGCAATAGCCGCCATAGCCAAAACTGGGATCATTGTAGTGCGAACCAATACGAGGATCCATGCCGACCCCATCAATGATGGCCGAAGTATCGAGACCCCGGACCTCTGCATATGTATCCAACTCATTGAAATATGCAACACGCAATGCAAGATAAGTATTTGCGAACAGTTTGATGGCCTCAGCTTCTGTGCAGCCTACAATCAGTTGTTGGATACCGGTAGAACCATCCCGATTGGTCCGAGTATGTTCTTCAGGAGCGGCACCTTCGTCAAGCAAGTGTGCAAACTTCCTCGCTGCCGCTACGGCTTCAGTATCATCTTGAGGAGCACCAACTACAATTCGCGTGGGATGCAAATTATCATACAAGGCTGTACTCTCGCGCAAAAATTCCGGGGAAAAGATAATATGGTCATCGTTGAATTCTTTTCTGACACCATTTGTATAACCGACCGGCACCGTTGATTTCACCACGATCCAACCAGTTTTGTTTACCTTACGTACCGCCCGAATCGCGTCTTCGACACTTGACGTATCAAAATAGTTCTTTTTGGGATCGTAGTTGGTCGGGGTTGCAATAACTACGAATTCCGCACCAGCATAAGCCTCTTCCATATCCAGAGTCGCCGTAAAGCTCAGAGGCCTTTCACCTGAAGCATTCTTATCAAGGAAACTAGTAATTTCCTTGTCAACAATCGGACTAGTATTCTTATTAAGTAATTGAACTTTTTCGGGGATGATATCGACAGCGAACACCTCATTATGTTGTGCGAGCAACACCGCGACCGATAAACCCACATATCCGGTTCCAGCAACAGCAATCTTCATGTCTACCTTCTCCTTATTAGGCTTCAGCTTGATTGTAGCTAACGGCTAAGAAAAAAGACAATAATACAAATCCTGTTGGTTTCTTTAAACGTTCAAAACGTCTTTTAAGCGAACGCCATATAAGTCATCTCATCAGCAATACCATAGGCTTATACAAGCCATGGGCACTCAACTTTGTCAAAAAGATTTTTACTCTGTTTTTCCAAGATAGTTTGCGCATAGGTATTTTTATTAAAGCTTTATAGAGACTGCTTCGAGAAATAACTGTGGAATCGGTGTGTTTGGCCCGCATCTGATTTCTAATCTCTTCCCGAATTGCATAGACAGCAAAACTCACATAATGGTTCAGATATTGATCACCCATGTGCCACTGAGCAATAACTTCTCGGGCCAATTGAACAGCTTTGATATCATCCGAAAACTTATTGGCGACATAACTTGATCTAATGGACCCAGGCCTATGCGAATAATAACAATAATACGTTCCAGTGATGGCCACGCAGCGCCCTATGTTTCGATACATATTCCAACTAAAAACCGCATCCTGTCCAGCTCGCATATTCGGGAATTCAATTCCTTCGCTTAACAGATAGCTTCGCCTGATAACTTTATTCCAAACAGCGTTCGCACTGATATTGGCACAAACTTGTATGAACAATTCGGCGCGAAACTCTTTCTGATTTCGTGAGGCCATCTCTTCAGGTAAGGCATAACTGGTTTCAGAACAGCTATCCATATCCTTCTGAATGTAGCCAAAGAACAACAAGTCTGCTTCATTGCGATCAAGCAATGGTAAACCTTTGATAAATGGATCGCCGACAAGTTCGTCATCAGGATCCATAAAATAGACATACTCTCCCCGACAAACACGTAATCCACAATTCCTAGCATGTCCAGCGCCCGCATTTTTTGTAGTAATCATCCGAAAGCGGGAATCTAATTGTAGACTTTCAAAAGCTTCTTTAGTTTTGTCTGTCGAACCATCATTTACGAAAATAACTTCATAATTCTGAAATTCCAAGCGCAAAATGGAATTTACACAACGTGCAATATATTGTTCAACGTTATAAGTAGGAAGAACTATACTCAATTTTGGTTTCATTGCCATCCGTCCTCTTGATATGACATCTGTCAACACCGAACACACAATTCGGCATCACATCTTTCTTCCTTGTTTAAGCTACTACAAAAGGCAGAAAAGCTGATTTTGCCTCATACCTAGCTATTCGTAACACGCGGATATCCTTTATTCGGATTAAGCTGATGACACCAGTAAAAAGAGGAGTGCTGACTAATTTGACAACAAAAAAAACACCTCGTATCCGATCGGTGAAATTTAATGTCGTGATGAACATGATTGTCGTCACTTCTTCTTTTCTTTTTCCTCTGATTACTGTACCGTACGTTTCTCGCGTCCTATCGCCGACCGGTATGGGAGCAGTAAGCTGGGCACAGAGTATATTAAGCTATTTCTCCTTAGTCGCTCTCCTGGGCATACCGTCGTATGGAATCAGAGAATGCGCAAAGGTTCGAAATGACCCTGAACAGTTAAGTCAGCTTGTTCAAGAACTTCTTACGATTTTATTGTTTTCAACTATCATTGTCTATGCAGCATTTATTATCGCAATTTTTTGTATTCCTCGAATGCGCCAAGATATGCCAACTATGCTCATCTTCAGCATAACCATCTGGCTTTCCGCCTGCGGCGTCGAATGGTTTTACCAGGCCATCGAGCAATATGCGTATATTACCGTCAGAAACCTAATTATGAAAGCCATCAGTCTAGTATTGATGTTTCTGCTTATCCACTCTGCAACAGACTATCGCGCCTATGCAGTCATTCTTGTTATCGGTTCATACGGATCCAATCTCGTCAACGTTTGGAGACTCCGTAAATTTGTCACTTTCAAGATGAATCGGAAGCTCAATCTACGTAAACATTTCAAACCAATGCTTTCATTCGCCGTCTCGAAAATTGCGTCAGGACTATATGCACAAATGGATATTGTCCTTGTCGGCTTCACATGCACGAACGTTGCGGTTGGCCTTTACCAACTTGTAGTAAAAATCAAGGGGCTTTGCGTTGGAGCCGTCAATTCGGTCAGTGATGTTATGCTTCCACGTCTTTCCTATTATAAATCAAATACTGATGGAGAAAAGCTAAAAGACTTAGTGGCAAAAAACCTGAACTTTCTAACGATTTTAGGTTTATCGCTAATGTCAATTATAGCTGTATGCGCTCAGCCAATAGTATTACTAATCGCAGGGACACAGTATGCACGTGCGACACCTGCCTTAATGGCGATCACACCAGTGATACTTTTCTCCGCTCTAAATTCTTTTCTTTCTCAGCTCCTAATTATTCAAGGACAGGAAAAAACTTACGCTTCAATCAACCTCCTCGGATTGATATGCAGCATCATAGTAGGTCTCTTGCTAATTCCTAGGTTTAATATCATGGGAGCTGCACTCAGCATCACGACCTCTGAACTGCTGACGCTTATCATACGAATAATAACAACAAAGGACATGCTTTTCGAAGTTCATTCAAAATTCGACATCGGGAAAATTTTCTTCGCCACGTTATTTTCTTTCGCTGCACTAGTCATCATTCACATCTTCGTAAGGCAATGTAGTAACATCGTTCAACTCATCCTGTGCACAACGACATATTTATGCGTTGATCTATTTATTCTCATCATCACCAAGGAAAAATTCATCACAAATACATTAGAACACGCTAAAAGCCGTCATTCCTGCTTTTAATGTTTGTTCTACGAGTCAATAGACACATCTGAGATGTTATTGTACCCAAAATTTACGTCAACCAATTCTTCGTTCTTAAAGTACGGTCCAATCTTTGATAACACTTGGAGACCTGCCACTTTGTAGATCAGTTCTTAAAGTCGAACGTACTCTTTTCCACGTGCGGTTTTCAAATCCGCCAAAATTCCTGCATACGTAATTTACACTATGCACGACCTACGGATAGAAAAATCGGAAATAGTCAAAGCCTTTTCATAAAACTCCACTACATTTTACATTCCGAATACTTCCATTCCCTATATATGAATTCATTTCATCAACAGCAGCCATTTTCTAAATAGTGGAATATAAGAAAGAACCCATACCGATACGAGAGATCCCAAATAACAAACAAAAACAAGCACGACAAAAAGAAAATATCCTGTATCGAGGCCAAACCAAGAATGAGCCATTGAAGATAGAGCTCGGAAAATCCAAAAATGCAGCATATAAACCCCAAAAGAAAGTTTTGAGACCCTTGCAAGGCAATAAGAGAGACGCGGTAATCCTGTCAAAAGCCCATTCAATTTATGCAATGCAAGAAACAGAAAAGTGGAACATACTATCACAAGAACATTGGTATAGAAAAAAGACTCATCCACTCTACGGCTCCGAGCCCATAGATGGAAAAGCAGCAAAGCGAAAAAGGAGAAGACAAAACCGGTCAAACACCATGGAGTCGAAAGTCTCTTATCAAGCTGCGATGAAAAATGTTGAATTCCAAAGCCAATAAGCAAATACAACATCCACACCGAACCACCCCAGGCATTTACTCCAAAAATATTCATTTCGAGAACACTAGAAAGTCCACTTCTCCCGCTCATTATCATTCTGACATAATTAGTAGTTGGTATTAGCGTACCTGTCAGCAACAAGCAACCCATCAATATATAGAGATATGCATGGCTCTTCATTGCGAGAAAGTGATGTAAAAGATAAGAAGTAAGAGGAATCCCGAGATACAACCCAAAAATCATTGGCAAAAACCAGAATGGGCCTTTAGGCACTTGCAAAAACAGTGCGATCTTAAGATAATATCGCGCCGGTTCAGTGGAATCAAATATCCGATCAAGTATATACCAGATAACATTCCACAACTCCAAACAAATGAACATTGGCAGGAGATTACGCTGAATGAATCGCAATAGATAATCAGAATTATAATCACGATCAACCATAAGATATCCAGTAAGAATAACAAATAGTGGAACTCCCAGTGATCCTATTTCCTGAAATACAGCCAACTGTGGGATTGGCACAGTAGAGGGAGCGATGTGTACCACTATGACGGACAATATCGCCACCACTCGTATACAGTCAAGTGCAGCATCGCGCTTTTGAACAATCAACTTTCCCTCACCTTTAGTCGTATCCAACACCCAACATTGTCAGGAATAAAATTCAAACTCGCCTAATACGCTTGAACACTTTGAAAGCGAGCCTGTAAAGAGGCAGGCTAAACACGAAAATAACGATCTGAAGCTTTTTGCTAGGTGAAGCATAGGATGATTGCATTACAAATCTCATATTGCTTCTCACCACGCGCTTAAAATGTCTCACACGTTCTTTCTCGCACTTTAAGTGATTCGTGATGCATTGATCATATTCAGTCAAGACCGATGATGCATATGCGACATGTCCCACCATCGCCATATCTGGATGCTTAGCCTCAAGAAATTCCAGCTGTTTTCTTGCTGCTTCTTCAAAATCGTAGTTGGCGGTTTTCCCTCTACTGATGCTGCCCGAACGCTGATAGTAGTTGTAGCAGGCTTCAGCAATGAAGGAAATTCTCCGCGCTTTATCAAGAACTTGAGGCATGACAAAAAAGTCTTCACTTAACTTACCGACTGGAAAACGCAAGTCTGAAAATAAATCAGCTCGGAATAGTTTGGTACAAGCACTCATGTCAAAGTAACGATAGATATTCATTTCAATAATCGCCTGATTGAAATCAAACACACAAGATTGCGCATCCTTGGTTTTGACCATAGTCTTTCCATCAGGGAAAACGTATCGGAATTGGCACACCGACAAGGGACAGTCATCCTTTTCCGCAGCCTTCAAAAGAAATTCATACATTTGTGATGTTATAGTATCGTCGCTGTCAACAAAACCGAAATACTCACCGTGCGCGATATCCAAACCGGCATTACGAGCCGAGGCAAGACCTCCATTTGTCTTATGAACAACCTTTATTCGAGAATCTTGCAACGCAAGCAAATCGCAGAGTTCTCCAGACCCATCTGTGGAACCGTCGTCAACGATTATAATCTCCAAATGCCGATAGGTCTGTTCTCTGACACTTTGAATGCAGCTAGCCAGATACGACTTAACGTTATAAACGGGTATAATCACGCTAATTAACGGTTTCCCTGTAGCTTCCATTAGTGTACCGCCTTCTTGTAAAGTGCTATTGTTCGTTCAACGACTTCATTCCAATTATATTTTTGAGTAATATATGAGCTTGCTTGGTTTTTATATTTATTGACAAGAACTGGATTATCGAGCAATTTTTGCAAGTGATCTTTCAAATCTTGGACAGAACCATGTTTAAATAACAAAGCATGGTCGCCAACAACATCAACGCATCCTGGAATATCAGAAACAAGACAACAATTGCCATAACTCATCGCCTCAAGTAAACTCATAGGCATTCCCTCAATATCACTCGGCAAAACATACACATACGCATTACTGTATAATTCTGCAAGAATATTACCATGCACGAAACCAGTGATTATTACGCGCTTATCTTGAGAAGCCAATCTTTCGATTTTTTCAAAGTAATCTTGCGAATCTGACGCGCCACCCGCAATCACCAATTTCACAGGCGTCTTTATTTGTTTAAACGCCCCCAACAAATATTCAATTCCCTTTTCAGGCACGATACGCCCAAGATAAAGTATGTATGATCCCTTTGTTAATCCAAAAGAATCGTATATACGTTGTGAAGGGACCGAGACTTTTGGTTCAATCCCGTTCGGTATTAACTGAGTTTGTCGATGATAACGTTGAATAAAATATTGTTGCGTATCACTGTTGAGAACAATAATCTCATCTGCAAAGTGGGCTATGATTTTTTCGCCTAATTTTATATAAGTTTTAGCGAATCCACCCCACTTTGCTCTTTTCCAATCAAGTCCGTGAACTGTCGCTACAGTGTGCACCCCAGCCAATTTCGCCAGTAAAAGCATTACACTGGGACCTTCTGCATGATAATGAATGACATCTGGTTTGAGCCTAATGGCCTTAAGCGTGGCAAAAAAAGAGGAAGTCAATGCCGCTAATCCCTTGAAATCAAGAGTTGGAACATAAATGACACGAGCTCCTTTGTAGGTAGTTTCTCGAGATTTTCCAGTGCTTTTTGCATCAAATTCACGACCTGCAACATTATGGCCTTTACGGTTAAAAACAACAACATCCTCACCTCGTTGTGCCAGACGAGCTGCAAGTTCTGTGACTACAACCTCGATTCCCCCCTCCCTTGAGGGGATACGCTTATGCCCTATATAACAAATTCGCAATAAAACTCCGACCCTTTAGTAGTCAATAGCATCATAAAGCCAATAGATAACTCCGTTATATCGTATCTTTTGGCACATACGGCAAATCTGTTGAACTACGAACATCAAATTCCTTGCCCTTCGAAAACGCCGCAAGCAGCAAATAACAGAAAACACCAAAAGCCACATGCATATTCACTACATAACTTTCAACGCACGCAGACAAGATAAAGATGCAAAGAACCGACAACATGGGCAAACGCATCGGAAATGTTTCCCTCACAAGAACAATAATCCAATGTAGCAAAATCAAGCAATAGCCAATTATGCCTAATATGCCGTTCTTAATGAGAACATCCAGTAAGGCCAACTCCATGGTACCGTTCCATCCAACGACCGATCTCACTGTCTTAACATATCCCAATTCAGGATTGCCAAATGCCATCTCGGCATTACCGAACCAAAGTCGAAAAGAATCATGAGAAAAATACGACAGATAATTTGTCAGTCCTCTGACTCGATATCCATAATTATCGCTTCGAACAATCAGATAGAGGGAAAAAATGAAAACCACTCCCGCTAAGGAGAAGAATCCTACGCCTAAAACACCATATTTGCCTTTACTTTTTAGAGAAGGAAGACCAAAAAGCAACACACAGAAAATCGGAATCAGCAGAATACAGGTTTTCGAGTAGGCAAGAATTTCCAAAACAACAATTACTGCTATCCAAAAGATATCGACTCTGTTACTTTTGCGATGACGATATTTTTGATAAATGACCAACCCTATAAAACTAGCCAAGAGATCAGCAGCGAAAAAATTCTTATACTGCAACCCACCTGTAAAACCTAGCGGTCCAGTGGAGATAACCTTTCCCCCGAAGGCTTCAACTCTTGATTCAGCCATCGGACTCTTCGTTATCAAAGCTACAAGTATCGATAAACCGCAGCCAGCCAAAATAGAGTAGGACACCAACCGCACATCGTCAAGATTTTTTAATAGGTCTTTACCGGCCGTCACCAGCAATACAATGACAACCATCGAAAAAATTAGACGCCCCTTGATAAGCAAAGGAAGATGTTGTACTGCAATACCAATCAGTAAAAAGATCGATGTCACCAACCCAAACAGTACAGTATTCCATTTAGCAGCAGAACGGCGACTTTTAATAAAACAAAAGCCAATCAATAGACATAACAACATTAAACTGGCATAGAATACAATACCATCGAGATTTCTGTCTTTCAGGAACATAGAATCGCTAAAGACCAAACTCATGAAGGCGAGAAACAGTCCCATCCGATAATTAAACTTGATTTTCACAGTTAACTTCCATCGCTATTTTCGCCATCTTAAAATTCTACCTTTCGCTGATTCTTAAGACAGATACCGGACAGGTATGCTCAATTTATAAATTTCACACCCGGCTCATCCCACCCCATCGGAGTTTGGTCCAAATCCAATTGAGTAGTCGACTTGGATGAAGTCGTCACATCAAAGGTGAATATAGCTGAAGTACCAGGAGCCAAATCCGCCACCGTAGCATAGACTGACTTACTATCCATAGTTTTTCTGCTCAGATTAGATGTGCTCGCCGTGCCTTTGACCTGAAGATTACTTATCAATCCGCCTGCCGGACCATAGATCAATGTCTTTTCCACTCCATGTCCTTGTGATTGACCTGCCTGGCCAAATCCGACGATATACGCAGGCAACGTTGCCAATTGCTCACGGGTAAGCGTATTAGTCATCGTGTATTCAACATGATACGTTTGTTGGCCTGCGGTACCACCACTAATCTTGGTTATCGTACTGGTACGGTGAATATACCAATCCATTTTCGAAGCATTTTGTTGCGTGACATACACGCCCACTTCAGGCTTCATCTCATTGCTAGGGCTCGAAGCAGTGTAACCGTTGGCGTTGAAGTTCTGCTCCATGGTCTGATCAAACGAATAAATGGAAAAATGCCTGTTTTTAGCCATATCGCCGATTATTGTGGAAATTCGTATGAGTTTTTGGAAGTTAAGTCCTTTGAACATACTGCCAACTGCCTGCGTAGATACCTCGTCAAAATAAGCATCTTGCTGCTTAGACGAATAATCTTTATATATAGTATTCAACAAAAATTCCGCAGTATTAGTGCCTGTAAGAACGCGTCCATCTGAAAGTTTCACATTTCCATTAACGGCAATGAGCTTCTGCAGAAATACGGGATCAACCATAACAACCCCGTCAATAGGTTGTTTCTTTCCCCAAGGAGTCCGGTTCCAGATAGCCTGCATAGATTGCGCAGTCCTCGCATTATCGGGATACACAGCTAAATCTCTAATATCAAACGACATGTTCAATGGTCCCCAATCATGGAACATTGCTTGTTCGTCGGCTGTTGGCTCACCATTGCCATAAGGGAAATATGCAGTATTCGGTTGAAAATCACCAATGGAAATCTGCCCGTTATTGGTAGTCATCAACCCAACAGATCCAACAAGCCCACCCGCAGAACGAGCCTCGGAAGTGGTCATGTTCATCATTGCAAAATAATGAGGCTGATTAGCACCAAGGAAGTCGGGAACAATTTGGAAAGTTCCTGAAAGTTGATCTACTTTCTTTGCAAGCGCGTTAAGCTTTATGTTTCCCGCAGCATAAGCATCACGCACTTCCCCGATGCGAGCTTTCTTCCCAGGAAGCTTACGGTAGTTGACGACCTGAGTTTGCATCGATGCGTCAGCTTGTTTCATTGTCTTCTGGGCTTGAATAATCGGTTGGAGATTAATCTTGCCATCGCCGGCACTCAAATTCGCCGACTTCAAAGAAGTGAACACTTGAATGAATTGCGGTACAGAATCATGGACGATCCCGTCTACCGAAGATGTCATACCTTGAACCGTCTTAATGTCATCGCCAACGACCGGAGCTTTAGCGGCGACATTCCATAATATACCGTGTGCAATATCATTGGCCTTCTGCGTCTCATTCTGCACTTGCGGCAACTTTTGGGAAACCTGATCAAGCGCATTCAAATCATTCGAACCAGAGAAGCCGCTGAGCATAGAAATGGCATTCTGTTCGTGCGTTTTCACTTCCTTGGCCTGAGAGTACATGACTTTTGCACAATAGCCGCCGATTCCAGCCACAACCAACAGCAATACGAATATCACCAATAACACCCATGCCCATATATGGTGATGTTGTATAGGCATGCTCGCCCGTATATGTTTACCTCTCGGCTCACGCATAATAAGTACCTCCGCTACAGCAACGAATTACCATTATCCCTCATCCCTATGAAATTCACATCCACACTACAAATTCTGCACATATTTGTTATACCTGTCTGGAAAAGGTGTTCGTCTACCAAACAGAAAACGCGTTAAATATTGAAAATGTGCATATCAAACCATGCATGTATTATATTGATGAAGGAAACAGAAAAGGGGATTATCCTGACGATGAACGATGACGCAAATCGCCTAAATAATGGGCTCATTCCCTCATCTTCTGATGATGCCGTCAAGCAAAGAAATCATTGCAAATCACGCCGTTTGATTTCCTCGTCGCAAAGCCAAAACGAAAAAAAGAAATCAACCGAGTCCGAAGATTTTTTCGACGGTTCGTATTTTTCTGCCAATGAATCGAAATTAAAAGGTAGAGCCTTTTTCGATTACTCACAGCCTTCTTGGGCTTATTTATATACTTCTTGTCTTGTCGCTCTTGATGTTTTGATGACAATTATTGGATCGATAATCACATTCCTTATTTACCCTGACAGCCACTTTTATTTGGAACGCCGTGCACCACACAACAACGCTATTCTGGAATTCATCCTGCTCGCTATATGCGCTTGGATTATCAGTCTGTTGATATGCGAAGCCTATTCACGGCACGTCATGGGCGAAGGATATGAACTATATAGCAAAATTCTCAAAGCGGCTTTGATTGACTTCGTCATGATTTGTACGCTCGGCTATATTCTCAAACTTGATATTCCACGTTCTTTGGCTTTTGGCGTCCCCCTGTTTACCGGTTGCCTGACACTGCTGGAACGCTGGCTCATGCGACGTGCCCTTCACTACAGTCGCAGAAAAGGTGAATTTGTCTATTCGACCATCCTCATCGGCTCACCAAAGGCGATTCATCAAGTTTGCAAACAACTGCAAGAGGATTCAGGCATCGGATACAAACCGATAGCCGTATGTCCCGTGGCTCTTGATAAATCAGAGAAATCCGCACAATCAAATACCCAGCATCTCATTTCGACTCCCTTCATTCCAGAAAATGAAGAGGAAGCCAAATTGAAGGTCCTTTCGGTAAATTCCCATCTTGCGGAAACAGCCAAAATTTTCAAGGCCCATACGGTCCTCATCACCGACGTGCTTTCGCACAATTCGGAAACGACACGCACGTTGTCGTTGGCGGTCGAATCAATGGGCATTGAACTCGCCATCGCTACTTCTGTGGCGGATCTCGGCGGGGCTTCCCTCCATTTCCGCAATGATCCGAACATGCCTATATTAACGGCAAAACTGCCACAATACACGACACGGGCACGCATACTCAAACGCGCAATGGACATTGCTCTTTCAATCGTCGCCATCATCCTCACTGGCATTCCGATGCTTCTTATCGCCTATATGATCCATCGAGAAGATAAGGGACCGGTGATTTTCTCACAAAAACGAATCGGCATTTTAGGCCGGCCCTTTATCATGTATAAGTTCAGATCAATGCGCCCCGACGCAGAGGAACTGAAAGCGAAACTCGCTAAAGAAAACGGATTGCAAGACCGATTCATTTTCAAGATGAAGGACGATCCGCGAATCACCAAATTCGGACATTTCATTCGTAAGACTTCACTTGATGAACTGCCACAGTTCTTCAATGTGCTAAAGGGCAATATGAGTCTGGTCGGTCCACGCCCTCCGCTGCCCGAGGAAGTGGCCAAATACGACACTCTTTATTCTTCTAGACTTTTAGTGAAACCCGGCATAACCGGCCCATGGCAGGTGTCCGGGAGGAGTGCGCTGAACAAAGAACAATCGGAATTCGCCGATGTCTCTTATATCCAGAACTGGTCGTTCACAGGCGACATCGCTATTTTGCTCAAAACTGTGATGGTAATGATACGCGGCACCGGCATGTGATTTTTGCTCGACTGATACAACCAGTTATCAAAATCCGTTGCAATTAAATAGATAAAATCAAATTGCGTTTTCGGGGTTTCATCTAACTGCTAAAGGTTTTCACAGTCATTCTCACTCATGAGCAGAACGCAATACACTTTCTTATTTTCTTCGGTAAACCGCACTATCCGTGCACAGCATATGATGCCATCTATGCAACATGTGACACTGCCATGTTCAACCATCCGGTTAATGGTGTAACCTGAACCGAGTTGACGAGGCGGTAGTGAATTTTTCTTCTACGCTGAAGTCATAATCGAGTGTTTTTGGATATAGTGAAAAACGTATGCAGGTAATAATAATGAAAATTTCAGCGCAACAAAGAAGGAGCGACTGATCGTGTCTGATTCCGTGCAAACACCAGCAAAATCTCCCTCCAGACGACCTTTGTCGCAAGCTCTCACCAAAGAGGAATCGTACATCGATGGACACCTGAGCCATGCGGCTTTCGTCTCTATCGCCATCCTGACTTTTATCACCTTCATTGGCAACTTCACTCAACTGCAACTGAGCGCCGCGCTGCCGACCATCGTCCACGAATTCGGCATCAACGTGACCACCGGCCAGTGGCTCACTTCCGTCATCCAGCTCGTGCAGGGCGTTATGGTGCCGCTCACCGCCTATCTCACCCGCCGTTTCTCAACGCGCCAGATCGTCATTACCTCCATGACCATCTTCACGCTGGGTTCGGTGCTGGCCTGGTTCGGCCCCAGCTTCATCCTCGTACTCGCCGGACGTACACTCGAGGCCATCGGCTCCGGCGTGATGTGGCCAGTGCTACAGATCATCGTCTTCTCGGTCTACCCGATGTCGAAGCGCGGCGTAGCTATGGGCACCGTCGGCGTGGCCATGAGCGTGGCTCCCGCCATCGGCCCGACCTTCGGCGGCTGGCAGACCGATGCCAACGGCTGGCGTTCCATCTTCGTTTCGCTGACCATCGTCGGAGCGATTGCGCTGGTGCTCGCCATCTTCTTCCTCCACAACTTCGGCGAGCGTGACAGCGAAGTCAAGGCCGACTTCTTCTCGGTATGCCTCTCCGTCATCGGTTTCGGCGGGCTGCTTTTCGGCTTCACCAACATCGAAGCCTATGCGTTCACCGCCCCGGTGGTCTGGCTACCGATGGCCGTCGGCCTGATCGGCATCGTCTGGTTCGTCGTCCGCCAGCTCAAAGGCGCCAAGCGCTATAAGGCCCAGCTCAAGGAGCTTCTTGCCGGTCTCGAAGAAAACGAACACCTGCAGGAAGAAGCGGATCGCCCTCAGAACGTGGCCGAGCTGCGCGCCGCCATCAAACGCTTGAAGGCCGATCCGGATTCCGCCGCCAAGCTCGAGGAACATTTCAAGATGCCCAAGGTGCGCGAGCAGCTCGAAAAAATCCGCAGACTGCAGCCGCCGCTGCTTGACCTGACGGTGCTCAAAAACAAAAACTTCCGCGTCGGCACCATCACTGCCGCAATGAGCTTCTTCGCCTTCAGCTCCATCACCGTCATCATTCCGCTCTTCATCCAGAACGACCGCGGCTATTCCGCCACGATTTCCGGCCTGGTGATGCTGCCCGGCGCCCTCGGACAGTGCATCTCTCAGTTCGGCGGCGGGCGTCTCCTCGATCGGTTCGGTGCACGGCCTGTGGCCATGATCGGCTCAATCACGTTGATGACCGGCACCATCATGATGAGTTTCATCGGCATGGGTGTGCCGATTTGGTGGGTCTCCATCTGCCAGTTCATCCGTCAGATCGGTATGGGCTTCGTCTTGATGCCGATTACGACCTGGTCGCTTAACTGCCTGACCCCCGGAAGCGTTTCCGCAGGCTCAGCCGTTACGAATACGGTCCGGCAGATATCTGGTGCCATCGGCGCGCCGGTTCTGGTCATCCTGATGGAAGAGTTCACGAAGGTCTTCAAGCCTTTGATGGGCTCCGGCCATCAAGCTGGCATTCTCGCCAATGTCTGGGGCATCAGGATGTCGCTGATCATCAGCTCGGTCATCGCCTTCGGCATGGTCATGCTTGTGGTCTTCGGTGTGCGTGGCCAAGGCGCCGGTTCCGCTCGCGACCTTGCCAACCGCACACTGCGTCACGTTCGTGTCCCCCGTATTCATCTCCACAAGCAAGCCTGATAAGTCATAGTTCAGCACTGGACTGCGAAATGCCGATGCACTTCATGAAATCGAAGATTGTGTATCGGCATTTTCATACCCGTTTCACTGTTCCACTCACTTCTCGTAGCTTGCAAGGGCTCGCAGCAAATTTGATCAGCATTTAGTTTTCCTTTTTCACTGTTTCGGAATCTGCTGGGCGGGACAGGTTCGCAGGACTTTGGAGATAGCTTGCTTTTCGGAAGTGGTTACCGTCAGATTGTATTTTTGTTTGACACCGACCTGACGGGCAACGTAGGAGCAACGAAATCTGCGATTCGCCGGCAACCAGTAGGCGGCGGAAGCGGAACCCTTCTGCTGGTTGGCAGGACCGTCGACGGCCAACAGGTTATAGGCATCATTGCCGTATCGCTGTTTCGTCGCCGCATCCCACTGGCTTGCTCCAGACTGCCAAGCGTTTTCCAACGCGACGACATGATCGATCTGCACCGCAGCACTGGTCTGCTTGCCGCGCACGAAACGGATCGACTTGCCGGTATATGGCTCCTGCAAAGCACCGGTTTTGACTTGACAGCCGCTCGGAGCCTTGTATCTGACGGCTGTCATGTCGCGTTTGAGGATGTCGTCGCGAATAGTGCAGCCGTCACCGTCGTCGTCGGTGGTGTTGTAAGCGAACGAATCCCTGTCGTAACCGCGGGTGCTTGGGTGATCGTCGACCGGCAACGTAGCCAATGCCTGGGCCACCGGGCCAGTCGCCACATACTGACCAGTCATCTGTGCAAGTGGCTTGCTTACTTTCGGCAGCACCAACCCGGTCGCGATTCCGATAAAGCAAGCGGCTACCAGCAAAATCACGAATCGGACCAGCAGACTGTCAAAGTTAATACGTCTCCGTCTAAAATGGGCACTACCACCGCTTCTGCTGCCATGAATAGCCCAATGGCCATAGTTGTTGGGTCGCGAACGAATCGCCTCTCTATTACACCAAATCATCATGTTTTGCCCTATATCTTTCTTCAATATTCCTTATCACAACATAAAGCGCAACGAAAGAATCACGTCTGTCATGATTTATGAATACAAAAATTCAGGGAAAAAAGCAAAATTCAAAGGACTTTTTAACGAAAAATCAAGATTTCTTGATAACACTCTTTGATGGAAAGAAACGACATAGAAAGATAAAGATTCGGATACAAAATGAAAGTTGCCCGGCACCTCTTTCGGGGTACCGGGCAACTTATCGATTCAACTACGCTTCAAACACTTTCAAGTGTTCCAGGCGATTCACACGCTTCAGGAAAGCGGCGCGAGGTCCAGCGGAACGCCGGGGCCCATCGTCGAGGTAAGTGTCGCTTTGGAGATGTAGCGGCCCTTCACGGTGGAAGGACGCAGGCGCTTGATCTCGTTGGCAACGGCCTGGAAGTTTTCTTCCAGAGCCTTCTGATCGAAGGACTTCTTGCCGATGATGAACGACAGATTGCCGTTCTTGTCGACGCGGAACTCGATCTTGCCGCCCTTGATATCCTTGACAGCCTTGGCCACGTCCATGGTCACGGTGCCGGTCTTCGGGTTCGGCATGAGGCCACGGGGGCCGAGCACGCGGCCCAAACGGCCGACCTTGCCCATCATGTCCGGAGTGGCGACCACGGCATCGAAGTCGAGGAAGCCACCCTGTACCTTGGCGACCATGTCGTCGTCACCGACCATGTCGGCGCCGGCTTCGGCAGCTTCGGTAGCCTTCGGGCCACGTGCGAACACGAGGACCGTTGCGGTCTTACCGGTGCCGTTGGGCAGGTTGACCACGCCACGGACCAGCTGGTCCGCCTTGCGCGGGTCAACACCCAAGCGGTAGGTGGCTTCGATGGTCTCATCGAAACCGCGCTCAGGCATGCTCTTCAGCAGAGCGATAGCTTCGGAAGCGGTGTACAGATTGCTGCCGTCGACCTTTTCGGCCGATTCACGATATTTCTTGGAATGCTTGTTAGCCATCTGTTTTCCTCCCTCAGCCTTCGACCGTGATGCCCATCGAACGGGCGGTGCCCGCGATGATCTTCATTCCGGCCTCGACGTCGCGAGCGGACAGATCGGCCATCTTGGTCTCAGCGATCTCACGGACCTGAGCCGAGGTGACGGAACCGACCTTGTGGGTCAGCGGGTTGTCGGTGCCCTTCTTGATACCGGCGGCCTTGAGCAGAAGCGCTGCGGCCGGCGGGGTCTTAAGGATGTAATCGAAGGAACGATCCTCATAGACGGTGATTTCGACAGGAACAACCTGTCCCATCTTGTCTTTCGTCGCTTCGTTGTAGGACTTGCAGAAGTCCATGATGTTGACGCCGTGCGAACCGAGGGCAGGACCGAGCGGCGGGGCAGGATTGGCCTTGCCGGCCTCGATCTGCAGCTTGATAAGCGCAGTGACCTTTTTCTTAGCCATAGAAATGGCTCCTTTTCGTTGTCCGTGCGGTAATGACGGTCGCCCACGACACCTTGCGATATATCGGATTTCAGCCGTTTTGGTTGTGGCGATCTTTCGATACACACAGACCAACCGCGACCAAACCTCGGACCAGCACACTGTCAATCCTCGGCAAAACCGTTGGTATATCAAGTGTCACGGGTCTCCTCCCGCAACTGATATTGCTGTGCTGTGCTAGCGGGTCTCCCCTCCAGACACAAGCCTTTCTATTATTCCAAGTAAGCACGACAATAAAACCGGCTATGACAACCACCCCGGCGTATCCTTCCACCACTTTTGAGGGCTTCCTTTTACCATGAAAAGTCAAGAAATGCGTCTTTCCCCGCACTCTGCACACATTTATGCGGGAAATGTCGTAAAAATAATTTCTAAATGCGTCTTTTCCCGCACAATAGTGAAAGTTAGTGCGGGAAAAGACGCATTTTGCAACATCGCAGATGAAGTATAACGTACAAAACGTAGCGAGGTAGAGTCATCAACTAGATTTAGTGGTCCAGTCCGTTCGCATGAGCAGAGCGGATCGCGCAAAATCGGAATGACTACTTTACACAGATACGAATGATGCCGCAGACCTTGCGACCTGCGGCATCATTATTTAAAACCTAAACGAAACGAGACTCAGACGATCTTCTCGACCTGGCTGAAACCGAGCTCGACCGGGGTATCGCGGCCGAAGATGGAGACCAGGACGGTGAGCTTCTGCGTGGTGGGCTCGACGTCGGAAACGGCGCCGGCCATCGTGGCGAATGGGCCGTCGATGACGGTGACCTGATCGCCGACTTTGTAGGAGACTTCGACTGTACGCTTCTTGGCTGCAGCAGGCTTGTCGCCGGCTTCCTTGAGTGCCTGAGAGGCAATCATCGGAGCCATCATCTTGACGACATCCTTGCGGCTCAGCGGCGCAGGTTCCTTGGTGGGACCTACGAAACCGGTGACGCCTTCCGTCTCTCGGACAATACGGCGGGCGTTCTCGTCGGGCCACATACGAATGAGCACGTAGCCGGGTACACGCACGCGAGTGACGACCTTCTTGCCCTTGTCGGTATGCTTCTCGACCTCTTCCATCGGCACTTCAATCTGGAAGATTTGATCTTCGAGACCATAGCTCTGGATACGGGACTCGACGTTGGCCTTCACACGCTTCTCATAGCCGGAATAGGTGTGGAGCACGTACCATTTGCCGTCCAAGCCGCGTAAGCTCTTGGAGAATTCCTTGACGGCCTTGGCGCCAGCATCGTCAGCATCTTCGCCTTCGGCGTTCGCTGCGCCATCAGTAGTCGCTTCAGTGGCGGTATCAGCCGTGTCGGAAGTGTTTTCAGACGCCTCATCAGTTGCCTCAGAACTCTCGACGGCAGCACTATCCGCAGAATCGTCGGAAGTGTTATCGGTTTCGCCTGCACTCTCAATGCCTGCAACGGCATCTTGCGCAGCGCTATCGACGCTGGAAGCCTCAGCCGCAGACTGATCGCCATTCGGCAAATCGGGCAATGCATCCAAGCCTTCGAGATTTACTTCATTATCCATGCTGTTAGTCACCTTTAAAATCGTTTATGCTCAGCCGAAGATCCAGAGGGTCAGTTTGCCGAGACCAAAATCCATACCCGAAACAAGCGCCATCAGCACGACCACGAAAATGAACACCGCAACCGACCAGCCGGCCAGTTCCTTGGCGGTCGGGGTGACGACCTTGCGCAGCTCGTCGATAACCTGCTTGATGAACAAGCCGATACGCATGAAAATGTTCGGCTTGACGCTCTCTTCAGCTTCGTGTGCCTTCGCCATATCCGTCCTTCGTTTGGCTTGTGATTACTTGGCAGGGAAGGCGGGACTCGAACCCACAACCTACGGTTTTGGAGACCGTTGCGCTACCAATTGCGCCACTTCCCTAGGTGAACTCTGTCCACGATACTCGAAGCACGAGACCATGCGACATAAACCGCCGAAGGAATAGTTTAGCCCATTTCTGCGGTTTCGTCCACTCCTCGTGTCGCGAAAAGCAGGCTTTCAGTTGACCCATTCCTTGAAACGACGCATGCCCTCGGCCAAATCATCGTCTGCGAGCGCGTACGAGAAACGCAGGAAGCCGGGAGCTCCGAAACCTTCTCCGGGAACAGCTGCAACGTGGGCTTCCTCGAGCAGCAACTTGGCCAATTCGGAAGAGGTCTTGGCGACGGAGCCGTTCTTGCCGAGCGGACGGTTCAACAATGCAGTGACATCGGGAAGAGCATAAAATGCACCTTTAGGAGTGCGGCAGGTGACACCATCGACGGCGTTGAGACCTTCGACGATGGCCTTGCGGCGCTTGTCGAACGCCTTGCGCATCGTGGCGACCGCATCAAGCGAGCCGGAGACCGCAGTAAAGGCCGCTTGCTGGCAAACATCGGCGACATTGGAAGTCATATGTCCTTGCAGTTTGGCCGCGGCTTTGGCAACCGGAACGGAACCGATAAGCCAGCCGACACGCCAGCCGGTCATCGCGTAGGTCTTGGCCACACCGTTCATGACGATAAGCTGGTCACGAACTTCCGGCACCACCGCTCCGATATATGCGGTCTTCTCTCCGTCATAGGTCAGATGTTCGTAAATCTCGTCGCTCAGCACCCAGACGTGATGCTCGACGGCCCACTCGCCTACCGCGCGCACGGTCTGCTCGCTCCATACCGCACCCGTCGGGTTAGAAGGCGTGTTGACGAAAATGGCTTTGGTGCGCGGCGTACGCGCCTTTTCAAGCGCCTCGACGGTCGGCTCGAAACCGTTCTCCGGACCGCTGAAAACCGTGACAGGCTTACCGCCTGCCAGTTTCACAGCCTCGGGATAGGTCGTCCAATAGGGAGCGGGAATGATGACTTCATCACCGGGATTGATCAGAATCTGCAGGGCCTCATAGACGGCCTGTTTGCCGCCGTTGGTGACAACGACCTGATCGGGAGAAATCTCGTAACCTGAGTCGCGCAGCGTCTTTTCGGCGATGGCCTTGCGAAGCTGTGGCAGACCCGGGGTCGGGGTGTAACGATGGTTCTTCGGGTCGCGGCAAGCTGCTGCAGCCGCGTCAACGATGTAATCGGGAGTCGGGAAATTGGGCTCGCCGGCACCGAAACCGATGACGTCGATGCCACTGGCTTTCATCGCCTTCGCCTTGGAATCTACGGCCAGCGTGGCGCTCGGCGCCACGGAATTGATACGGTCACTCAACGTTTGCCACTCTGCCATTTTTATCTCCCGCGTTTAATGGTCATTACTAACTTAAGACTAGACTGCTGTGGCGAATTGACGTATTCAACAAACGAAAACTGAGACGCGGAATAAGAAAGATTACAGCAAGACCAAATTATCCCGGTGAACAAGCGGATGGGCATATTCCTCACCGAGAAGACGCTTGAGCTGGGAAGTGTCGCGGCCCAGGGTGTGCGGAATTTCATCGGAATCGAAACTCGAGAGGCCCTTGGCGATATGGTTACCATCCTCGTCGTCAATCCAGACGGGGTCGCCGGCGGAAAAATCACCGTGAACTTCGAGCACGCCAGCGGCCAACAGGCTTGCCTTACCGCCAAGCACCGCCTTGATGGCACCTTTGTCGCCGACCAGCGAACCGCGCGGGTTTGCTGCAAAACCAATCCATAGACGGCGCGAGGAATCACGGTGAGATATCGGCGAGAAAGCCGTACCCGTCGGTTCGCCGTTCAATGCAACCTCGATATTATTGGCGCTGGTCAGCACGACGGGGATACCGGAATTGACTGCTATACGCGCGGCTTCGAGCTTGGTGACCATGCCGCCGCTACCGACCCCCGACGAACTGCCGCCCACCGAAACTTCGTTCAGAATTTCGTCTACGTTCGGTACGAAACCAACCCGCTTGGCGTTTGGTTTAGAAGGCGGGGCAGTATAAAGGCCATCGACGTCGGTCAGGAGCACTAACGCATCGGCGCGCACCAGATTGGCGACCAGCGTGGAAAGATGGTCGTTGTCGCCGAAACGGATTTCGTTGGTCGCCAGAGCATCGTTTTCGTTGACAATCGGCACCACGTTGAGGTCGAGCAGTCTGCGCAACGTGCGCTGGGCGTTGCGGTAGCGTGAGGCGTGCATCGTGTCATCGGCAGTGAGCAAAATCTGGCCAACATGCACACCATAATGCGCGAAACCTGTCTCGTAATGCTGCATCAAGACGCCCTGACCCACCGAAGCCGCAGCCTGCTGGGTCGAGACGTCGGCCGGCCTCGCGTCGAAACCGAGCGGACCAAAACCAGCAGCGATGGCACCGGACGAGACCAGCACCATGCGGGTGCCATTTTTGGCGTGTTGGGCCAAGACTTCAACCAGCGCGCCCACTTTATCCGTATCCAAATGCCCGGAAGGCTTGGTCAGCGAGCTTGAGCCAACTTTAACCACGACGGTCCGCGCGTCCGCCACCGTTTGACGAACCTGCGACTCACTTGCCTTGCCCATTGACTGCCATCCGTTTCATTTTTCGCTATTGTTCAGCCAGTACCAGCTTACCGGCTGAGATGATATCTCATGCGAGAGCAACCATAGCTATTGCAAAGGAATTCACCAACTTATAGCAAGTTGGTGTGGTGTACCAACGCTTTGCTTTATACGCAATGTCGCGCTTATACAATCGATTTGGTGCCAAACAGGCGCGTGACTGATGGTCAAGCATTATTGCAGCTCGATCACGCCCTGATGTCGTTGAACGCTTATTAGGAATTTAAGCACGTTTTCACTCGATTTTTGCGCTTAAAATGCTTTCGAACTGCACCTCTAGGAATCTAAGCATATTTTAGGTCGTTTTTGTGCTTAAAATCCTATTACAGTTCAACCTCTGTCTTGGCCATCAGACATCGCTCTCGCCCTCATTATCATCGGAATCATGACCGCCGAGAATCGCGTGCTCGTCGTGGCGGTCGTCGTCGATGCTCGGATCGGCCCAATGACCAGCAGTACGCTCCTGACGCATGGCCTCGCGCACGGCGGTTTTGGCATCCATCATTTCGTGATACTGGCGACGGCGCTCGGCGTTGGTACGGCGACGGACACGGTTGCCGTCGGCTCCGTCATCCAGACGCAAATCCTTTCCGCGAGCACCCAGCTGGGCGCCGTCGAGCATTTCCGCACCGGCGGCGATGGTCGGGTCCCAATCGAAGGCGACCGCGTTCTCGCCCTTGCCGATACGCACTTCGTCACCCGGCTTGGCCCCATGGCGACGCAACTCGTCCTCGACGCCCAAACCAGCCAAGCGGTCGGCAAGATAGCCCACGGCTTCGTCGTTGTCGAAATTGGTCTGGCGCACCCAACGCTCCGGCTTCGCGCCGGTGACAGTAAACCACACAGCTCCCCTGCGGTTGCTTTCGCGTTCGACATGGAAATCAAGCGAGGTGCCACGCTCATCATCGACACGACGGCGGCGACGCGCCGGCTGCTCCAACGGCTTGATGACCACACGTTCTTCGTCGCGTTCGGCCTCTTCCTTGGCCAACTTCGCACGCAGCTCGGTGACCATCTTGCCCAAAGCAAAGCCAAGCTCTTTGAGCCCTTCGTGTGAAGCCGTTGAGACGATGAAGGTCTTCAATCCCATCTTCTCGAATTCCGGGCGCACGAATTCCGCCAGTTCTTTAGCTTCGGGCACGTCGGCCTTATTGAGGATGATGACGCGCGGGCGCTCGGGAATCGGGATGACACCGAGCGGCAACTTGAGCTGGGCAGCATACTTCGCCAGCTCGTCTTCCAGCGCGTGGTAATCGGAAATCGGGTCACGATCCGGCTCCAGTGTGGCGCAATCGATGACGTGCGCGATGATTTCGGTGCGCTCGATATGACGCAGGAACTCAAGGCCCAAGCCCTTGCCTTCTGATGCTCCGGGAATGAGCCCCGGGACGTCGGCAATGGTATAGCGATATTCCTCAAGCTTGACCACGCCAAGATTCGGAACCAACGTGGTGAAGGGGTAATCCGCGATTTTCGGCTTAGCAGCACTCATCGCGGCAATCAGGCTGGATTTGCCGGCCGAGGGGAATCCCACCAACGCAACGTCTGCGATGGATTTGAGCTCCAAAATCACGTCGCGTTCCTCGCCCGGTTCGCCAAGCAGTGCGAATCCAGGGGCACGACGTGTCTTGTTGGCCAGCGCGGCGTTGCCCAAGCCGCCCATACCGCCTGCAGCTGCGACGAACTTGTCACCCACATGGCGCAAATCGGCCAGTTCGCGACCTGGATGCTTGGCCTTGCCTTGCGGTCCCTTGGCCTCGAAAATCACCGTTCCCGGCGGGACGGGCAGCACCACGTCGGCGCCTTTCGAACCGTCCTTGGTATCGCCCAAGCCCATCGTGCCGCTTTCGGCCTTGCGATGCGGGACGAAACGATAATCCAAAAGATTGTTGGCGTTGGCATCAGCCACGAAAATGACGGAGCCGCCATCCCCGCCGTTGCCGCCGTTCGGCCCGGCCAACGGCTTGTATTTCTCACGCTTCACGCCTGCGGACCCATTGCCGCCATCTCCGCCCTTGACATGGACGGTCACTCTATCTACAAAGTCTGTCATAGTTCCTTACCTTACCGGTGGGTATTCATCTTCCCATACCCCCACCGACGAGCCCCATAATTATCGTTTTGGGCAAAAGTAATTTCGAGCAATATAAAAATAAATAATGCATTACATTATCAAGTGTCGGTTCTGCCCCCCCCTGAAATCGAGGCAGACCAGCGCTTTAACAACCAGCGCTTTAACAATGATAACGACATTATCAATACACGCAAAAAGGCCGCACCCGCTGGGGTACGACCTTTTGATTAAAAGCTAATTAAACTCGGAATCTCACTCGGAGACTACGTCGACGACCTTGCGATCGCGGCGAACGCCGAACTTCACGTTGCCATCGGACAGCGCGAACAAGGTGTGATCCTTGCCGGTGCCGACGTTCTCGCCTGCGTGGAACTTGGTGCCACGCTGACGAACGATGATATTGCCGGCGACGACAGGCTCGCCACCGAACTTCTTTACGCCGAGGTATTGTGCGCTTGAATCGCGACCGTTGCGGGAAGCGGATGCGCCCTTCTTATGTGCCATTGTCTGTTCCTTTCAGTCTTTATTTACCGTGACTTCAATCAGGCGATTGCCGTGATCTTGATGACGGAAAGCGGCTGACGATGACCCTTGCGACGGGCGACACCAGTCTTGTTCTTGAACTTCTGAATGTTGATCTTCGGACCCTTGGCCTCATCGTCAACGACTTCAGCCTTGACGGAAACCTTGGCAAGATCCTTGGCGGCGAGCGTCACCTTGGCGCCGTCGACCACGAGCGCGACCGGGAACTCCACGGTATCGCCCTTCTTCGCATTGAGACGGTTGACCAGGATGACGTCACCGACCTCGACCTTTTCCTGATGGCCACCGGCCTTCACAATCGCGTACATATCTCGTTCCTTGCTATTTCGAAAGCTAAACTGCCCAGCACGTCTTCGACTTCCACGGCCAGACACCAGTCTTTTAGAGTACACCGACCCACGTACTAACGTCAACCAATATTAACGGCATGTCGGTACGTTATGGCCAGCCTGGGGTGTTGTGTTCCCGATTTCACAAAAGAACAGGTGAAAGCGGAATCAGGAACGTCAGGCTTCTTCAGTCCTTATCAGCTACAGAATCAGAAGACGAATCCGAATCGGAAGCTTCTTCCTTTTCCTCGTCATTGGCCGCCACCGCAGCGGCAGCGATTTGCGCCAACTTGGCCTTAACCGCAGGGCTCGACCCCTTCGGGGCCTGCACCTCAGGAGCGCTGCCGTGGCCGTGCTTGTTGGTGTGGACGAACGGGTCGCCGCCCTTCATCGCGTACGGATCGGCATAATCGGCGGAAATCGTAGGCTCGTCGTGAAGGATGAAGCCACGGCCCTTGCAGGTCGGGCACTCCTCGGAGAACGCCTCGACCAGCCCTTGGCCGATACGCTTGCGGGTCATCTGTACGAGGCCCAGCGAAGTGACCTCGGCCACCTGATGCTTGGTGCGGTCGCGCGCGAGGCATTCGACCAAGCGCCGCAGCACGAGGTCGCGGTTGGCGGGCATCACCATGTCGACGTAATCGATCATGATCATGCCGCCGATGTCGCGCAGACGCAGCTGACGGGCAATTTCCTCGCTCGCCTCGAGATTGCAACGGGTGACCGTCTCCTCAAGTGACTTGCCCTTGCCGATGAACCGGCCGGTATTGACATCGATGGTGGTCATGGCCTCGGTGCGATCGATGACAATCGAGCCGCCGCTGGGCAGGTAGACCTGACGTTCCATGCCCTTGCGCAGCTGGGAATCGATCTGCCACTTGTCGAAGACGTCCTTGCCCTGATGCTCCTCAGGGTCCCACTTTTCGAGGCGATCTTTGAGGTCGGGGGCCATCGTGTCAAGATATTCCTCGATGCGCTCGTAGACCTTGTCGCCTTCGACGATGAGCTTGGAGAAGTCATCGTTGAAGATGTCGCGCACCACGCGGATGGCGACATCGGGCTCGCCCTGCAGGAGCTTGGCACGCTTGCCGTTGTGATAAAGCTTGCGCTTGTCCTCGATCTTGCTCCACTGACGCTTGAGGTTCTCAAGGTCCTTCTTCAGCGCGTCCTCGCTGGCACCATCAGCTGCGGTGCGGATGATGACACCCATGTCCTTCGGCGCGATCTTGGAGACGATGGACTTGAGCCGGCCGCGTTCACGTTCGGGCAGCTTGCGGCTCACGCCGGTCATGCCGCCGGAGGGGACGAGCACGAGGAAACGACCAGCAAGCGTGACCTGCGAGGTCAGGCGGGCGCCCTTGTGGCCGATCGGGTCCTTGGTGACCTGCACCAGAACGGGATCACCGGATTTGAACGCGAGTTCAATACGGCGCGGCTGGCCTTCCAACCTCGTGGCGTCCCAGTTGACTTCGCCGGCGTAGAGCACGCCGTTGCGTGGCTGGCCGATATCGACGAACGCGGCCTCCATGCTGGGCAGCACGTTCTGCACGCGGCCCAAGTAGATATTGCCGACGGTGGCAACTTCCTGAATGTCAGAAACGTAATGCTCGACGAGCACGTTGTCTTCGATCACGGAAATCTGGGTATGCTGGCCCTTTTCGCGCACGACCATCAGACGGTCGACGTTCTCGCGACGAGCGAGAAAGTCCTGCTCGATCAGCTGGTTCTGACGGCTGCGTTCGCGACGATTGTCGCGGCGACGCTGCTTCTTGGCCTCGAGACGTGTAGAGCCCTCGATATCGGTGATTTCATCGATATACTGCTGCTTACGCGAACGACGCGAAGCGGCACGGCCCGAATCACGACCGGTTTCGCCTTCATCGCTCTTGGAACCGCGATGACGGCGACGCCGACGGGTCAGCGGTTGATCGTCGTTGTCCTCATCGGATTCGCGCCTGCGACGGCGACGGGTTTCCGTGCGGCCTTCATCATCGCGATCATTGCGATCACTACTGCTCTTGCGTCCACTACGGGAACCGCGCTCTTCGTTTTCGTCTTCATCATTGAGCTCGACATCGTCTCGATCGGCACGCGAGGAACGACTGCCACGAGTACGACGCGATGTCCGTTCACTTGATGAACGCTCGTTGCCACGTCCGCGACGTGTCCGCGTTCCAGATTGCTCGGCTTCCACATCGTCGATGGGACGATAGGTGATGTCATCGTCTTCGAGGTCTTCCTCAATCTGTTCGATTTCGTCGGCCGCATGGCGTTCTTCGGCATTGAGCCTGCGACGGCGGTGGCTGCGGCGCTCGGTACGCTCGGCGGCTTCCTCATCGTAAATATCATCCTCGTTTGAACGGCGCGAACGACGGACCACGCGAGAGGAGCCCTCGTTGTCATCCTCGTAATCGCGGTCACGGTCATTACCCCTGCTGCGCCTGGAGCTTGACCTGCCACGACGTTCGTCCTGCTCTTCATCCAAACGGTCATCGTCACGTTCGGAACCTCGGCGCGAACGGCTGCCACGCGTCGAACGACGTGATCCACGATCGTCACCCTCGCTATCTTCAACAGAGCGGGAACGGGAACGCCGCCGAGTCGTTTTCGGCTCTTCATCGTCGTCGTCCTCTCCCGGAAGCACTGGCTCCTGGAAAAGCAGCGACGTCATCGGACGAGGTGTGTGATGACTTTCGTGACCTTTGGGAAGGCCCTCAACGGCATCGATAACACGTTCTTCTGCAGTTTCGATGTTGGCTTCCGCCTTGGCTTCACTTGCGGACACCGAATCGGCAGACCTGCTGCGGGACCTTGCGCTACCGGTGCGTCGGCTACGGTTTGAAGAAACGGAGGATTCATTCGAATCCTCATCAGATTTACGGCTTCTTGTGCTCCGTCCATGCGCTGCGGACTCTTCGTTCGAGTCTTCGTCATCGCGAACACGGCTACGAGTACGGGTTCTTCTCGTTGTGTTGGCTGACGAAACGTTCGTACGGCGCGAGGAAGAGGTTGACCTTCTAGTACTTTTTTCATCCGCCTTCGAATCCGTGTCGACTCCGTCTTCTCCGGAGTTTTCCTCAGCCTCTGAGGATTTGGCGCTTTCGCGCTCTTCGACTTTCAACGCGACGTCGGCTCCGGCAGCGCCGGCACCACGCACCACGCGACGGCGAACGGTACGGCGACGCGTTGTAGACTCACTCTCCGCGGATGAGGACAAAGAAGGTAAATTGGTATCGTTTTGTTTGGCGTCGTCGACTTGGCCGACCCCGCCTCGGGTTACTCTGGGCACAATGCTCCTCGTCGACATGCTGCAATCATGTCGGCTTATCTGGCCGTCTACGGCTCTCACACCGCGCTCTCACCGCGGCCACGCAACACTCGCGCTCGTAGCCGGCAATCTAAAAGTCATACGTTCGTCACGGCGGACACCGGCACCCGCGGATAAGCACGCGAGGGGATCAACGCCATCGGAATTCGGCAACTTGCAGAATCACCAAATTTTATTATACGTCTATCACGAGTCAATAAGGAGCCAACTCCGTAAATTAACCGCCAATCCTCCACGTTAATAATCGATTGACTCGCTAACGCAACCATTCCTCAAGGATATCGGCGAGCAGTGTGAGCTGGCTTTCCGGTATCTGTTCGTCAGCCTTATGCGCCAACAGCGGGGAACCCGCGCCAAGATTGACCGCAGGGACTCCAATGGACGAGAAGCGGGCGACGTCGGTCCAGCCGAGCTTGGCCTGGGGTTTCAACCCGGTTTTGTCCTCGACCAACTTCGCCAAAGAACGCGCAAGAGGAGCATCCATGCCAGGGCGAGCTGAAGGCGATTCGTCCTTCATCTCGATATCGAAACCCTCGAACATACCGCCGGTGGCCTTGTGCTCACCGTTGCCCATTTCAGCACCGGCGTCGGCCCCCATCATCAACGCTTTGGCGGCGGTCAGATCCTTATCCGGAGCAAAACGATAGTTGACGTGGATGCGGCATTCATCAGGGATGACGTTGGTGCCCTTGCCCCCGGAAATCAGGGTGGCGTTGACGCCTTCGCGATAAGTCAGACCGTCCACCTCAATATCTTGTGGAACGTAGGCAGCAAGCCGGTCGAGGACTTCGGACGCCTTGTGAATGGCGTTTTCGCCCATCCATGCCCGGGCGGAATGGGCGGCGACGCCATGGGTGACCACGTCGAAACGCATGGTGCCGTTGCAGCCGCCTTCAATGCCGCAATCGGTCGGCTCGCCGATGATGGCGAAATCGCCCTGTATCCAATCGGGATGCGCCTTTGCCACTTTGCCGAGACCGTTCTTTTCCGCCACGACTTCCTCATGATCGTAAAAAACATACGTAAGGTCGTATTTCGGTTCCGTCAGCGTCGCCGCAAGATAGAGCATCACGGCATCGCTGGCCTTCATATCAGTGGCACCGCGACCGAACATCACGCGTTCGTTGGGATCCGCCTTCGCCGCCACATCATTTCGGATACGCTCGTCTCCGGGCTCGAGCCAGACTGGTGGGAAATTGTCGATGACCGGAACCGTGTCAAGATGGCCGGCAAGCACAACCCGCTGCTCACGCCCGAGCGAAGTCGAGGCGACTACCGTGTCGCCCATGCGATGCACCGTCAGATGCGGCTGTTCTCGCAAAAACGCCTCCACATCGTCGGTGAGCATCGTCTCGTCGTCGGAAACGGAATACGACTTCATCAATGTTTCAAATAGTGCGTCAAGCGCGGCCTTGCGCGTGGTTCCCTGCTGTATCGTCAAACTCATGGTTTCATCGTAGCGTGGGCGATACACGTTGTGAGATAAGTCTTCACAAATCATGGATAATGAGGCACTATATTAAGGTAAGCGTGGTTTTTATATTGGCCGCGGCCAAGGGAGAGATTTATGGGTTTGCTGAGCGCGATGCAAGGATTTGTGGTCATCGCCATCATCATCGGCACCGGCTACGTGGCAGCACGTTTCAACATCGGCGGGCCGACCGCTCAGATGGTCCTGAACCGATACGCGTTCTTCGTCACCAACCCGTTTTTGATGTTTGCCATCCTCTCCAAAGAGCCAATCCTGGAGATTTTTCACCCTTCGATCATTGTCGCGTTCTTCTCCGCGCTGGCCGTTGGCGTGCTTTTCCTGATTCTCAATAAGTTCTTCTACCATATGGGGCCCGCGGATGCGACGGTGGGAGCGCTTAATTCGCTGTATCTGAATTCCAACAATATCGGCCTGCCTATCGCCACCTATATTCTCGGAAATCCTGCGCTGGTTGCGCCGATTCTGGTGATGCAGCAAGCAATTTTCACGCCTATCGCGCTGACGGTTCTTGACTATACGACCACCGGTAAGATGTCACTGAAAAAAGCGTTGATGCAACCGTTGCACCAGCCGCTTCTCATTGGCTCGCTTGGCGGGATTCTCGTATCAGCCATAACCGCCTGGATTGGTTTCTATCCGATTCCGAAGTTCATTTATGACCCGGTCAATATGATCGGGCAGGCGGCGGTGCCGATGATTCTGATGGCGTTTGGCATGTCACTGCACGGCACGCGGCCGATGCAGAACAAGAGCTCGCGTTCCGCTGTCATCGGGGTGACGATTCTGAAGAACATCGTCATGCCGTTCATCGCCTTTTTGATCGCTTTCTTCATCATGGGCTTCCGCGGAAAGGTACTCTACGCCTGTGTCGTGCTCGCGGCGTTGCCCGCCGGCCAGAATGTCTACAATTACGCGGCCCGCTACAACGTCGGCATGACCTTCGCCCGCGACGGCGTGCTGATTTCCACGGTTTCCAGCCCGATTGTGATTGCCATTATCGCGGCGCTGTTGAGCTGAAACCGTTAGGAAACGAACTATTACCGATTGCGATAATCGTCGGCCAGAATGTTGAGGCGTTCGACGAAATGCGGCCAGTCGGCGTTCATCGCGGTCAGGAGCTTGCGCTTGGGGACCTCGCTGATCGGAATCCAAGCGATTTCCATACTTTCGTCGTCGTTGGGATGCGGATTGACCTCATGGCCCGGCTTCTCGAAGGCGAAAACCGTGGTATAGGCCCAAGGTCCGTGCTCCTCGCGATGGGTACCGACAACCTCGATATCCTCCGGGGTGATATTGGCTTCCTCATAGCTTTCGCGCAACGCGCCCTCGATCGGGCTCTCACCGTCTGCCAGCGCACCGCCGGGAATGCCCCAAGTGCCACCTTCCGCACTCCACATCGCGCGATGCTGCATGACGACATCGGTCACTTCACCGGTTTCCTTGCTGCGACGGGCGAGCAGGACACCGGCGGCACCGTTCAATCCCCAATGGCGACGGCCACAGGCACACTGCACCCAACCATCACCGGGTTGGTGGACGTTGTCTTTCGGCGGGACGATTGACACGGCTTGTGCCCTAGCCTCAGCTGCTTTGGCGGCAGCAACGACGGCTTTCGCCTTCATACTGGACTTGCTTTTGACAGTATCTACTTGAGATACGCCCATATCCGACAATGCTTTTTCATGAACTCCAATATTTCCAGCATTGACCGATACCGAATCGAAACTATCATTCGTTTCAGCGTTGTTCGCAGTTCGCGACTCGGCCTGCATTTGTAGTTTTGCTGCGGCAACTTTGCCCAGACCGGCGTTCCACAAATCCGTCCACGCAACGCCCATCTTTTCGACCATGCGGCGCAACAGCGGCAAACTCAAGCCGAGTACACCGCTAGGGTCGCCGTCGACGCCGTCGATGAAGGCTCCACCGAGACCTTCCAACGTGAAGCAACCGGCCACTTCCAGCGGCTCACCGGATGCGATATAGGCCTCGATGTCACGATCGGAATAATCACCGAAACGCACCGCGGCATGGCTCGAAGCAAGTTCTTGCCGACCTGTTGCGAAATCAATCAGGCAATGGCCGGTCCACAGCTCCCCCGACTTGCCACGCATCGCGCTCAGACGCTCACGAGCGACTTCCGGAGTATGCGGCTTGCCCAGCGCGACACCGTCGAAAAGGAACATGGAATCGCAGCCGATGATCAGCGGGCCGACTTTGGTATCGGCAAATCCCGGGTGCTCGGCCAAAGCCTCATTCATCGGCTCGGCTTCGACCGGCACGGAGACGCCGGAAAAATCACGAGTCAGTGTCGTCATGTCGCCGTTTGCGGGTTTTGCTGTATTCGGCTTGACCTTGGCTCCATCGTTCTGATCCTCGGCCTCAAGCGGATAGGCGGTCACCTGCTCACCGCTGGCGTCGCGAGCGGCTTGCGCAACGTGTCGATATGCCTGATAGACACTCTGCGCCTTGGCCTGCGCAAGAATCATCACGCGCTGCTCGCAGCTCAAATCTTCAACCACAACCCCACGCGACTTAGCCTCGGCGGCAACAGCGGCCGGCTCATCGACGTGCGAGACGTGGATGGTCGGGCTGATGCCGGCGGCATTGAGCACGTTGCGACGCGAAGGCGACTGCGAAGCGAGAATCAGCGGAATCGACATAACACTCCAAACATTTCGCCGGCAGTAACCGGCATAGAACGTAACTACTGCTACCCTACCCAAATTTTGCGCCGGATGTCAGGGCCAATCATATAAAACAAGAAATTAAAATAATGAATGAGCACAGATGAGCTTGGCAAAAGCCCAACGAATCATGTCACTATATTTAACGCAAAGCCAAGCCCAAAACCTTAGCCAAAGCAATATCTATATCTTTCATGTCCTGGCTGCCGACGACACCTATCTTTTTACCCAGCAATTCGCGATTGACCATGACGATTTTATCGGTCATGGCATAGCTCACCTTGTTGAGACCAGTGCGAGATGACGGATCAATACGCACTCGAGTCGGCATTTCGTCAGAATCGTACGATGTCAGCAGACATGTCACAACCGACTGAAAACCAGTTTCCTTGTCACTTTGCACAATCACTACCGGCCGAGGTTTACTGGCACATCCGTCGGCCCTCACCGTCCAGATTTCACCGCGTTTCATCCATCATCCTTCCCGCCATACGAGAGGCGAAATCCGTGGCCTCGGACTCGGAAACAAAAGGTTCGGCTTCGGCGATATCCCGTTCCAACGGCGTCAGACTTGCGCGGAAGGGAAGGCCACCGTCGCGCACAGATTGCGCCAGAAACATGTTGATTGCCGTTCCCATGTCGAGCCCAAGCTTGTCAAACAACTCAGTGGCCTGATCCTTAAGGCTTTTCCTTGTCCTGATCTGAATGCGAGAGATATCCTGTGCAGCTTGTGCCATTTTGACTCCTTATAACAAATTTATATAAACTATAGACCTAATTATAGTCATATATGAGTCACTTTGGCTCTTAAAAATCAAAACGTTGATTTCCTAATGGAATTTTTCAATCTCTGAGCTTTTATCCCTCAGACTCGAGCTCAACCTGAACACCTTGCGCACTGACGGGGAGATGGAGGACGCGCCAGTGACCGCTGTTGAGCTGGGCGGCGGCGACTTCGTCAATTTGCGCGGAGGCATCGCCGTAGTGAAGGACCAAAACGCACGGGCCGGCTCCCGAGACTGCAGCCGCGAAACCCTTGGCACGCAACGTTTCGATCAATTTCCAAGAAGGTTGCATCAGTCCTTTTCGATAAGGCTGGTGAAGTCTGTCTTGCGTGGCGGCGAAAAGCAGGGCGTTCGCTCTTGATGCAGGATTATTTTGGTTGGCGGCTTCCGCAGGCTCAGCTTTTTCGGATTGAGTTTCACCGACACTTGCCGGATTCATCGCGGCGGGGAGCAGCGCGACGCGCGAGATGTTGAATACCGCATCCTTATATGGCAGCTTCTGGGGCAGGGCCTCACGCGCCTTTTGCGTGGAAAGTTCGAAATCGGGAACAAAGACCGCAGCTGTCATGGCGCGGGAAACCGGATAGTTGACGGTATGAAAACCGGCACGTAATGGCTCGCCGCCGGGAATCCCTACGGAACCGACGCCTTCCGCGGTCTCGAAATTCCACGAAACCGTAAGGCCGCCGTAAACCGCGGGGGCAACATTGTCGGGATGGCCTTCCATCGAGGCAGCCATTTGGAAAATCGTCTCGCGGTTAAAATCGGCGTCGCCTTGGGCGAAAGCGGCTGCAGCGGCGATACCGGCGACGATGGCCTCGGCCGACGAACCCATGCCGCGAGCTTGCGGAATATTGTTTTGAGCCTCCAGAGTGAAGCCGAAACGACGTAGACCGAACGCCTCGCACGCGCGGCGGAATGCCGAAACCACAAGGTGCGTTTCGTCGCGGGGCAAGGTGTCCTCGCCCTCGCCGTGAATAATCACTTTGGCGGTGGTGTCTGAAAAAATGCCGGCGTTGCGGCGGCTATCCTGTCTGCTTGGATTACTTTGGTTGCCGCGACTACCGTGATTGCTCTGGTTACCCTGGTCGTCCTGGTCACCCCGATTACTCTGGTTATTTTGATAATCAACCAGCTCATTTTCATTGAGGGTAAATTTAAGCTCGTCGTGATAATCCAGCGCCAGACCGACGGTGTCGAAACCGGAACCGAGATTCGCACTCGTGGCGGGCACGCGCACCTTGACCTGCCGAACTTTCGGTGTCATCTCTGCCATAACCGTCTCCTCGCCTCGCGCCTACCTGTTATTGCCAAACGATAGCAACAGAATAACGCAGACTTTACGCAACCGAACCTTACATCTCACGCAAAATCGAAGGCTCTCCGATGACGAAATCGAATTTGCAGACATCATCGACCGTCTCACGCAATGTGTTTTCGTTGCACAGGTGGGTCACCACGCGCAAGGTCTGCAGCTCACCGGAATAGCCGGGGTCGTGCGGAGTGGGCTTCAAATCCTGGTTGATGCCGTTGATGGAGACGTTGTGGTCGGCAAAAGTCTTGGAAATCGCGGCGAGGATGCCGGGGCGATCGCAGACGCGGAAACGCACGGCAAACGCGGCGCGAGACACACTCAGCGGGGCCTTGGGCAGCTTCTGATACATCGAGATCTGCGGGCCGGTGCCGCCTTGCACGATATGGCGAGCGACGGTTACGACGTCGCCCATCACGGCCGAAGCGGTGGGAGCACCACCTGCGCCACGGCCATAGAACATCAGGTCGCCAGCAGCTTGGGCGTGTACGAAAGCCGCATTGTAGCTGCTATGGACGCTGGCAAGCGGATGATCATCGGGAATCAGCGCCGGGTAGACGCGCGCGGAAACACCGTCCTCTCCATTGACCACGACGGCAAGCAGCTTGATCACCTTGTGCTCGGCCTGCGCCAGCGCAATGTCGTCAGCAGTAATACTTGCAATACCTTCCATAGTGATATCGTCGATACTTACCGGGGTGTGGAACGCAAGCGAGGCAACGATGGCGGCCTTGTTCGCAGCGTCCTCGCCTTCGACGTCACCGGTCGGATCGGCTTCGGCATAACCTTTGGACTGCGCGTCCTTCAAAGCGACGTCAAAATCGAGGCCCTTGGTGGTCATTTCGTCAAGAATATAATTGGTGGTGCCATTGAGGATGCCGATAACGCTGGTGACTTTGTCGCCGACCAACGACTCACGCAACGGGCGAATCAGCGGAATCGCACCACCCACGGCCGCTTCGAAGTAGATATCGACGCCGTCTTCCTCAGCCGCGCGATAGATTTCCGGACCATATTTCGCCAGCAACGCCTTGTTGGCGGTGACCACGGAAGCGCCGCTGTCGAGCGCCTTCAAAACGAGGCTTCGCGCGGGCTCAAGGCCACCCATCAATTCGACCAGAATATCGCTGTGCGTGGCGACGTATTTGGTATCGGTGGTGAGCAGGGACTTGTCAATCCAAGGGAACGTGACCTTTTCGGGGTCACGGCAGGCGATACCGGAAATCTCAAGCGGCTGACCGATACGCTGCTGGAGTTCCTCTTTCTGCTCGGTCAAGATTCTGGCGACTTCAGAACCGACGGTGCCGACACCCAGCAGGCCCACGCGAATCGGAGTCGCGCTGTTGTGAATGCCTTTGCGCACAACGCCGGCCTCGACTTCACTACCGTCGTCTTCTGCTTGCCGCTGCACCGAACCACTTGCACCCACAACTCTCGCCTGACCCATACCGCTCTCCCGTTTCAACCGCTTTTATTGCATCCCAATTATGTAGACTCACCAATCCTAGGTAATGAATCCGACACCTGACGCAAGACGAATATTTTCAGCTCACGTCGAGGGAAAGGAGGTCATCGATGGTTTGGCGGCGCAGCATGAGATGGGCGTCTTTGTCGCTGACGGCGACCACGGCGGGGATGAGCGCCTGGTTGTAGTTGCTGGCCATCGTGCGGCCGTAGGCGCCGGTGACCGGGACGGCGAGAATGTCGCCACGCTTGAGGTCGCGGGGAAGGCGGCACTCATGGACGAGGATGTCGCCGGATTCGCAGTGCATGCCGACCACCCGGGCAAGCATGGAATCCTTGAGATTGCCGTTTTCGTCTTTCGCCCCGCCGCAATCGCGGTTGGCGAGCAGGGCCGTGTAATCCGCGTCGTAGAGCGCCGGACGGATGTTGTCGCTCATGCCGCCGTCGACCGAAACGTAGGTGCGTTCGTCAATCGGATTGCCGGCTTCATCTTTCGTGCCTTCCGGCAGCGCGACGCGCTTGATGGTGCCGACGCGGTAGAGCGTGACGCCTGCGGGGGCGACGATCCAGCGGCCAGGCTCGAAGGAAATGACTGGAGCCGGCATGCCGAGAGCCTTGTTGATCGAGGTGACGGCTTGTGCGAGACGGCCGAGTTCCGCGTCGATGTCCATGGAATCCTCGGCATCGGTGTAGGCCACGGAATAGCCGCCGCCCAAGTCGACCTCCGGCATCGTGTAGGCATCGGTGGCGTAGAAGGTCTTGCGCAGGAGCATCATGCGGCGCGCGGCCTCGATGAAGGCGTTCGCGTCGTGGATCTGCGAGCCGATATGCGAATGGATGCCAACCAGTTCGAGGTCTTCCTGACGCTTGTAAATGTCTTTGAGCACGGCGAGCGCCGGCCCGTCCGCCACGGCGTTCATGGCTTCGGCAAGTTCGCGGTCTTCGTCGGAGACCTTGACATGGCTGGTATCGTAGGGATATTTGACGGAATAATCGAGCTTGGGCTTGTACGGAGTATTCGCCGATGCTGAGGCCGACGAAGCGGAATCACCGGCAGTTCCAGCGCTCGACTTGTTTTTCTCATTGCCGAGCTTGGCAAGAATATCAAGGATTTCCGCTCCGACACCGGCCGGTAGCAGTGGCACACCGAATTTCTGGTCCTCGTGCGCGGTGGAAATATATTCGTGACCACCGGCGTGGATGCCGGAGGTGACGCGCAGCATCACGCGTGCTCGCTTGCCCAGGCGATGCGCGATGGCGGCGATACGGGCGGGTTCGTCCGGCGAATCGACGACAATCTTTGAGAAGCCCTCTTTGATGGCCAGCTCAATCTCCTCGTCAGATTTGTTGTTGCCGTGCAGCACGAGTCTGCGACCCGGAGCACCGGCCGCGAGCGCAATCTTGATCTCCCCCATCGAACAGGTGTCGACGTGCATGCCGGCCTGCGTGACGATGCGCACGACTTCCTTCGAAAGGAATGCCTTGCCCGCAAAACTGACGTGGGTGGTGTTGGTATTAAAGGCTTTTGCGGCGGCAGCGACGAATTTTTGCGCACGGGCGCGCACTTCGTCGGTATCAATCAGGTAAAGCGGCGAACCGAACTCGTCCAGCAACGAGGCTGCGCTGTGCCCGTGGAACGTCAGTTCGCCATCATTGTTGAACGCCGTCGCTTCCGGCCAAATCGGAGTGATGCCCATAATCCGCCTCTTTTTTTCGTCTGTCACAGTATTTTTAAGCTGTACATAACGATAGCGAGATGCAATGAAAATGCCGGAATTATCTCAATTTGAGGATTCGTTTATGGTGGTCACACAAAAACCGGCACGCAGAAAACGCTAAATAGTACAGGTTCGGCAAACAGGCATTCAGCCATTGCAAATCTGCATGGCGACGCCATCCGGCATGATTTTGAAGCCATGCTTTTGATAGAACGTCGCGTTTTTGCTTTCCTCCGGCATGACCTCGATGTAGAAGTAATCGGCGTAACGCTGCTTGACCATCTCGACCATGTGGCCGGCGATGCCCTGCCCCTGATATTCGGGATCAACCAATACGTAATGCATATAGGCCATCATCGAGGTGTCATCGAGCACACGAACCAAACCGACAAGCCTGTCGCCGTCCCACGCCGAAAAGACCGTGGAGGAACCTATCAGAGCCTTGTATAAACGTTCCGGATATTTCCCGGAAACCCAGTCGACGGAAAGGAAGAGACGCTCGACCTGACCCTGCGTGAAACTTTTTTCGTCTGTGAATTTGATGCCTTCGTTGGCCATCGTTCTCTCCTTTGTTTTGTTCTCCGCACATTCACGATATCCGACACCTACAAAAATCGGTCGCGTTATTCCACAATGGAAAACGTGACCGATTTGCTATATATTTGAGCGTCACATCTTGTCGGGTGCGGTGACACCGAGCATCGCAAGGCCGGAGGCGATGACGCGCTGGACGGCGTCGTTCAACTGCAGACGGGCTGCAGCACGGGCCGGTTCAGGATTCTTGGCGATACGTGCGGCCTCGAGTTTCGCAGCATCCTTTTCACGGGCTTCAAGGTCCGTAAGGTCCATCGGCACCACACGCTCAAGGTTGTACCACTTGTGGTACGTACCGGCGAGTGTTTCAAGATAGTGCGCGATCTTGTGCGGGGCGCGCAGGTCGCCGGCATCCGAAACCACGGACGGCCACTGGGCCAACGCACCGAGCACTTCGCCGTCGGCGGGGGTGTCGAGCAGCGACAGATCGACGAGATTCGCGTCAATCTTGGCGGCTTCGGCATTGCGATCGACATTGCAGCTGCGAGCATGCGCGTACTGCACGTAATACACAGGGTTCTCGTTGGTGTGCGAGGCAAGCACGTCGAGGTCGATGTCGACGCTGGTGTTGTAGTCCGTGCGGGCGAGCGAGTAACGCGCGGCATCCACGCCAACGGCCTCCACCAGATCGTCGATGGTAACGACGTTGCCAGCGCGCTTGGACATGCGCACGGCCTTGCCGTCCTTCATCACGTTGACCATCTGGCCGATAAGAATCTGCATGTTCTCGCCGGGCTTGTCGCCGAATGCGGCGCACATCGCCATCATGCGGCCGATGTAGCCATGGTGGTCAGCACCGAGCATGTAAATCGCAATGTCGGCCGGCGCGGAAGGTTTGCCCGCGCGGTGACGCTTGTTATAGTAGTAGGCGATGTCGGCGGCAAAGTAGGCATACTCGCCGTTGGACTTGATGATGACGCGGTCCTTGTCGTCGCCGTGCTTGGTGGAGGCGAACCAAGTGGCCCCGTCCTTCTCGTAGATGTCACCCTGCTCGCGCAGCTTGGCGATGGCTTCCTTCACGGCACCGTCCTGATACAAACTGTTCTCGTGGAACCACACGTCGAAATTGACGCGGAAATCCTTCATGGACTGCTGGATTTCGGCGAACATCATCGGCACCGCGCGCTTGCGGAACTCCTCGCGCTGCTCAGAATCCCCCTCGCCCAAGTCGTTGCCGTCCTTGTCTTTGCCGCCATCAACGCGCGGCAGGTTCAGCACATCAATATCGTCGACCTTGGCTTCAGCGATCACGCGGTCGGCAATTTCGTTGATATAGGTCCCTTTGTAACCGTCAGACGGAGTTTCCTCACCGTGAGCCGCGGCGACGAGCGACTTGGCAAAGCGGTTAATCTGCTCACCGTGATCGTTGAAGTAGTATTCACGCACCACCTTGGCGCCGTTGGCTTCGAGCACGCGGGCCATGGAATCACCGGTCGCAGCCCAACGTACGCCGCCGATGTGAATCGGGCCGGTCGGATTAGCTGAGACGAATTCGAGGTTGAGCGTCTTGCCACCCAAGTGGTCGTTCAGACCGAACTTGGTGGAATGGACGGTCTTCGCTTCAGTCTCAGTTCCAGCAGCTTCAGTATCGCTGTCCTTGCCCTTCCAAACCTCGACACCTTTATCGACCGGCTCCATCTCAATGCCCTGCTCAAGAATTTGCGAAACCACAGCCGCCGCCGAAGCGGAATCAAGCGTGATGTTAATGAATCCGGGCCCGGCCACCTCAACGGAAGCGATTCCATCCGCGTCCCGCAGCTTCGCCGCAAACGCCTCGGCCAGATTGCGCGGCTTCATCCCGGCCTTCTTCGCCAGCTGCATCGCCACATTCGACGACCAGTCGCCATGCGCACGGTCTTTCGGCCGCATAACCGCCAGCTTTTCAACCGCCGGAATCAGATCAACGGTCAGTTCACCGGCATCTCCCGCCGAAACCAACTCATGTGCAATATCAGAAATAAGTTCACTTAACGCTTCAGGATTCATGTTCCACAGTCTAGCGTGCCGAGTGAACCAACAGAACTTCAACCAAATGGCAGGTGCCAATCCAAGGAATAGAGATTTCGTTGGGAGCCGTTTACTAGGAAATCCTAATATCTTTCATCCCAAAATCTAAAAAGATAACACGAAAAGTTTCACTTATACTTACAACTTTCCATGAAAATCAGAAAAGTTTAAAGTGTGCTGAAAACTTTTGGCGGCAGAACGGATAGTTTAAAGTACAGTTAAAACTTTTCGATAATTGACAGACGGTTGAAAGTATATTGAAAACTTTTCTGCTCGGCGAGCTTTAGGACTTTGCTTGTTTGTCTGACTTCTTGACCATCGAAGAGACGGAGCCAATCGCCATAGGCGCCATAGCTAAGCCAAAAACCGCACAAAGGGCGAATTGGTTGTGCTGAACCAGTAAAAGAACCAAGAAGAGCAGTGAAACAACCATCAACGTAGTTGCCGAAATCCGCAAGAAACGATAGCCGCCCTCACTGAGCCGTTGCACCAATGCAATCAGCGAAATACCGGAAACGACGAACAGCAAGGCCTGAATCGCCAAACAAACCGCAGCAATCGCCCCTGCTCTTTCATCGCGCACATCGATGGCGAATATCAGCGCGAAACCAACTAGGAACAGCGCCGTACCGAAGCAGAGCAAAGCAAACTCGAAAACCACCATGCGCGAGGGCCGGTATTTCGTGCCTCCCGCATTCTGTCCGCAAAGCCCTTCCGAGTTTTCGTCTGTATAGAAAATATCGCTCCAGTCACCATGAGCGAGTGCACCATTGTCGCCGCCAATCGCCGCAACCTTCTTGCCAAGCCTGAAAGTCGGGACATAGAGCGTTGGCAGGCCGTCGTAAGCCGAACGCCTCGACTGCCCGGAAATGAACATTGCCGTGGATTGTTCGGCATCGTATGAATAGGACATGTCCAGTTCTCTGGCCAAGGAAACAGAACGCTGCAACGACCAAGCCATATCCGCCATTCTCTGCAAGGCCTGTGGATAGGTCTTGCAAGGCTGGGTCGGGTAGTAACCGCTTTTGATATTGGATATGGAATCGCAATACACTACATACCAAAGCCCGTCGCTTTTGCCCACGCACACGCGCCCAGGCAGTATTTTGCCGCAGCTGAAATATTCGGACGAGATAACATCCGCCACCCGTTCGGGCACCTTCCATTCCTCGCCACGATAAGTCTCAGCAAGGTTTGATATCGCAGCAGGTCTTGAAGCCCGGGGATCTTCCATCAGCAGCACCATATAAAAGACGGCGCTCGTCGGATTTAGAAAATTAGCAAGTTCTCCCGTTGAGTTGTCGGACTCAGGTCGCAAACGAGCAATGCGATACCTGCCACCCTCGTATAGCAGACGATATGAATCCCGACGTTTGGTGGCAGTTGCGCTTTCAACAGACGGGTTGGTTGGGCCGGTTGGACTGGTTGATCCAACGGAATCAGCCGAACCAGCCGAGGAATCAACTCCCTCGGGAAGACAATCAATAAACTGGTCACCTAGCAAGACGCGATACCCTCTGACTTTCGCTGCACTTTGCAAGGTGGCCAACCAATCTCGTTTGGCATTGAGTTTGGAAAGGATATGGGACTGGCCGGACTCGACGGAGACTCTGGCATTTGGGGAATTTGCGATTTGAGCGAGTTGCGGCGAATCGGCCTTATCCGGCAATTCTGGCGAGTTGGATTCGCTCGCGTCGCCGTTCTTTCGATCCAGCGCTGCAACACCGCCAATAGAAACCGAACCAACTGAAACGCCGTTCCTAGACTTCAAAGCATTTGCGTTATCAATCTGCCGCCCGTTTCCGTGTTCCATAGCGATAACGCTATTAGCCTGATGCTCGTTTCCGTGTTCCCACTGTGTCCCCGCACTCGCGCGATAGTATCCGTTGTGGAGCTTGAAGGACAGGACCACGGCCAGCAATGTAAACACTGCGGGAAGGACGCCAAGCGTTATGCTGAAATTCTCGTTGTCAACGATCCGTAGGTTCTGAGTATGGGACCTGTCGAAAATCGTTGCCGCTAACACTAGGAGCAAACCGAGCAAGATAGCTGGCACGCCGAACGTCTTTACAAGCGCGCTGATTGGTAAGGTAGCCCTGAAAATAGCCATAAATATGGCATAACACAGCAGAAAAACCGACATCACACCAAGAAGAACGAGCATGACTCTAGACAAAATATTCAGCGGACTGACAACAGCAAAAACGAGCGTCATGACGGCGCAAAACAGCCCAAAAACACCGCTCGCCAGTACCAGCAATCGCCGAATCAGTTGAAGTGGCCTTGCAAGAATATCAGCATTTTGAAAATAACGCTTTATTGCGGCTATCCGATTTCCCGACCGCACATCTTTGACACTGCCTGATTTCATTGCTGAAGCCCATCCTGGTATTTTAAAAGACTAAAAATCATTATACAACAGCGTACACTTTGCTGACTTTGTGGGCCCAACGGGATTCGAACCCGCGACCTTTCGCTCCGGAGGCGAACGCTCTATCCAGCTGAGCTACGGACCCAAACAACGGTTTAAAGCATAGCACCTCAGCCGACCAACGGCGTGGCCTCGACGGCATCGCTGATTGGTTTGCCAAGCATGTCACACGCTTTAACGACCTGCTTGCAAGACAGCCAAACAATTGTGTATCAACACCAATGCCGCATGACTTTGCGCCGCCGTACGAATACATATGCACACGAAACACTCGGGAATATTCATTTCCACAAATTTCTGCCGTTCCGAATCGCATATATGCACAAACAAGTGCACAATGCCGCCATCTCGTCTAGACTTGGAATATGTCTCCTGAAATGAACGACTTCGAATTCGACCGGCGGTTCTTCTGCCGGACCATGCCCGCAGAACTCGATGACGGCAGCGCGCCAACGCTTATCGTGCAGAGTTACTACGTTCATTCCGACAACTATGCGCTGCGCGTGCGACTCATCAGCCGGAAAGTCCGCATCGGGATGAACGCCGACACCGATGCGATGGCGGTGCTCGACCAATATCGGGACAGCTTCACCGAGGCATCCGTCGCCATCAAAGGCCCGTCCGTGGGCGGCACACGCTACGAGGCCGAGCGCGAAATCGACGCCAATATCGCAGCCGAGCTCATCAAGCGCGGCGGCCAGGTCATCATCAAGAACCGTTTCGCGGCATGGATCGGTGAGGACGGCTGGGACATCGATGTGTTCGGCGGATCGAACGCGCCGCTCGTGGTAGCTGAAGCCAAGCGTTCGAGGCCGGTGACAAACCTTATTATTCCTGACTTCTGCATCACCGAAATCACCGATCAGGCACGGTTTTCCAACGACGGGCTCGCTGGAAAACCGTTTGCGACCTGGAGCGAGGACTTCGACCACGAGCTGGCCGAACAGGGCCCACACTTCGAGCAGATCTACGGTCGTAATCGACACGAATAGACGACTGCTGGTGCATCATTCTGGCGTGACCGCGAAAAAGTGCATCCTAGCTGAGCCAAAGTGCACTTTTCCTACGCTCGCGCCACAAATGTGCATCCTAGTGAACCTTACTTGCACTCTTCTGATGGCAGCGTCACAAACATGCACTTTAGAGCAAATGCACCTCTGCGACAGTGGCGTCAGATAAGTGCGTTTTACCCAAGCCAGAACGCACTTTTCAGACAGTAGCGTCGGAAAAGTGCACCTTCACAGCAACAGCATCGGGAACATGCATACCACGGAAAGCAAAATGCACTTTTCTGACAGCAATGCCAGAAAAGTGCACTCTTACGGTATGGAAACTATAAGCAAACGGTGAATCTCAGTACATCAGCGTCGAGAGGCGGCGACGAGCGGCCTTGAGGCGCGGGTCGTCGGGCTCTGGGATGACGAAGTACTCGAGCAGACGCTTACGAACCGGCTCCAAGTCGGCCTTGTGGCCGGCGGCAAGGTAATCAAGCAAGCGCGAGAATGCATCCTCGATCTGGCCACCGATCATATCGATATCGGCGACGGCGAGCTGCGCGTCCACGTCGTCGGGATGCTCGGCCGCAGCCGCGCGGACCTCACGCACATCCGCACTGCCTGAACGGGCCAGCAGCAAAGCCTTGGAACGCTCCCGGGCAGCCAAGGTGTCGTTCGGATTCGCTTCGAGTACCTGAGCATAGGCCTCGGCGGCACCGGCGTAGTCGCCGTCGGCCGCAAGCTGATGGGCCTGCTGATGTTCGGGCGGCACCTGCTCGGCCGCGTCGGCTCCGCCCTCGCCGGCAGCAGCGTCGGCATCGGGATCGCCGGAATACGGTGCAGTGCCGGTGACGCCGGCTTGCTGGGCCAGCTGCACAATCTGCGGCAGCAAAGTATCGGTGATCTGCGTCAATTCCTCGTCGCTTGGCAGGCCCTCGAGAATCGGCATCGGCCGTCCGCCGATAAGCGCAAACAACGCCGGAGCGCCCTTAATCTGGAAAGCCTGGGCGATTTCGGGTTCCGCATTGATGTCGACGCGAGCAAGCTGCAGCTGCCCCTTCATCGCGTTGATAGCATCACCAAGCTTCTTGGCCATGGCAAACAGACGATCGTCAGTGGGAATCCACAACAGCAACACCACCGGATACGTGGCGGAGGTCTGCAGAACCGCCTGGAACGTAGCCTCGGTGACGTCGATGACGTAGCCGCCCGCGCTCGGTGCGCCGCCGGCCTGGCCCGGCTCAGCCTGTACCTGATGCTTGATGGAACTTAAATCGACTGCACCCGCCAATGAAATGCCCGGATTCGACTGAGGATTATTCGCTGCTGCCAAAAGTGCCTTCTTTCTCATTCAAGTCTCTGCGCTATTGCAGCACAAGACTCACTATCTGCCGAAACGTATATAACAATGTCTAATCTACCTGTCGCCCGCCACCGCAGAACACCGCTTTACCTGACGGCGGACCTCAAACAAGAGTCAAGAAAACCTACAACATCTCGACAATCCGTAGACAGCCTAAAGAACCTACAGCGACTTGATCTTAATTGGCGTACAGTTTAGACCGCTTCGACCTTGATGGGCTGGCGCTCGGCACCTACCGCGACCACCTTTTTGCCGGACTTGGCAGGTGGAACGTAGAAGGCCAGAACGTTGACATACGTCACTTTCATGGTGGCCGTAGCCTTACCCTGCCCGAACAGCGCACGTTCGGCGTCGCTGGCCGGCTGCGATTCGCGCCCTTCGCCGGCACTGCGCGTCCATTCCGAATTAATCTGTGCGACCACCAAATCGCCGCCCTCGGTGGAGCGCATCACCGAAATCCGGCCTTTGGCCGGTGTGAAGGTCTGCGTCTGCGTGCCGTGGTTGCGTTCCATACCCTGTTGGACGGTGGCGGAGAGCTTGGCGAGATCGTCGCGGAAATAATCGTTGCTGAATTTCGAAGCGAACTTGCTCTGCGTACCGTGCGTCAACACATCCGCGTAGTCGTCCACGGTCTGCTGCGGAGAAATCGGCAGCCCTGAATCGTCAGGAGAGCCCATACTGGCCCCGATCGACGGGATGGCGAACTCCGGCAGCTTTGCGCCTTGGAAAAGCCTGACGACACCCCACAGCTTGTAATTGCTGCGCGGACTGGCCTGGGTCATCACCAGAAGTCGCTTGGACTGCTGGTCCTGCGTGGTGGTGGTGATGGAGAACACGGAACGCGGCCAACCGGACTGGGTTGGAATGATGGTCTGCGCGATGTCTTTGGGGATGATGGCCTTGGGATCCATTGCACCGGTGGCCTGCGCAATCGCCAGTTCGCTGGTACGCACCTCGAGCGCCGGACCGGTGACCCGCGCGGAAAGACCGTCCGGGGTCTTGGCCTTGTCCGAAGTGTTAAGCGCGGCGAGAATATCCTTGCGAATTGTCTTTTCCTGCGCTTCGGTAATGTCGGGTGTCTGGGTGGATGATTCGGTTCCCTGCGGTTGCGGGGTCTGCTCGCCGCATGCAGCGACACCGACAAGAGTGGCCACAGCAAGCGCCGCAGCAGTCACTGTTTTCAACAGTTTTTTCGAATTTTTCGAGCTCATGCGTTTTTCCCGTCCCCTTGTGCATCCGACGTTCCGCTGGCTGTTCCTAAGCCGGGTTTGGCACTCTCGGCCTCGTCATCCGCCGTACCGTCGCCTGACGTTTCAGTAGAGAGACGAGCAAAATACTCACGAAGCGCGTCCTCCGAAATCACATCGGTTTCGGCCTGCTCGTGGGATTTGTCAATCAGTTCATCGGCACTTGAAGCCGTGCGGGCCTCACCATTTTGCGCGCCGGTATGGTGGGTATCACCAGACTCCGCACCGCCTTCCGAGTGGTCGAGTGAGACGGCCACGTTGGCATTGCTGTAATCGGCAGCTTCTTCATGCTCATTGGCATTGCTGTGGCTGTCGTAAGCGGCATTGTTGCCTTGATTATCGGTATTACCGAGACTATCGGTATTGCTGTGATTGCCGAAATCACCGGTATAGCTGAAACTGTCGGCAATGTCGTGATCACTGAGACTGCCCACACCGCCGTGCCTGGCAGCATGCCGCGAATGCCGGCCGAACGAAGTCGCCGATGTCGCGGCATCCGATACGGATTCCTGCTCCGGCTTGCCACGATGACGTGCGAAACGGCTTATGCCGTGATTGGTTTCATCCGTATTTGCAGTTTCAACATTTCCGGTTCCATGCCCAGAAGTTTCATCCATCGCAAACGCGGTTTGGCCAGAACCTTCCGGCTCGGCGTTTTGTGACTGGGCAGCGTCGGTTTCACCGGTTCCAGTTCCCCCGGTCTCATTTTTGCCGCTTTGGCTTTTGTCAAGGTCGCCGCCAATTTGCGTATGGGAGCCAAACGCATCATCGGAAAATACAGAAGCAGTATCCCTCTGAGATGCATCATCAGAAGCGGCATCAACGCCATCCTGCTGCGACGTTTCAGAGAATGTGCCGCTTTCAGGCTCGTCACTTTGGGCAACGCCTGTTTCGTTCCCCACGTTTTCGTTCGTATTATCCGTATTATTTTGCATCTGCATATCGGCCACAAGATTGCGCCTAGTCGGGTCAATGATGCTGGGAGCGGAACCATCCACGTTCGAAAGCACGCCTTCTGTGCCTGAACCGGACAGCAAAGAGCCGTCACTTGAAGAAGCATCCGTACCGTCTTCAGCTAAGCCCATCGCCGAGTCCGAAGCTGAACCCGCCAAATCGGAGGGCTGAATCTTATGCGACGGCCGATGGTTATGACTCGAGTGCGTCAGGCTCGTCTTGAGCACGGCGATGCTCCCCGTCATGGCTTCGGAAATGGAGACCTCTTCGGCCTTCGCCTTCTCGCGCAGCTTACGGCGCTTTTCGCGCTTGCGCCTGAACGATTCGTTGGCCATAATTGCGAAGAACGAGGCGCTCAATATCGTAAAGGCCACGCACACGCCGGCCGCGATGAAGAACGGCAGCGCGTGGTTGGGAACCTTATCGCGCACCCAATGCATGGTGATGTTCACGCTCGGTTGCGTCGACTTTTTGCTCGGCGCCCCCGTATCGATAATTACCACCTGATCGCTTTTCACATCATTGAGATTGAAGGCAATCGCGGAACCACCGCACTTTACGCTCGTCCACATGTCCGAGTTCTTGAACGCGACCTCATCGCTTCCTGATGTCGCGGTGATCTTTGGTCCGTTCGCAAGTTTGGTGGAAAGCTTCTTCCAGTTTTCCAGCCCGGTCACTCTGGTGTAATTTTGGCCTGCCAGCCAGCCAGTAGCGTCTTTGGCGTTGCCTAAAGCCACGCAGGTCTGTGTTGCGTCTTTATCAGATTTGGATGAGGCTTTTGTTGAGTTGCCTTGCGTAATTACTTTGATATTGACGGATTTGCCAAGCAGGTTCAGCATCCCGGAATCGGTGACAATATAACGTGTACCGGAAACCGAAGTGGTGGCGCTCACCTCGCGGGCCGGCTTCCAGACGGTCAGATTCAGCACGCCCAAAACGATGAACAGCACTGCGAGCAGCCCGAAAATCGGCGCGACGACGCCACGCATGATAGTCGCGTGTTTGGTCGGCTTTGCGTTGTGTTTATGCTGTCTATCGTGTGTTGAAGTCATATTGTCTTATATTCTACAGGGCCTATCCGATAGAAAGCTGGGAAAAACGTTGCCTGCCGCGCCCCGATTGGAATAATCCGTGTACACGAATCGTTATCAATCCTTGAAAATCCGGCGATAAGGCTTTCACCGATTCTTTTGTTCACAGATGAAAGCAACCGACATAATCCTTACAAAGCGATAGCACACAAGGTAAATCAGGGTTCAGGGCTAATGTTGTGAACCATGAGCAACAATCACTCGCGAAAATTCGACCGCATTCTCGCAGCGACCTGCGCCATCGCTCTGTCTTTCGGCATGGCCGCCTGCGGATCCGGCAACGACAATAACAACAAAGCCACCGATACCTCGAATGGCACACAAATGGCCGGAGTCAAGGCCACCGGAGAGCTCGGCAAAAAGCCGAAAATCACCTTCCATACCCCGATGAGCGTGGTCAACAATTCCTACGCCGTGCTGCAAAAAGGTAACGGAGCCGCGCTTCAAAAAGATAATCATATCTGCGTTCAGGGCGTCGCACTTAATGCCAAGGACGGCAGCGAGATGATGAGCACTTGGGAGAAGAACACGCCTGACTGCTCGATGGTGATGAACGAGGAAGGCACGGGCAAGACCTATTACAACGTGCTGAAGAACCAGAAAATCAACTCGACCGTGGCCTTCGGCGTCAACGACCACAACAAAGCCAGCACCTCTTACATCATGGCGATCACCATCGTTTCCCAGTCCAAACCGATGACCCGCGCCGAGGGCGACAAGGTTACCGACGTTCCCGCGAACCTGCCCAAGGTGACGCTCAACGAAAAGGGTGCGCCGTCCATTGATTTCAACGGCTACAAGCCCGGCAATGACCTCGTCGTCCAGCCGCTGATCAAAGGCAAGGGCCAGAAAGTGGCCGAGACCGATACCATCGATGCGCATTACACCGGCTGGGTGATGGACAAGGACGGCAAGCCCTCGAAGTTCGATTCCTCTTGGGATCGCGGCAAAGCCGCGCAGTTCTCGTTGCAGCAGGTCGTCAAAGGTTGGACCAAGGGCCTGGCCGGGCAGACTGTCGGTTCACAGGTATTGCTCGTCATTCCGCCGGACCTAGGCTACGGCAATCAGGCACAGTCCAAGATTCCCGCCAATTCGACGCTCTACTTCGTGGTCGACATCCTCTACGATTACGGCCAAATGCAGACCCAGCAGTAAGTCGGCTGATGAATCCAATAGATACATAACGGCAACAAAATTCCCGGACATTCCGCATTGTGTGGTGTCCGGGAATTTTTTATATCTACTTTACGTCTCTGTTTTAGTTTGTTTCAGAACAAACGCAAGCTGTCGTCGTCGGTACCCTTCATATCCTCGTAGTCGAGAATAAGGCAATCGAAGCCGCGCTCCGTGGCCAGGACTTTGGCCTGCGGGGTGATGGTCTGGGCAGCGAACATGCCACGGACCGGGGCGAGCAACGGGTCTTTGTTAAGCAGTTTTACGTAGCGGGTAAGCTGTTCGACGCCGTCAATCCCGCCGTGGCGCTTGATTTCGATGGCGACATGCTGGCCGTTGCCGTCAATGGCCATGATATCGACCGGGCCGACGGGTGTCGGGTATTCGCGGCGTACCAGCTTCGCACCTTTGCCGATGCGCTCGATCTGCTGGGCAAGATAATACTGGAGATGGTCTTCGACGCCGTCCTTGACCAGTCCCGGATCTTCCCCCAAATCGTAGGTTTCATCGGAATAGACGTGCTGCACCGTCACCTCAAGCACGTCGGTCGATTTCTGCGCGGCCACACGGAACACCTTTTCGGGCACCTGTTCGCTACTCTCGTCGATATCCGTGTCCACGGAACTTTGTGCAACGATGTCCCCATCCGTGTTCGCTGTCGCTTCAGTTTCTTCTTCATGATGTTCCGATACGGCCTCATCGTCGCGTTGTGGGTCACGTTCCGGCGTAACTTCCCTGATGGTGCAGGGCGCGGCCATCCAGTTGAGCGGCTTGTAAGAACCGAGTTCGGAGAAAATCAGCAGGCTCTGGTCGGCCTTGATCATGAGCACTCGCTTGGCCATAGGCAACGAGGCGTTGAGCCTCCCAGAATAGACGGCAGAGCAATCAGCAACAATAATTCGCACGTTGGCTACCTTACCCGAGCCTCTGGGCGAAACCCCAAAATCCGACTCATAATAATATATGACAACAATCAGTAACCGTCTGAACGAGCCAATCACTAGACAGCAAATATATATAGAAAAGACGGAGACACCGAATGTATCAGTGTCTCCGTCTTATTGACGAAAGTCGCCAACGGACTTGGCAGGGCTATTACTCGTTACTCGCCGGTTGCCGTCGGATCCTTCTTGGTGTCCACGCCGGTTTCGACGGCGACGGTCAGCGAGTTGGAATCGAAGGACGCGAACCCGTCGGTCACTTCGAAGCTGTGACGATTGCCGTCAACGTCAATGGCTGAAACCGTGCCTTTGTCGATCACCGTGAGAATCGGCTCATGGTCAGGCAGAAGGCCCATGCCACCCTCGCTCGCGGGGATGGAAACGGACTTCGCGACGCCTGTCCAAAGAGGACGGTCGGAAGCGACGATATTCACCTTCATCGTGGAGCCGGCCATCACGCATATTCCTTCTGCATGTCGTGCCACTTGTGCTCAAGGTCATCGATACCACCGATGCCGTTGAACGCCTGCTCAGGCAGTTCGTCGTATTGGCCATCGCAAATGCGCTTGAAGGCCTCGACGGTTTCGTCGGCAGGCACATACGAACCTTCCAAGCCGGTGAATTTCTTCGCGACATAGAAGTTCTGGCCCAGGAACTGCTGAATCTTGCGGGCGCGGTTGACGGTAGTCTTGTCTTCCTCACCGAGCTCGTCGATACCAATCAGGGCAATGATGTCCTGAAGCTCCTTGTTGCGCTGCAGAATCGCCTTGACGCGGTTCGCAGTGTCGTAGTGCTCCTGACCCACGTAACGCGGATCAAGGATTCGCGAAGTGGACGAGAGCGGGTCGACGGCCGGGTAGATGCCCTGGGAGGCGATGTCACGAGAAAGCTCAGTGGTCGCATCCAAGTGGGCGAAGGTCGTGGCCGGGGCCGGGTCGGTGTAATCGTCGGCGGGCACGTAGATGGCCTGCAGCGAGGTAATCGAGTGACCACGGGTCGAGGTGATGCGCTCCTGCAGGGAGCCCATCTCATCGGCCAGGTTCGGCTGGTAGCCCACTGCGGACGGCATACGGCCGAGCAGCGTGGAGACCTCGGAACCCGCCTGCGTGAAGCGGAAGATGTTGTCGATGAAGAGCAACACATCCTGGTTCTCGACGTCGCGGAAGTACTCAGCCATCGTCAGCGCCGTGAGCGGCACGCGAAGACGCGTCCCCGGGGGCTCATCCATCTGGCCGAAGACCAGTGCGGTCTTCTCCAAAACGCCTGCATCGCCCATCTCACCAATCAGATCGTTGCCCTCGCGGGTACGCTCGCCGACGCCGGCGAATACGGAGACGCCGCCGTGGTTCTGTGCCACGCGCTGAATCATCTCCTGAATCAGCACGGTCTTGCCGACGCCTGCACCGCCGAAGAGGCCGATCTTGCCGCCCTCGACGTACGGGGTCAGCAAATCGATGACCTTGATGCCCGTCTCGAACATCTTGGTGCGGCTTTCGAGCTGGTCGAAGGCCGGCGGGTTGCGGTGGATGGACCAACGCTGCTTGATTTCGATATGCTCATCGGGCTTCTTGTTCAGAATGTTGCCCGTGACATCGAACACATGTCCCTTGGTCACGTCGCCGACCGGCACCTCAATGGGGCCGCCCGTATCGGTGACCGTCGCGCCGCGCACGAGGCCATCGGTAGGCTTCAATGCGACCGCGCGCACCGTGGAATCGCCGATCTGCTGCTCGACCTCAAGGGTAATCTCCTTGACGGTCTCGCCTTCGGTGTTGCCCACGTTGCTGATCTTGACTTTCAGGGCATTGTAGATGTCGGGCAGGTGCCCCGCCGGGAATTCGGCATCAATCACCGAACCCTGGACGCGTGTAATGCGTCCAGCGTTCAGATCTTTCGGCTGGTCGGCGGAGGTCGCGCTGGACTGAGCCGTTGACTCGTTTTCTGCCATGTGCGTTCCTACTCTTCCTCTTTATTCAGCGCGTCTGCGCTGCTGATTATCTCAGTAAGTTCCTGGGTGATCGAGGCCTGGCGCGAAGCGTTGAGCTGGCGCGTAAGCGAATCGATCAAGTTATTGGCGTTGTCTGTCGCGGTGTGCATGGCGTTCTGACGGCTTGCCGTTTCGGAGGCGGCAGCGGTCAGCAGGCATTCGTGAATGCGGGACTGCACGTACTTCGGCAGAATCGCGTCGAGCACCTTGTGCACGTTCGGCTCGAAGGTATAGAGCGGTGACATCTGATCGGTTTTCGCCACCGATGTCACATCCCCAGCCACCGTGGCTGCCGCAGAGTCCGCACTACCGTTTTCGGACTTGGCGTTGGTGTCGGCAGGCTGTGCCGCTGCATCGCCATCGGCCTTCTGGTCGGTGTTGCGCACGAGCTCGACCGGCAGCATCCGCAGCACACGAACCTTCTGCACCACCATGTTCACAAATTCCGTGAAGATGATATACAGCTCGGAGACACCGCCTTGCGCAGCCGTTTTCATATAGTCTTCCAACAGCCGGTCGGCGATTTCCCTTGCGGTTTCCGCACCCGGCTGGTCGGTGTTGCCTTCCCACGTCGCCGCAATCTTGCGATTGCGATAATGATAATAGGAAACACCGCGACGGCCATAAACGTAAAGCAGAGGCTCCTTGCCCGCCTTATCAAGGCGCGCAAGCAACGACTCCGTCTCGCGGATGATCGACGAGGTATAGGCACCGGCCATACCGCGGTCCGATGTCAAGGCCAGAACGGCGACCCGAGGGTTCTTTTCCGTGGACTTGACAATCGGATGATCAATATCGGTATGTGCGGCCAGCGCCTGGACGGCATCGAAAATCGCGTCGCTGTATGGCTTCGCATTCAACGCCACGGTGCGTGCCTTGGCGATATGCGAAGAAGCGATCATCTCCTGCGCGTTGAAGATCTTGCCCAACGACGTGGTGGAGGCGATACGTGATTTCAATCCGAGTTGCGAAGCCATGGGTTACTTATCCCCCGCCACAATCTTTTCCTGCTCGATCTTCGTCGGCGTGGTGGCGACAGGCTTCTTCACAACCAACGGCTTACCAGCCTTGGTCACGTAGTTGCCACGATATTCCTCGACGGCCGCGTCCAAAGCCTTCTCCGTATCGTCGGTGAAGTTTTCGGTGTCGCGAATCGTCTTAAGGATATCGGTGTTGTGCTCGAGATAGTCCAACAAACCATGCTCGAACGGCAGCACGTCGGCGATATCCAGATCGTCGAGTTTGCCATGGGTGCCGGCCCACACGGAGACGACCTCCTGCTCCATCGAATACGGGGAGAACTGAGGCTGCTTCAGCAGCTCGGTTAAGCGGGCGCCACGCGTCAGCTGCGCCTTGGAAGCCGCATCCAAATCGGAAGCGAACATCGCAAAGGACTGCAACGAACGATACTGTGCCAGCGAAATCTTCAAAGTGCCGGAAACCTTCTTCAACGCCTTGGTCTGGGCCGCGCCACCGACGCGGGAGACCGAGATGCCGACGTCCACTGCGGGGCGCTGGTTGGCGTTGAACAGATCGGACTGCAGGAAGATCTGACCGTCAGTAATCGAAATGACGTTCGTCGGGATGTAGGCGGACACGTCGTTCGCCTTCGTCTCCACAATCGGCAGACCGGTCATCGAACCGCCGCCAAGGTCATCGGAGAGCTTGGCGCAACGTTCGAGCAGACGGGAATGCAGATAGAAGACGTCTCCCGGGTAAGCCTCGCGCCCCGGCGGGCGACGCAGCAACAGAGAAATCGAACGGTAAGCCTCGGCCTGCTTCGACAAATCATCGAAGACGATGAGGACGTGCTTGCCGTGATACATCCAGTGCTGACCAATGGCCGAACCGGTGTAGGGGGCGATGTACTTGAAACCTGCGGAATCGGAAGCCGGGCTGGCCACGATGGTCGTGTATTCCATCGCGCCTGCCTCTTCAAGGCTCTGACGCACGGAGGCGATGGTGGAGCCCTTCTGACCGACCGCTACATAAATGCAGCGGACCTGCTTCTTCGGGTCGCCGCTCTCCCAGTTGCTCTTCTGGTTCAAAATCGCATCGATCGCAATCGCGGTCTTGCCGGTCTGGCGGTCGCCGATGATGAGCTGTCGCTGACCACGGCCGATCGGTGTCATCGCGTCAATGGCCTTCAAACCAGTGGAGAGTGGCTCCACAACGGGTTGACGATGCATAACGTCCGGGGCCTGCGCCTCGAGAATTCTGCGGCCTTCGCTTTTGATTTCACCCAAGCCATCGATCGGTTTGCCCAGAGGGTCAACCGTACGCCCGAGATAGCCGTCGCCGACCGGCACGGAAAGCACCTCTCCGGTGCGCCGTACCTCCTGGCCTTCCTCGACACCTGCGAAGTCGCCGAGGATAACCACGCCGATCTCACGGGGATCAAGGTTGAAAGCCAGACCGAGCGTGCCGTCTTCGAACGTCAGCAGCTCGTTGGCCATGCAACCAGGCAGTCCCGTTACATGCGCGATGCCATCGCCGGCCGTGGCGACATAGCCCACCTCTTGGGTGGGAGTGTCGCTGGGCGTGTACGAATCGACGAAATCGTCGAGGGCCTTTCGCACATTCGCAGGATCAATGGTAAGTTCTGCCATGATCACTCCTTATTGATTAATTTGTTGACTGATAAGTCTTTGTACAGATGCTTTTTCAAGTATCTTATTTAATGGCGCTGTTCCACTCACATTTCCGTGGTCACTTTGCGGCGCAACTGCAAAAGCTGGGCGGCGACGGTGTTGTCCGTGACATCCGCTCCGATCTGCACACGCATGCCGCCGAGAACCGAGGGATCGACCGATGAATTGATATGCACCGGGCGACCAAGCTTGTTCGTATAGATCTCGGTAAGTCGCTTGATCTGCGTCTTGTTCAACGGTGTGGCCGTCGTGACGGTGACCATCGACTGACCCATATGGCGGGTGAACTTGGCGATAAGCCACTCCAGCGTCTCAAGGAAGCGGCGATGACGCGGATTGGCAACTGCATGTTCGGCCAATCTCATGGTCACTTTGTTGAGCTTCGCATCACCGAAGACCGCATGCAGGAGGTCAAGGCGCGCCTTAGCCGGTGCAAAGTCATCGGAAAGCTTGGAACGCAACACCGACATCTTGAGCAACGCGGAATGCATTTGTGCCAATTCGACGGAAACCGCAAGCGTGCTGTCGGTCGCATCAGCGTAATACATCATCGCGTCGACCGCGAAATCCTCCACGGCGTTGGCGATATCACTGACCCGGCTCCAATTGCGTGAGACCAAATCGTTCAGAATCTCCACCGTCAAGGGATCGGCCTGATCGGCGAGAATGGTCTTGATCAGCGCGACCTTGTCGGCGGTAGGCCGGGACGGGTCTGTGAGCGAACGCTCCACCTGTGCATCGTGGTCGAGCAGATTGGTGACAACGAACAGTTCCTCGCCGATTCGCCACGCGTCCGTTCCCTTCGCCCTCAACTTCGGGGCCAGAGAATCACGCGATGTGCGATCAGCGCTGATTGACGCTTCTCCTCGCATTGTTCACCTCACTTCCCTTGAAATCCTTGTGCTGCAACATATTCCGGCGATTGGCGGAACATGTCACTTCGTATTGTCCGTTTTCTTGTCGAGATCGTCGATCATGTCGTCGAGCATGTTGGTCTGCACGTCGCTGTCCTGAAGCTTGGAGCCCAAGATCTTGCCGGCAAGAGCCGTGGCCAAAGTCCCGACCTCGCTCTTCAACGTCACCATCGCCTGCTGTTGCTGCGAGGCTATGGAACGCTGGGCGTTCGTGGTAATCTGCTCCGCTTCCTTGTCCGCACGGGTGTGGGCGTCGGAAATGATCTTCGTCGCTTCGCTGCGTGCGTTGTCGGTGATCTTAGAAGCATCGACACGGGCATGGTTGAGTTGGTCCTCATACTTCTTCTTGGCCGAGTCCGCATCTTCCTTGGCTTTTTTGGCCTTGTCGATGTTGCCTTGAATCTTTTCGGCGCGCTCGTCGAAAATGGCGTTGAACTTGGGCATGAAGAATTTGTAGAAGAACACAGCGACTATGGCAAGAATGATCAGGGACCATACGATGTCATAGACCTTGGGAATAAACAGGTTGATGCCCTTCGAGGCAGCAAATGTCATCGTGATCTCCTTTCATCGTTCGTTTCTGTCATTGTTTTCGCTTGTTGCTGGTTTGCTTTTAGAGCACCAGAGCGGCGACGAAGCCGAGCAGGCCGAGAACCTCGACCAGAGCCAGGCCGATGAACATGATCATCTGGATCTTGCCGCTGACTTCGGGCTGGCGGGCCGTGGACTCCATGGCCTTGCCGAAGAGAATGCCGAGGCCGAGGCCCGGGCCGAGGGTGGCCAGGCCGTAGCCGATAACGCTCAGGTTGCCAGAAACCGCTGCGAGAGTGATGATATCCATTTGTTTTCCTTTCCAGTGCCGTGTCGGCATTAAAAAAACCGGTACAACTTTGGTTACTGCTTTGTTGCTTTGTTCAATTGTAAAAATTATTGTTTGCGGCTTGTGTCTTGCTTCTCTCGTCTTCACTTCAGGCGAGGCCGCAATGTCGTTTCAATCCGACTATTTATCTGATTATTCGTTGACTATTCGGCCTCCGGATAACTCAGGTTGATATAGACCGTCGCGAGAATCGAGAAGACGTAGGCCTGCAGGAAGGCAACGAAAACTTCGAACAGTGTCATCACGATGCCACCGAGGAACCACGCCGCACCAACAGGCACGCCGACCATCTTGTTGGCCGACTCGATCATCCAGAACTGTGCAAACGCCAGGCATGTGGCGACTGTAAGGTGGCCGGAAATCATGTTGGCGAAAAGTCGAATCGTCAGCGATGCCGGGCGGATGATAACCAACTCGAGCAGCTGAATCGGAGCCAGAAGGATGTAGACAGGCCACGGCACGCCAGGAGTGAAGCATTCGTCACGAATGTAGCCCCAAAGCCCCTTTTCGCGGCATGCGGCGATCCAATACTGCACCAGAACCCAGATGGCGAAGACCAACGGCATGGTGATTGTGGCCGTAGCGGCCATATTCGCTCCGGGGATGACCCCGAAGAGATTGAAGAAGAAGATTGTGAAGAACAGGGTGGTGATCATCGGCACATAACGTTTGCCACGCAACTCGCCCATGGTCTCGTAAACCACGCTGTCGCGTACGAAGTCCATGCCGAATTCGATCAGACCCTGCCAGCGGCCGGGAATGAGCTTGGCACGGGCCGCGGTGATGCCCAAAATGATGAGCAAGAGAATCGTAGCGACGATGCGGATGAGAATGATGCGGTTGATAGCGAATGGTGTGCCCTGGAAAAGAATCTCCGGAGGCAGGAAGTCGTTGACACCCGGCAAATCCGCGCCAGACGCCGACGCCAACAACATATTCGCGCCAACAGCTTCGATCATATGTCCTCCCTGATTTATCTCAGGCTTCCCAGTCTATTCCAATCAACGGAAATGAAGGTGTCGCTTTTCACAAATCGTTGCGAATTGCCAACAATCTCACTTCTTGGGCCTTTCGGGGGCAAGAAATCATGCCGGACTTGACGTACCCGACACGACCCTCGACTTCGAACGGCCGGTGACGATTGTACGTCGTTTCCCCGAAAAAATGTAAATCCTGTCACATTCACTGAAAATATTAGCGTTTACCGATAATCATCAACATCATCAAACAGTTTGATGTCGGAATATTTCAACTTTTGACGGCGTTCGAAATGAGCCCATATCCATCATTTTCGAGCGGTCTGAAGCAATCATTACGCGGTTCCCCCGGCTCATGTCGAATGGAACGGTCGGTGCCCAATTTCTTCTCTGCGCGAAGTTTTGGAACTTCCTTAAGGTCGTAGGGCGTGGTCTCGTAAACCCAGTTGAGCCAGTTGCGCCACAGCAGGTTCGCGTGGGCGCGCCAAGAGAAAAGCGGTTCCATCATGGGATCGTCATGCGGGAAATAGTTGGCTGGGAACGGCACATTGGTAAGGCCCTTGGCCTTGTCACGCTCGTATTCGTCGCGCAGCGTGTACTTGCCGTACTCCCAATGGCCGAGCACGAAAACCTCGGAAAAATCGCGAGCGGCAATCAGGCCGGAACCGGCCTGCGGGCCCCAGGTGAGGACCTGAAGGTCTTGATTTTTGGCGATATCGTCTTCGTTCATGCCCGCGACACGCGAATGCGGCTGCAGCGAGATTTCGTCAAAACCGTTGGTGATGAAGCAGTATTCGTCCTGCAAATATTGTGGGAACACGCCGAAAAGTTTTTCTTTGAAATTTTGTTTGCGGATGCCGTAACGATAGTTGAGACCGGCCATCGCGCCCCAGCACAGGTACATCGTCGAGAAAACGTGGGTCTGCGCCCAATCGAGAATCTGCGTAAGCTCGTCCCAATAATCCACCTGTTCGAAATCAAGCTGCTCCACGGGTGCGCCCGTGACCACCAAGCCGTCATAATAGTTGTCTTTGAACGCGTCGAAATTCTCGTAGAACTTCAGCAGGTGATCAGCACTGACGTGGGTGGACTCATGAGTCGAGGTCTTCATAAAATCGATGTCGACCTGCAGCGGAGATTTGGAGATCAGGCGCAAAAGCTGGGTTTCGGTCTCGATTTTCTTGGGCATCAAGTTGAGGATGACCAACTTCAGCGGGCGGATCTTCTGCTGCTCCGCTTCCGGCTTCTCGATGGCGAAGATCCGCTCGCTCTCGAGTATTTCACGCGCCGGCAGTCCGCTGGCAATCTTGATAGGCATGGTTCCATTATGGACGCACTTCTGGCCAGTTTCTGCCCTAATAGCAAAAAACGCGCCGAAAATTTGACATTTACGCCATTACCCGTAATCTAGATTATTGCTGTCTAAAACAGCCGTCGCGGGGTGGAGCAGTTCGGTAGCTCGCTGGGCTCATAACCCAGAGGTCTCAGGTTCAAATCCTGACCCCGCTACCAAAAGCCCGGAATCTCAACGATTTCCGGGCTTAATCATTTTTTGATAACGTCCCGGTGCGCTTAAACGTACGCTGTAACCCGAGACCTTGGGTTATGGGTCCGGAAAATAACCAGCACATTAGAAGGAAGTGCCCGACGCGGGTCGCCCCGCGCCGAGCTGACTCCAACGATTACTCCCGTCGATGCATCCAATACCTTGCGAGCACGCAACCCGTGAGAGCTACGAGCAGGATGTCAGCCACGGCGTTGTCCGCTCTGGCCGCCAACGCGGCGAGAAGCACTGCGAAGGCTTGGACGACTTCCGGGCCGTCAGAGTCCTTCCTATTTTTCAGCATGGTGATTCTTTCTATCATGCCGCGCCGCGATGGCGCGGCGAGGACGATACGACCGGATAGCCGCACGACCGCTTCCACCTTGGGTAAGAGGTTTCAGCGGTAAGCTCATCCTATCTTGAAAGAGGAATATCCCTATAAAAATATTATCCTGCTAAGGATTGGTTGCCCTGCATCGAACAAGTGAAAGAAAAATATTCCTATAAGGATGGTATACTTACGATGTCAGCTATGGCAACGGGTACCTTGCACGAACCATAAGGCGGGCAAAAAGCTTTTACCGCGCAAGGGTCATGACTGATAAGCATGTGATTCTAATGTTATGCCGCTGGCCCCGATGCTTGGAAACGAGCATCGGGGCCAAGGTGTATCTGCCGGGCGGATGGTCACAACAACCAAGCCAGCTTTTCAAACACTTCTTAAGGGCATAGCGTCACCGAAACATCTTCATAGACGAAGGTCTTAAATTTTCGCCATGGAGCTTGTTGACGCCGCACTTGCAGTTGCAGTCGTCTGCCTTTTAGTGTTGCCCGGCGCCTTTCTTTTCGTCAGCCTACTTATGCTCCTGGCCCGACTCGCCATCGGACTTCTCTGTAGCCTTGCGCGCAATCCTCTCATCCCCCGCCCTTGGCTTAGTCCATATGGAAACGGCCAAATCGACGACTACGACAAACGCAGGAACGAACATGTTGCCGATCGGATAAACCAGATTGATCAGCACCATAACCACCACGAGCACGACGGGATGGAGCAGGGTCGCACCCCATGAAACGGGATAGTCGATGTGAGTTTTGCGGCAAAAGCGACGATTAATAAAGACCTGCGGGAACGCACTGATCACAACGGCCAGAGTCAAGAACCCCACGATGCGATCGACAGAGTACGGAAAACGCATTACTTTCATAATAATCAGCGCAATCACTTCCGCGACAATGCAAGATATCAAATTGGCTATCAGCATCCCCGTAATTTGGTACTTGAACGCGATAGGCTGCCATTCTTCGTTGGAATCGGTCATTGCGCCCTCCCCTATTACCTCTTGGCCTTGCATCATTGCTTTGGCAAATGCGCACCAGCTTGCGCACTGCATTTGTCACCAAGTTTACTGCTTGAATATTCCACAGGCAATTACAAAATTAAAATCAGAGTAACCGCATATTCCGTCCATGACAAAACAGCCGGACCAATGGGTTTTAAAACCTGATGATCCGACTGCTCATTTGATTTTGGATAGGATTGCCTCCTTTACTTCGTGGCCTTGGGGGACGTCAGGTCGTAGAGGGTGACGCCGTCGACGGTTTGGGACTTGAAGTTGGACTTGACCCACGTGGCGATCTCTCTGGAAGCGTTGGAGCCGCCCATCTGCTTGCCGCCCATACCGCCGCCGCGACCATCGCCGTGCCCGTTACCGCCCATTTCGCGGCTGCCGATGTAGTAGTGAATCTTGCCCTCCTTGACATAACGCTTGAACTGCGCGAGCGTCGGGCTCGGATCGGAGCCGTTGAAGCCGCCAATCGGCATGACCGGCTTCTGCGTGGCCAGCTGGTAACCGGACGCGCTCTGCGAACCCGTGGCCGCAGCGATCCACGTGTATTTGTCAGAGTCTTTCATCAGCAGGCTTTTGAGTTTGCTGCCAACCGAGCTCGCGCCATCTCCGCCAAGCAGACCACCTGCACCGCCGTGACCGTTACGGGTGGCGCGCTGACCTCGACCGGACTGGCCGCTGAAACCGGTTTTACCGTTTCCGTTGATACCTTTGATGCCGCTGGTGGACGGGCCAACCTGTGCCGATTGGCCCCGAGTGCTACCCGAAGCGGAAGAACCATTGAATTTGTTCGAACCATTGGTGTTGTTCTGGTTATTCTGGCCGGGCATGCCGGCGCCAAAACCACCTTGGTTACCAGAGCCGCCTGGATTTTGACCCTGCTGGGCACCTTGACTTTGCTGACCACCGCCGGGCATAGCACCTCCCGGGCCGCCTTGACCACCTTGACCGCCAAAACCTCCGCGACCACCATGACCACCGCCAGGGCCGCCCATCGAGCCGGCAACCTCGGGCCCAGCAGTCACTATCGAACCGTGATGACCTGTAGCAACCGTATAGCCAGTCCATGCAGTCGGGCCGGCATAAAGCGCGACCGTGGCCAAAACGATGCCAATCAAACCGATTTTCCTGACTATCTCGCCTCCGTTGCCAGAACGCATGGCGTGCAGCGAACGTATCGGCAGCAGAGCGACGGTGGAAACCAGCAGTGCTAGCGTCGCTAGACCGCCGATGATAAGAACACTCGGGCGCAACCACGGTAGCCACGAAGAGCGCGACAGCAGTTGTGCGGCCCACAACGTATTGACGAGTACCAAAATCGTCGCGAACAGACGCGACCACAAGGCACCGCGCCGCTCCCAAAGATTCGTTACAGCCACGGCGACCATCACAGCAACCGCTGGGGCGAGTGCGACTGTGTAATACTGATGGAAGATACCGCCCATGAAGCTGAACGTCAACCAGGTGACGGCCAGCCAACCGCCCCAAACCATCACGCCAGCGCGCCGCATATCGGTACGACGGACGCGAATCGAAACGACGAGACCGATGAGGATGCCGGCGAAAGCAATGGGCGCAAGCCAGGAAATCTGGGTGCCGTAGACGCCGTCGAAAAGACGCGTGATACCGGTTTGGCCCCACATACCGCCGCCTTGAGTGCGACCGCCGTGACCTTGACCGCCGCCAGCGCCCGGTGCCCCACCAGGGACACCGCCCATACCACCGGTCATGGCGCTGTACGCATTGCCGAGTGTTTCGGAAATCTTGCCGCCAGTGGAACCGGTACCGGCGTGGGTGCCCGCGTGCCCCGCACCTCCGCCCCCAGGAACCACCGAACCTGTTTCGTTGCCGGTCAAGCGACCGAAACCGTTGTAGCCGAAAGTGAGTTCAAGGAACGAATTATTTTGCGAGCCACCAATATACGGGCGAGAACCGGCAGGAACGATGACGGTGAGCAGGACCCACCAGCCGGCGCTGACGACCATTGAGGCGAGTGCGACCACGCTATCGACCAGACGCCGCCAGAATTTCGTCGGGGATGCGATCAGAATCGCGAGCGCAAAGCCGGGAAGGACAAGAAACACCTGCATTTGTTTCGTCAAGAATCCAAAGCCGATGCACACCCCAGCGAGCGCGAGCCACAGGGTACGTTTGCGGTTGCCCTTGCGGTCGGGGTCATATTCCAGCGCCCGCGAGACCGATGCCGAAGCCGCAACCATGAGCAGGACCAGCAGTGCGTCGGGATTATCGAAACGGAACATCAGCGCGGCCACCGGGGTCAACGCGAGGGTGGAACCGGCGATGATGCCAGCCCAGTTGCCCCAATACCGGCGTACCGAGGCGTATAGCAGCCAGACGCTGAGCACCCCGCAGAGCGCTTCGGGCAGGAGCAGGGCGAAGGAGTTCAGGCCGAATGCCCTGATGGAAAGCGCCATCAGCCACAATGCGGCCGGCGGCTTGTCGACGGTGATGGAGTTTGCGGCGTCCGACGATCCCCATAGGAACGCCTCCCAGTTTTTCGAACCGGCTTGGGCAGCGGCCGCGTAGAACTCGTTGGCGAATCCGTTGGCAGTAAGGTTGACGAACATGATCGCCACCGTGGCCGCCATCATGATGCCGAAGGCGAGCCAATCAAACCACTTGCGTTTTTTGGCAATGGAATGACGGACGGTATGTATCGGGTCGGCAGAAACGAAACGGCCTCCGGGGATGCCGGTGAACGCTGATTTGATACGGACGAACTGATTTGATCTTTCATTCATGGATTTGTCCTTTTACATATGACTAAATAAGTGAAGTGGCGAGGGTGCGCCGCATCCGCTTGATGCCCTCAAGGTCTTTGCGGACGGTGTCGGGAATGTCGACGGTCGTGCCCGCGTCCTCGACCCAACGCACCGGGAATATATAAGTAGGCAGATTGCAAGTCTGCGCAAGCGTCAGAAGCTCGGTGTCGAAAAACCACTCGTTGTCTTGTATCTTCGGCAGCAAAAACTTGGCTGCCTCGGCGCTGATTGCTTTGAAACCGCACTGTGCGTCTTCAAAGGTGACGCCCAGCGTCGCGCGCAAGAGCACGTTGTAGCTGCGGGAAATGAATTCGCGCTTGGCGGAGCGGGTGACGTGCGATTCGTCGAGCAGACGACAACCGCTTGCCACTTCGGCTCCCCCGTTCAAGATCGAATTGATGAGCACATCGGTCAGGCGGATGTCGGTAGAGAGGTCGACGTCCATGTACGCACGGACTTTCGCATGAGATTCACCCCACGCCAATTTCAACGCACGACCCCGGCCTTTCGCCGGAATACGAATGGCACGGACGAATTTCGGGTACTGCCGAGCCAAGCTGACCGCAATCGGCCAGGTATCGTCGGTACTCGCATTGTCGGCAATGACGATGTTCCAGCTGTATAGCGGGAAATAAGACGGCTGGGATTGCGACGGAAATCGGCTATGACGCGGAGAACTCAAAAACCGCATCAGGGCGAGAACCGAGTCGGTGAGCTGCTCACGTTCGTTGTAGACGGGGATGACGATGTCGGCATCCACATATGCTGGCTTCCCCACGCGCTCGGCGATGGAGAGGGGTTTGGGAGGATTGGGCGAGTCATGCTTGAAATCCTGCGAAGCGTTGATGGAGTTGGAACTGTGTTGTGCCGTTTGCGGCTGATGTAGCTTTGTCATAATCACAGTACACACGACGATTTTGGATATACGCTCAGGCAATCGTGGGACGAAACCCGAAACCTGTCACCAATACCATGGACGTTTGCTGGATGCTATCTGAATACGATAAAACATGGGTTTCGCCCACAAAAGAGGCCTACGAAACCGGCACAGAAAAATGGCCTCGGTACAAACCGAGGCCATCGTCAAATCGAATTAATTTACTCCCGCTTATGAAAAGCACACGCACATCAGGCTTTCCGCAATGTCGTGCCGGAAATCATTAGGGACGCGCCTGAGCCGCTTGAGGTCGAACCATTAGAAATACTCGAACTTCTGGAACTGGCCGAAGTATTCGTTTGCGATGAGCTTGTTCCGCTGGCACCGCTTCGAGAGGAATCGGACGCACCGCTACGCGACTTTCCGGAGGATCTCGTGCTGCCACCGTTTTGAGAATCTGATCCGCCGAACATGTCCGAACCACCCGTAGAGCCCATTGTGTCGGATTGGCTCGAGTCGTCGGAGGAGCCGGAACCGTCCGACTGACCGGAATTTCCTGACATTCCAGATCCGTCTTGACCGGACTGACCCGACTGACCACTTCCATTCATGGATTCGCCGCTGGCTCCGGGCATCTGCCCCATGCCTCGACGGCCTTGGCCCGAAGGCATCTGGCGTTCCATTTGTTGGCTATGCGAAGGTACGACCGCTTGCGCAGTCGCGAATCCGCCGATTGCACCGCCTGCCAAGCCGCACGCGAGAGCGATGCCGATGATGGCACCCCACATCTTGCCGGAATGCTCCTTCGGTTTTTGTCCAGCGTTGCCCAACGGGTTGACGGCCGCAAAGCCACCGGCACCGCCCGGTTCACCCTTGGCAGCAAAGCTTGCTCCACCTGCCGGCTGACCGCTCGCAGCAAAACCATTTCCTCCCATCGGCTGTGTGTTCGCAGCAAAACCTAAATCGCCAACAGGTTGGCCGTTCCCTGCGTTGTTGTTCGTTGCGTTGATATTCGTGTCGTCGTTCGTGTTCTTGTCCATCTTGATGCTCCTGTTCATATTTCTGCGCGTCTGACCGATATCGGCAGACGAATCGAATGACTATCCATCGTCGATACAGCCGCCTGCACCCCCACAAATCGCAAGTGCCTGTATCGTCTCGGTCGAAAAGCGGGAAACGGGTGGCCGTTTGCCTGCCTTTCTGGGCCGGATAAACATATTGAACAATGTCATCATGGGTGAGCGCTGTGGCGAAACCCAAGAAATCCAACTATTTTCGGCAGATATTATTAAATGTAAGCTGAATGGTTGCTGGATTCGCTCAGCCTGCGAACCTTGCCTCCCGGGGCTCCCAAACATACGAAACCCCGGAAACTAATGATGCCGATGCTTTCAATCACCGATGCCGCGGACAGTACCGGTTGCCTTTGAAGACTTCCAGCAGAATCGCGCCGAAGAGGAACGCACCTGCAACTAGTAGCAACAAGGTGATGGATGCGCCGCTGATGGCCAAAGTCTCCCGTCGGCCGTTCCAATCATCCATATTGGAGGCCACCGGCCGCATCACACTCATGACGTTGCCATCGATTTCGGCGCTTGGCTTGCCCGTCCCCTGAGTAAATGATTTCATGCCCACGAACCCACTTTCTTCAGGCGAGAGCCGCACATCCTGTCGAATGACCCGGCTGGAAGCGGCTTTATCGACGCCCTGCCTTCCAAGCGAAATCCGGGAACCAGAACCCGAACCTGAACCACCCACGGAACTGAGCATAAGCGCAGAACCCGGTACAGAAGTCAGAGATGAGGGTGCAGACACAGACGCGGATCCGGTAGCAGATGCAAGTACCGCAGAGTCAAAACCAGACGCGGCCGTAGAAACAGAACCGCTACCGCGCGTAGCCGCAATGCCTGAGGCATCCCTCTTGGCAATGCCATTGCCGGAATCCTCGCCCCATGGGTTACGGTCCACTGCAGGCAATTCCTCCAGCGGTACGCCCGTGACTTTTGCACGGTCCCGATGCTTGAACGAGACATCCTTCAACGTGCCGATGACATCGACATGGTCACCGGGCCGCAGCACCAAAGACGACCAGTTTCGGGGATATTTGAGACTCGCAATCGCCCCGTCCCCGGAAATGGTGGTGTCGGTGATTTCCAGGTCCTTGGCCCGGAATACCGCACCGTGGCCGTTCTCGCTCTTGCTGGTGTTGGTGACGGTGAAGACGATATCGGCGTCGCCCATCGTCATCAGCAACGAGTCATCGGGCTCGTCGCGGTCGCCTGTCGACCAGCCGCTGGACTTGTCCCACTTTTCGATATGCAGGCTCGGAGTGAGCTCCGGCGTGCGTGTCCACACGACGTTCGATTCGTTGACCTTGTCGTTCATGGTCTCACTGAACTTGTTCTCGTGGCGATCGGTAGCCTTGAGCCTACGCACTTGCAGGTAAGCGCACCACCCTTGCTCGTGCGCAAAATCCGCAGAGACCAGAGCGCGGTAGGCCGGCGTGGCAATGACGCTCAACGTGCCATCGCCCGCCGCCTGCAAAGTGAACATGTCGCCGCCAAGCCGGGAGCTGTCGAATTCGTTGCCTGCAATCCTATGGCCTTTCCCCGCAAGCACGCTGCCATCGCCGGCATGCAGATCCCGCGTGGCATAGACCGCCCATTGGCCGGTGTATTCGTCGTAATCCGGATCAAGCTTGTCGACGATACTCCATTTTTCGACGGAAGTATAGGCTCGATTGGCCGGCAGCACGGAACTGTCGAGGCGATAAAGGAAGGCACCGCCTTTGTAGATACTCGAACCGTTGACCGATTCTCCGCCCACCGTCACAACCACATCCTTTGCCGGATTGATGAGCTTGAGCGGGTTAGAGACCTGGTTGCTCTTCTTGCGCACATTGTTCTCGACCTGCGTGACCTTGTTCTTCACCACATAGCCATCCGTGACCTTCTGCACAACGTACGGCAACGTGATGTGATAGCACTGACCCAGAAGCGTCTGGTCAATCGCCGGATCAGCAAGCGGGTCATGGCTATCCGAAGTCGCATAGGCCTTGAGATCGGTGGGCTGCGGGTCACCGTTGATGGTTTCGCCGGAAGCCGCCACGAACGTATCGACCCGTTTCGCGAAGACGTAGAGCACGCCATCGAGCACTTGAATATTGAATTTCGCGGTGTAGTCGCGTCCGTCGTCGCCGATCACCGTGATGCCGGTGGGGTCGACCTTGAGATATTCCTCGTCGAAATCGTCGACAACGCCGAGCTTCCATACCTTGTAGGCCTGACCGGTCTGTGTGGCGTCCAGGTCGATGACGTAGTTGCCGGTATCGCCTAAAAGCAGCGTCTTTCCATCAATGGAAACGGCGGGGTCGCCCTGCTTCGAACTCTGAAAATCATGTTTGGCGGGGTTCAGCGTAGGCGGAATATTGAATACCTCATTGCTTGGTGTCACCGAGTTGTTCAAAGTGAGCATCCACTGGTTGCCGACCCTGTGGTCCGTGGGAGCATCGGCCGAAACCGTGCCCTCGAACCGCAGCTGCAAACGCGGCGTCCCCCCGGCCTGCCACTGCGAAATGAGCACCATATCGGTGATGGATACGACCACCTCATGCGCCGCATCGTCCCACCTGGTCACGTATTTCGATTTGGGAACCATACGCCCGCTGTTGAGATCCATGAGCTCAAGTGTCTGCTTGTCTGGCTTCAGGTAGCGGTCGTATCGGTCGGTGAATACGATGGTCTTCACGACGTAAGCCAGAGAAGGCAGATGCGGCTGGGTGTCCAAATCGTATTCGAGCTTTTGGCCAGGATAGACCACCTTGCCATCCACCGAATCCTGCGAACCACCTTGCGACGCCTCGCTGACCACGTCCTTTTTCACCGGCGGCAGATAGCCGTAGATCTTCGGCAAGTTGGTGTCCTTGCCCTGCCTGTTGACGAGAATGGAAGCCGAGTTGAGCAGATTCGTGCCAGTGGGATCCGTGCCGAAAGCAAGTTCGTCGCCGGGGTTCTTGTGGAAGTCCTCACGTACTTTCGCAATATCCTCGCCGTTGCCATAGTTGGCGACAAACGGAACGAACATGGTGATTTGCACGGCACCGACATGACGAGAGAAATCGGCAAGCCAATTGGCCTTGGCCGTAGCCGTGATCCTCGTACCGTCCCGGGTAACGTTGAACCGCTTGGTGATATCAGAACCGGCGACATTGTTGATGGCATCGACGCTTGACTGATTGCTCGTGCCAGCAGGCGCCATATAGACGCGCACCTTGGAAATCGCCTGCGGGTCGACAAGATAGTCGGCTTTCGCGTAGTCATCGGTCAGTGAAAGCCTGCTGACACCATATTCCAGCACACTCGGGTCGGTTACCGGAAGATTGACCACCGCTCCCAACTGATCACCGTCAAGGAAGGTAAGATTATCGGCGCCGGTCGCGTTGCTTTTGGCTGGGTCAATCACCAGGTTCCATCTACCCGATTCATTGAGCCGCACCCAGCTTTTGTCGGGATTCGGGCTCCACACATGCACTTGCGGCATGTTCGTGGCGGCCGTTTTTCTATTCCACTGCTCGCTGCCCTTGTTGACGATGGTGGCGGTGGTATGCGCATCGACGTCTTTGAGCATAGCTCCGGTAAGAACGAGTTTTACCCTGCGATCCCGCGCCTGTTTGCCACTGCCGACCAGAATCGCAGGCTTGGCGGTGGCAGTGGTGACGTGGCCGCTGGTCTCGATGCCGAAGTCGGCGCTGCGATCGACGCCATCGACGTAGACCTTAACCCGATCATTGGGAAAGTCGACGTATTGTGCAGCCTGTGACCAGTCATCCACTATGGCATATTGGTTCAAATCCTTGGCAAGGTTCTTGGGCAACGTTCCGTTGACGACCACAACCGCATCGTCGCCGGTCACGTAGGTCTTGTTGTCGGCAGCCACGGCATTGGTGTGGCTGTGGTCACTGGCAGACTGCGCCTCCTGACCATCTTTAACCCACGCCTTGTCGGGGTTCGGGCTGCGAATCAGCACAGGCGGCCTGTTGGTGGCTGTGGTCTGCCCATTCCACTTTTCGTCACCCGAATTGGTCATCGATATTGCATCGGTGGCGGTGGTCTCGAGCTTGAAAGTACCGTCCAGCACGAGTTTCACCGGGCGATCGGCGGGCTGATGAGCACTGCCGGCGAGAATGGAAGGCCGCGCGATGGCGGTGGTCTTCGACCCGCTGGTCGTCACGGTGAAATCAACGGTTCGATCGATACCGTCCACGTACACTTTGGCGTTTTCATTGGGGAAGTTCACGTAACGGGACGCATCCGACCAGTCATCGGTCAACGAATATTGTGAAAGATCTTCCACCAAATCTTTCGGCAACGTGCCGTTGACCACGCTGGAAACCCGGTCTCCCGGCACGAACGTTCTGCCGTCCGAACCGGCATGATTCGTATGGTTCGAATCGGCAGTGGCAAGAGATTCATTGGGATCCGTAGTCCAAGCCTTGTCCGGATTCGGGTTTCTGGTCGGGAACTGGTAATGGGCCGTATCCACGAAAGGTTTCCGATTCCATGCCACTGAAGCCGTGTCCCCCACCATATTCACATTCGGATCGTGCACGGTCACTTTGAATGTGAACCTGAAAACATGGTTGAGAGGCATCTCACCGGCGCTCGGTGAGCGGTCAGCCGTGACGGCATTCGCAGACCGATCCCAATTCATCGTAAATTGGCCTGACACGTCCGAATTCGCGCTAGTATCGGTGACCTTCATATCGGAGACACTGTAGTTGACGCCATGGGGCGCAATCGCATCCTTGAAATGCATCTCATAGCCGCCGCGGCCGGTATCGGATTCAATCGTGGTCGTATTGACCATGTTGTTCGCGCTGGTACCCTCCTGCACGTTCTTTCGCGGTGCTGCGGGAGCGGACGAGGAAACATACCATTGCTCGGAGGCATCAGCGGAACCCATATGCGAAGTGGCCGCGCTCATCTTGCCTTGTTTTCCGACACTCACGTCGAACCAGTACTGGCCCTCCTGCCAATGGGTCATGCCCAGATCCGAGGGCGAGAACGACGGGGACGAGGAATCGCCATTGTTATGAATTCCACCAGTTTTCTGCGACCCTTCGACCGACACATATCCATCGGGCTGACCAGCGTAGTGCAAGGTCACATCCGCATTGACATCCTCAAAAATCGGTGAACCATTGTTGCTCGCATGGATCGTGTCTCGGATGGCATTCGTCGCACCTACGACCAAGCCAGCCGGCGCCTGCTGGGAGGTCGACACCGTCAGGTCATACTCTGGAATCTTCGGCTCGAACCTATTGAGCATGATTACCACAATCGACACATCATCCGAAGCATACTGATCCACCAAAGAATCCACCGACGTACCAGGCTGATCTGCAAAAGGAGTTGAAGTACTATACGCGACTCCGCCGTTGCTATAGGTACCTCCGGCAACCTGGACAGCCCAGTTATCAATCCATATGCTTTTGGGATTATGAACCTGCCCGCTGAACTCTTTGCTTGGCCCAGTCATAGTGCCCACAGCAACCACACGGCAATCACCGTCACCTTGTCCGGGATGAGCCTCGTGGAAACGGTTGGTGCAATTGGTGTTCGCCTCGTCCAGCGCTTGTTGAGCGACGGCAGTGCCGATGCCCATTGTCACACCCATCTGCGAGAACGCTGCAGTAATGGACGACATGGCATGCCCACCAAAGCCGCCATCGTTATTATCTCTGTAAGCCCATTGCTGGGAGACCTCCATGGTTCCTTCGCCGCCACCACCGGCCGAGCCGCCGCCACCACCGGCATAGGCCGTACCGGGAAATAACGTCGCCAAAGCCATGGAACCGGCTATCAAACAAGCCAGTAGTCTAGACACCCTTGATTTCTTTTTTTGCATCCTCATATAGCCCTCCGCTATCATTGAGGAAGAGGACGGTTTGCCCTCTTCCAATTATTGGAGCCGTCGCCCCTGTTCCGATCCGCCAAGAAAGAGACAGGGACGGCGACATGACTTTATTCATTAGCCAATAGGACAAAACTTATTGGGATCGGTACATATAGGCTTCGGCGGATGCTGGGAAAGATATTCCTGATATGCCTGCCATGCGCCTTCATTCGGATGCCGTACCGGTGAATTCAGTGTGGATGGCACGGGCACCTTTGAGCTCTGCCAACCACCACCCCCATTCGATAACTGCTGCTGCGCCGCCTGTGCAGCCTGAGCCGCTTGAGCCGCCGCCTGAGCCTGCGCTGCAGCTTGTGCATCTGCCGCCGCCTTCGCCTGCACACTCGCATTGACTCCGTTCACCGCGTCATCGAGCGCTTGCGAGGTCTGCTGCAAATCAGCAAGTTTCGATTTCTCATTGCCGACCAGCCCGTTGGCAGCATCAATCTGCTGCGAAAGGGCCGTACGGGTAGCGTCGTCAGACACATTGCCGGCCGATGAATCCAACAGCTGCTTCGCCTGTCCCGCTTTCGCGCTCAACCCGTCACGTGCGTCTTTCAAGGTTTTTGCGTCTTTGCTCGCCAACACTGCTTTCGCCGACTTTTCAACGTTCGTGTGCACTGTCTTCAGCGCCTGCAGCGATGAGCTGGCCCTATTTTGTTGGTTTTGGGCGCCTCCCGGAGAAGTGGCGTTACAGATAGGCACGTCCTTGTTCGTCAATCCGGTCAGCTTCTTTTGATCCTTTTGCAGCGCTTCCCAAGTCTTGGCATCGGCGACATCCGTTCTCTCCACTTCCTGCGCCTCGCTGGTATCCTTGCCAAGAGGTGTTTTTGCAAGCCGCCGAATCTGCACTACGGATTGCCTGCAGTCTGAAAGCGCTTGTTCCCTTGCATGAACGCTCCAGGCCAATCCACCGGCAACGCCTGCCACGACGATAACCACTACGGCAATAACGGCAATCCATACCGTTCGACGTTTCCAAAATGGCTGCTCGCCATCACCGAAATCAGCGTCGTCTCCGTCCGGTTCGTCATCACTGACACTGAGCAAATCCGCCTGAACATCCGCTTGGTCGGGAGGTGGAACATCCTTCTCCCCGCGTTCGTCGGCGGTCTGTTCCGATTTCGCTTCGTCGTTCATCTTCTTCTCACTTCCTGTTTGCAAACTGATAATGCCATCGTCGCACAATTTCACAGATTTCCGTGTCGATTTCAGGCACTGTGGTCGAATGATAGGGGTCTCGGCGTGTTGTGGATAACTCGATTTTCGCTATCCACATTTCGCCGTTTTCAGGTCATCTTTGCCCGATCCGTCCACATGGTTATTAACTATTTTCCATACGGGAAAATAGTCATACACAAATCCTACCATTTTGCCCAAAAAATCCGAAGGCCATCAAACCTGCCTTTTACAATGAACAATACAAAACGATTCAATGACTTCAAAAGACAAGGCGGGAAGATCATGGCAGCCAACGCAACCAATCACGAATTCAGCGAGCCGGCAACGCCCAGCCTCCCGGTTAGCGTTCCGGGCCAATTCGGACGAATAGTCATCCTTTCGATCACCCCGTGCGAGGAACGCGGCATATTCCCGGCACGCGTGGAACTCGGTGAGATGTTCGCCGTCACCGCCCAGATTTTCATCGAGGGCCGCAGCCATACCGGCGCCACCGCGATCTTGAGAGATCCGCAGGGAGAGGTCAGGCAGTGCGTGGCCATGAAGTGCATCAATCCCGGCCTTGACCTGTGGAAAGCCGACCTTAGCGCCGGGCAGCCCAGCGATATCAAGCCTTGGGAAAAAGGCTTCGTCGAAGTCCAGCGACAACTCGGCGAATGGACGGTCACGCTGGAAGGCTGGGAGGACACGTATGCCTCGTGGCTGGCCGATACACGAATCAAGGTCGACGTCAATGATGATGCCGAAAACGCTTTGATTTCAGGCTCTCAGCTACTTACTCGTTGGGCGGAAAACCAAGATTCCAAACTCAATGACGCCCAGCGAAATATCTTGCGCAAAGCCTCACAACGACTAGCCGACGAATCGTTGGATTTGAAGGAACGCCTTTCCGCCGCCGATAATCCGACAATCGCAGCCCTTCATCGCTCAAATCCGTTGCGCGACGGACTGACCGCGAGCGCCCCGCAACGTTTCAAAGTCGAACGTCCCGAGTCGAGCTTCATCGCGTGGTACCAGTTCTTCCCACGTTCGGAAGGCGCCACCCGCGATCCACAAACCGGCAAAATCACCCAGGGAACGCTCAAAACCGCACTGTCCGGACTCGACCGAGCAAAGGCCGAAGGCTTCGATGTGGTCTATCTGCCGCCGATTTTCCCCATCGGCGTCACCAACCGCAAGGGACGCAATAACGCTCTGGTCGCCGGGCCAAACGACCCCGGCTCGCCCTTTGGCATCGGCTCGTCGCTTGGCGGACACGATACGGTCGATCCGCTGCTTGGCACGATGGATGATTTCAAGGCATTCTGTGCCTATGCGCACAAGCTGGGCCTGGAAATCGCACTGGACTTCGCGTTGCAGTGCTCGCCCGACCATCCGTGGGTCAAAGAACACCCGAACTGGTTCCGCCACAAGCCCGACGGCTCTATCGCATTCGCCGAAAACCCGCCGAAGAAGTATCAGGACATCTACCCCATCGATTTCAATATCGACATGCCCGGCATCGAACGCGAGACCGAGCGCATCATGGACCTCTGGATTTCCGCCGGCGTCACGATTTTCCGTATCGATAACCCGCATACCAAGCCGGTGCGTTTCTGGCAGGACATCATTGAGGCTGTGCAACGTAAACATCCCGAAATCCTCTTCCTAGCCGAAGCCTTCACCCGCCCAGCCATCATGCGCGCGCTGAGCCTCGCCGGCTTCACCCAGTCGCACAGCTACTTCCCTTGGCGCAACACCAAGGACGAAGTGGCCGAATACCTGCAGACCACCAACAGCGATGAGGCCTACTACCAGCACAATACGTTCTGGCCCACCACGCCCGATATCCTGACCGACTATCTGCGCGACAACGGGCCGGTTGGCCACAAGGTTCGCGCAGTGCTGGCGGCCATGGGCTCGCCTTCTTGGGGCATCTACAACGGCTACGAGCTGGTGGAGAACCGTCAGCAAGAAGATCATGAGGAACAGGCCGACAACGAGAAATACGAAATCAAGGTGCGCGATTGGAACGATGCCGAAGAATATGGCATCGCTGCACTTTTGACCGATCTCAACCGCATCCGCCGAGCTCACCCCGCCTGCCGCAGTTATCACGATTTAGTGATGTTGTGGACCAGCGACCCGAATGTTGTCGCCTTCGCCCGGTACATCCCAGCCAATCTCAATGAATCCGGCACGAACGATACCCTCATCGTCGTGGTCAATCTTGATTGCAAAGCCGCCCACACCTCGGAAGTGAACTTCGACCCGGCGTTGCTCGGTCTGCCCCGCGACCACACCTTCGACGTCCACGACGAGCTTGGCGGCGGCACCTTCACATGGTCCAGCAACAACAAGGTCACCCTCGACCCCAACGAGCGCCCGGCCTATATCTTCACGGTTGCTGAAACCGAATCGGAATAACAACCAATCGCGGCCAACCAAGAAATGAAGCAGATAAACGCATCGGCGAGTATCTGCGCTAGACTTGGTTGCGGTAACAAAACCGTACACATAACGTACGCAAGGCACGTTCAAAAGGAGCAAACATGGCTGAAACGTTCAATGTCCTCGTTGAGATTCCGCGCGGATCGAAGAACAAGTATGAGATGGACGAGGAGACCGGCCGCATCAAGCTCGACCGCACCCTCTTCACCGCAATGGGCTATCCGGATGATTACGGCTACATCGAGGGCACCCTGGGCGAGGACGGCGATCCGCTCGACGCGCTCGTCATGATTCCGAACTCAGTATTCCCGGGCTGCGAGATCAAGTGCCGCGCCGTGGCGCTCTATCACATGGAAGACGAAGAGGGCGGCGACGACAAGGTGCTGTGCGTGCCTGCCGACGTACGCTTCGACGACATCAAGGATGTTGACGACGTCAACGAGTATCACAAGGCCGAAATCAAGCACTTCTTCGAGCAGTACAAGGCTCTGGAGCCCGGCAAGGAAGTCATGCCCGGCGATTATTGGACCGGCGTTGAAGAGGCCGAGAAGCAGATCGTGGCCGCCCGCGAGCGTCTCGCCGCGTCCAAGAAGTGAGTCTCGACTTACTTCGAATGCTTGCCGGCTACTTGATAGCAGTATCAACCAGATAGCCATTTGGCATTCATCATCACTTAAACCGGAACGTGCATCATGCATCGTTCCGGTTTTTGTTTGCGGGATTCGCAGACCGCCAAAACGCCAATCAGCTCATCAGCCAAGTACTATACTTAATTCCAACAATTGTGGCATGCGAACGGTATTCACATCGGGAATTCAAAGCCGGAACAGTAAGGAGTTGCCGGCAGTTCTCAATGCCGAAACACAAGGCGTAGGCGGGCAACCGTCGAGGCCCATCCGCGTGCGACATGCAACGGCAGCGCATCGACGTTACCATTGCCGACATCGTGCTGCGGATGAACACGAAAGTGCAAACGCAAGCTTATGATCGTCGAAATTCTGCTTATCGCAGTGTCTGTCTCAATGGACGCTTTCGCCATAGCCATCGGCAAGGGACTGGCCACCAAACACGTCAAACCGGTCAACGCCATCAAAACAGCCCTATGGTTTGGCGGGTTCCAAGCGTTGTTCCCCATTTTGGGTTATTTCTTCGCCTCCCTGTTCGGAAAGTACGTCGAAGCCGTAGACCATTGGATCATTTTCGGCCTGCTGGCGTTGATCGGCGGCAACATGATCCGCGAGGCGTTCGGCGAACCCGAGGAAGACGCCAAGGAGACCGCACAATTCGACTGGCGTCACATGGCACCGCTCGCTGTCGCCTGCAGTATCGATGCTTTCGCGGTCGGCGTCAGCTTCCAGTTCATGCCGCTCAACATCTGGGGAGCGGCCGCCATCATCGGCGTCATCACGGGCGCCTTCTCCATCACCGGCCTTTACTTGGGCCACACCATCGGCGTACGTTGGCAGCAAACCGCCCAAGTCATCGGCGGCATCGTCCTCATCCTCATCGGCTTGAAAACCCTGCTGGAGCACCTCGGCATCATCGCCTGGTAATCGCCAAATCACCCGACGGAAACAAGCAACGCAACCAATGCCAGAAACACAACGAAACCTGCGAACATCAGCGGGATAAGAGCGATTGCGGCGCAAGACTGACGTTTACGGTCGCGGTTACCGTGATATAAGGACGAAAGGGGCATGCCGGCAGCGGCGTAATCCTTGAACCAACGGGTCGACGCCCAAGACAACCCGGCCAGCACAGCTACAGCTGCAACCACAACAATCGCTACGATCCAAGGCTTCTTCGCGCCCAAGCTCCTAGCACCGAAATAGCGGAACAACAACGGCGAGAATACCCAACCCGAAACTCCCGCCAGCGCGACGTCAAGCAACAGGCTGTGCGATAAGGAAAGTACCATATTGGTGCGCTCACGCCGCAACATCTGATGCAAAAATCCCAAAATGACGAACGCGGTCAGCACGACCAGCAGAGCGACGGCCCATACCGTATACACATGCATCAGAACAGACGCAGGCACGGTGCCGAATCCTGCAAATTGGGGCGCCGTGCGCTGTCCAGCCGCCTGATCATTACGCGGCAGGGCACTCATCAGCAGCGATCCCGTGCCGAAAATCATGACAATCCCACCGACAACCCCGACAATCGCGTCGACAAAGCTGCTATACAAGGGCCACATTCTCATGACCACAAGCATCAAAACCAGCGGAATTGCGCCCGAAAAGCCAAACCCAAGTCGCCGATCGAAGAGGCAAGACACAGTCACCACAACAGCGATGAGAACGTAGATGGCAACCTGCAGCATCACCATCTGCTTTGCACAACCGTCCCCGTCCACCGGTGCGGCAGGCGTGGCAGGCAGTGCTGGAGCAGGGGCAGCAGACTCGCGATTGGCGTCGACAACAGCTGCATAGGAACGTTTCCCGGCCGATGCCGAAGCACCTTCGATCCGCCCGTCAGAGTCATTCGTCGATTCCATAGCCTTTACCGTTCCTGTTCTCGTCGTTCCTGTTTCTCCGCGCGAATCCACGACGCCCGCAGCATTTTCATTGTGGCCATTCGCCGCAGCAGTCATACGTAACCCCGTTCCGTCTCGCGTCATTCACATTTCGCACCATTTTAGCCGCGAAAATTCCGCCATCCAAAACCTTGCTGCCTAACTGTTTACCCGGCTTCAAAACCGTGGAAACTCCGGCGTAACACTGCCGACACAATCAAGGTTTTCTATAAGAAATATGGTAGCTGCCAGTGTCCACAACCAGCAGGTACAATAGAGACAATCGAATAAACCCCAACGACGTCGTGTATACGGCGGCGAGCTATGCGTAGGTTTAGCCGGAAGTGGCACGACTTGCGAAACCTGGGGTAGCGATTGGGAGGGAGGGCTCAATGACCGATTTGACATTGATGACAATGGCCCCCAACCCTGCCAGCGTGCTGCCAAGTTTGGCTCTGCTTTCCTACCGCGTGCGCGTGCTGCCGATGGACGCTGCGAGCCTCGTGAAACTTCCTGAAAACACTATTCTTTTCCTTGATGCACGTGACGACCTCGCCAACGCCAAGACGCTGTGCAATCTGATTCACGCTTCCGGACTTTCGATTCCAATTATTCCTATTATTACGGAAGGCGGCTTCACCGCCATCAACATCCAGTGGGGTGTGGCCGACGTCATCGTAAGCAACGCCTCCCCCGCCGAGGTGGAAGGCCGGCTGCGGCTGGTCTGCGAACGCGGCAAAGCTGCTCCGACCATGCCCCGTACGTCCGTGGAACAGGACAATTACCGCGAGGACGGGCAGATTCGTTCCGGCGATCTGGTGGTGGACACCAAGGGCTATACGGCAACGCTCAACGGCGAACCGGTCAACCTGGCCTACAAGGAATTCGAGCTGCTCAAGTACCTCGTCCAACATCCGCACCGCGTTTTCACACGCGCCCAGCTCCTGCAGGAAGTGTGGGGTTACGACTATTACGGCGGCACGCGAACCGTGGACGTCCATGTCCGTCGTCTGCGTGCGAAGCTCGGCGGCGAATACGAGCATATGATCGGCACCGTGCGCAACGTCGGCTATCGCTTCGATCCACCGGACGACGACGGCAACGGCAATGATAGTGACCACAACGCAGCTGACGACAACAGCGATACCGATACCGGCGATACCGGCAATCTCTAAGTCATCACAGAAGAGACGACATCCGCCAAAAGCAAACCGGGTGACAACAGCGAAACCCATGCCTATAGTTGAGCAGAAGATTCACCTCGCATTCGATATAATCCGATAACAAGGAAACATATCGAAATATCTAACATCTGTAATAAGGAGCGGAAGCCGATGCCCAGGGAAACTAAAGCGCAACGCAGCCAGCGCATTCACGCCGAATACGACGTGCTGTGTCAGATGTTTCCCGAGGCGATGTGCACGCTCGATTACGAGACGCCGTTCCACCTGCTCGTCGCCACTGTGCTGAGCGCGCAGACCACGGACGTTCGAGTCAACAGCGTCACACCCGAGCTGTTCCGTGACTACGGCACGCCCGAAACGCTGGCAGTGGCCGACCCGGAGCGCATCGAGGACATCATCCATCCGCTCGGCTTCTACCATACAAAATCCGCGCATATCATCGAACTCGCCGCGCAAATCGTCCGCGACTTCGACGGCGTGGTGCCGCAGACAATGGAAGAGCTGACCACACTTTCGGGTGTGGGCCGCAAAACCGCGAACGTCGTCTTGGGCGATGCGTTCGGCGTGCCCGGCTTCCCTGTGGACACCCACGTCATCCGCGTCACCGGCCGCTTGCGCTGGCGCACTGACTGGCGCAACAAGCATCCCGACCCGGTCAAGGTCGAAAAGGAAATCACGCAATATTTCGAGCCGGAGGAATGGTCGAATCTTTCCCATCGCCTCATTCTTTTCGGACGCAGCGTTTGCACCGCACGCAACCCCGACTGCGAATCCTGCCTGCTGAACGACACATGCCCTTCCGCATTCCATCCGCTCTGATTCCTCTTTTGTCTAAATTCCTTATATTCCAAGGCTTTCCGCGTTTTCAGGAATCATTCAGCACCAGATAGTAGACTTTTGAGACATGTCACGGCATAAGCAGCAAACGGGCGGGCCAATGAGGGGTCTCGTCTTCCTCGGCGCTGCTGTCGTGCTCTTCGCTCTCGTAGGCGCCGGCTGGTCTCATTTCGGCAACCACGCCGGCGATGCCACCTTGCTTCATTCCGGTTCGGAAGTCACCGTCGGCCTGGACGCCACCGCCCCGCAATCCCTTGATATTCGTACGGTTCAAGGCAAGGAACTCGACCAAGCGCTGATCGGCAATGTCTACGAAACGCTCGTCGGTCGCGACCAGAACAACAAGCTCGTCCCATCCATCGCCAAAAGCTGGGACGTTTCCAAAGACGGCCTCAGCTATACATTCACGCTTAATCCCGATATGCGTTTCGCCAATGGCGACGCGCTGGACTCCACCGACGTCGTCTATTCCTTGCAACAAATCATCAACAAAAACTACGTCGGTGCCGAAGACCTTACCGGTCTCAAATCCGTCAAAAACCCTGACACCTCAACGGTGCAGATAAGCCTTGCCTCGCCCAACCCGCGCTTGCTGCGTGCACTTTCCTCACGGGCCGGCATCGTCTATGACTCGGCATCGAACGTCAACTACGCCAAGCAAGCCGGCGGCAGCGGACCCTTTACGATTCACAGTTTCGACCCCGGCAATTCCATCGTTTTTACGCGCAACCCGCTGTATTGGAAGCAGCAGGCAGCCAGTTCGCAGATGACCCTTCGCTATTTCGATTCCGCGGATGCACTCAACAAAGCCATGAAAAGCGGCGAAATCCAGCTTGCCATGCTAAGCCCTTCGGACTCTCCGAAACCCTTCCAAAACAACAAAAAATATGATGTTTCCAAAGGGCTGACGACCTCGAAAGTAGTGCTCGCGCTCAACAACAATCCCGATTCGATCTTTTCCGACGTCCGCGCCCGCATGGCCGTGCGCTATACGCTTGACAACCAGGCGATAGTCAAAAACCAACCCAACGCGGCCGCTACGCTGAACGGACCAATCAGCCCGCTCGAGCCCGGTTACGATGACCTTTCCGCGAATTTCCCGCACAACGCCGACGAGGGCAGGAACGATTTCAACTACTTCGGCCCGGATTATATCGGCGATGTCACCTTCTTGGTGCCCACCGAATACACTTCGCTGGGCAAGCAAATCGTCAACCAATTCCAAGGCACACGGCTCAATGTGGTGATGCAGGTGGTCGACGACGACACGCTTTCCCGGCGCATCGCCAACGGTGATTACAAAATGGCCATCACCACCATGCAGGGCTCCAACGATGTGGGAGCGTTCGCAAACGGCACCTTCGGCTACCAAAACAGCGAAGCACAGCAGGACTACCGCAACGCCCTCACTTCGCCCAACGATATCGATTACCAGCAGAATCTTCGCTCCTACGCCAAGACGGCCAGCTCCGACGCCGCGAGCGCTTGGCTTTACACCGAAAGCAGCATGGTGGCGGCTGACAACAACGTCACCGGCTACCCGCGCAACATGACCGATGAACTGCTGCCGTTGCGCGATGTGAGGACGAAGTAGCCGGCCGAGGCCACGCGCGAACCACCGGCTTGAACAGCCGACGTTCACATGCCAACCCGCGCCGCCCCTATGTCACCATTCCTTTCTAAAATTGGACGTTATGACTGATCAGGACAATAGCATTATCAATGCAAGCCTTTCGCCCCTTCCCGACAGGGTCGGCGTCGACGGCTTGGAAGACAAATGGCGCGCCGAATGGGACAACGACGGCACCTATAATTTCGACATTCCGCGTGACGGCAACGGCGAGCCCGACCGCAAGGCCGTTTACTCCATCGACACCCCACCACCCACCGTTTCGGGCAGCCTTCACGTGGGCCACGTTTTCTCGTATACCCACACCGACGTCATCGCCCGCTACGAGCGTATGAAGGGCAAGCACGTCTTCTACCCGATGGGCTGGGACGACAATGGCCTGCCCACTGAGCGCCGCGTGCAGAACTATTATGGTGTGCGCGTCGACACGTCGCTCAAGTACGATCCTGATTTCAAGCCGCCGTTCGAGGGCACGCAGGGCAAGAAGCTCGAGGCCCGCGACCAGGTTCCGATCAGCCGCAAGAACTTCGTGGAGCTGTGCGAGAAGCTCACCGCCCAGGACGAGAAGCAGTTCGAGGCACTGTGGCGCTCGCTCGGCATGTCCATCGACTGGCGCCAGACCTACCACACCATCGGCGAGCACCCGCAGCGCGTGGCACAGAAGGCGTTCCTGCGCAATCTCGCCCGCGGCGAAGCATACCAGAAAGACGCCCCCGGCCTCTGGGATGTCACCTTCCAGACCGCGGTAGCGCAGGCCGAGCTGGAAAGCCGTGAATACGACGGCTTCTACCACCGCGTCGCCTTCCGCTTCGAGGACGGGACACCGATTTACATCGAGACTACCCGTCCGGAGTTGCTTGCCGCGTGCGGCGCGTTAATCGCCAACCCCGACGACGAACGCTACCAGAAGTACTTCGGCCAGTATGTCTACTCCCCGCTGTTCAAGGTGAAGGTGCCGATTCTCGCGCACCCCGCCGCCGAGATGGACAAGGGCGCCGGCATCGCGATGTGCTGCACCTTCGGCGATCAGACCGATATCGAGTGGTGGCGTGACCTGAACCTGCCGACCCGACCGATCATCCAGCGCAACGGCCGCATCATCATGAGCGTGCCCGATTGGATCGAAGACGAAGGCGGCAAGAAGGTCTTCGAGGAAACCGAAGGCAAGACCACTTTCACGGCCCGCAAGATCATCGTCGAGCATCTGCGCGAATCCGGCGATCTCGACGGCGAGCCGAAGCCGACCAAACGTATGACAAACTTCTACGAGAAGGGCGACAAGCCGCTCGAAATCGTCACCTCCCGCCAGTGGTATTTGAAGAACGGCGGCACCGACATGAAACTGCGCGCCGAGCTGCTTGAGCGAGGCAAGGAACTTCAGTTCCACCCTGACTTCATGCGCGTGCGTTATGAGAACTGGGTCAACGGCTTGAACGGCGACTGGCTCATCTCCCGCCAGCGCTTCTTCGGCGTCCCGTTCCCGCTGTGGTACCCGGTCAAAGCCGACGGCGAGCCGGATTACGACCATCCGATCACTCCGAGCGAGGATCAGCTGCCGATTGATCCGACCAACGATGTGCCTGAGGGCTATAGCGAGGACCAGCGCGACGTGCCCGGCGGCTTCACGGCCGAAAAGGACATCATGGACACCTGGGCCACCTCATCGCTGACCCCGCAGATCGTGACCCACTGGGCCGAACCTGATCAGGAGAGCAAGGACCTCTTTGCGGCCACCTTCCCAATGGATCTGCGCCCGCAGGGTCAGGACATCATCCGCACCTGGCTCTTCAGCACCATGGACCGCGCACACCTCGAGAACCATTGCCTGCCGTGGGCGCACACCGCGCTTTCTGGCTGGATTCTCGACCCGGATCACAAGAAGATGTCGAAGTCCAAGGGCAACGTCGTCGTTCCGAAGGAGCCGGTCGACAAGTACGGTGCCGACGCGGTGCGCTATTGGGCCGCTTCCGCCAAGCTCGGCCTCGATGCGACCTATGACGAAGGCCAGATGAAGATCGGCCGCCGTCTGGCGATCAAGCTATTGAATGCCACCAAGTTCGCGCTGGCCATCGGCCGCGAGGACGACAACCATCACGTCGGTGCCGCCGCTACCGCTTCCTGGAACCCAGCCGACGTCACCGAACCGCTTGACCGCGCGGTGATGGCACGCATGGCTTCCGTAATCCGCGAAGCTACCAAGTCGATGGATTCCTATGAGCACTCCAAGGCGCTCGAAATCATCGAGGCGTTCTTCTGGCAGTTTTGCGACGACTATATCGAACTGGTGAAGAACCGTGCTTACGGCACCGCCGATGCGACAGGACAAACGCCATCGGTCGCCGCCGTGAAGTCCGCACGCACCACGCTGGGCCTGGGCCTTGAGGCGTTCGCGCGCCTCTTCGCCCCCTACATGCCGTTCGCCACCGAAGAGGTCTGGCACTGGATGCACGTAGGCGAAGGTTCCGTGCACACCGCCACCTGGCCGAAGGCCGAGCCTTATGAGGCCGCCGCTGGCGACGCCGACGCCGACATGCTCATCTGGGCTGGCAAGGCGCTGGCCGAGCTGCGTGGCTTGAAGTCGCAGGCCAAGGTCTCCATGAAGACCCCGATTCTGAAGGCAACGCTCAACGTGCCTTCAGCCGGCAAGAAGGCCATCGACGAAAGTCTCATCGACATCGCCGAAGCCGGCAAGGTCACCGGTCCGTTGACGGTCGCGGTCGACGATTCGGCCGACGTTCCCGACAACGAGATTGTGGTGAAGGTCAGCGACGCCGAGCTCGGCGAGCCGCCGGCCAAGAAGCCCAAGAAGAAGTAACCTTCCGATTTTCGACACAAAAGGCCTGATACGCTTCATACAGCGTGTCGGGCCTTTTCTGTATCCCGATATTTGTATCTTGCTTGCACATCTGCTCTGCATATTTGTTCCATATCCCTGTTCCGTATATCCGTTTCGTGTATCCACGCTGTATATCTGTTCCATATACCCACTTTCTGCGTACCCGTTTCGCACATCTGTTCAGCGTGTCCGTAAAACACGAATTTCAGTACTTTTAGCGACCAAAATGAGCGAAATCCTCATATCTCCATTTTGTATCAATCGTTTGCATATTATTCCGCTTCGCGATACACCTCTAGAAGTCTCATAAACCGGACAAATCACCTAAAAAACGTCAATCGATTTGACAACGCTCATTTTCCGACTATTTTGAATTAAACGCTGCAAAGTTTCGTCACATCTCAGGTTTCGTATTCACCATGTGGCAGCCGTCCGAAATTTACCATATCCAATGAGGGAAAGATAGATGCACAGTAGCACACAATACGTATACCAATTCTCGGAAGGCGACGCCTCGATGCGGGACCTTCTGGGCGGCAAGGGAGCCGGCGTGGCCGAAATGACCAAGCTGGGAATGCCGGTGCCGGAAGGCTTTACCATCACCACCGAAGCCTGCCGAAGCTATATGAAAAATCCGGACGGCATCGATGCACAAATCCGCCAACCGGTACTCGACGCCTTGGCGCAACTTGAGCAGCGCACCGGCAAGACCTTGGGCGACCCCGAAAACCCGCTGCTGGTTTCCGTGCGCTCCGGCGCACAGGTCTCGATGCCCGGAATGATGGACACCATCCTCAACCTGGGATTGAACCGCGAAGTGGTCGAGGCGCTGGGCGAAAAGTCCGGCAACGAGCGCTGGGCTTGGGATTCGTACCGTCGCTTTATTCAGATGTATGGCAACGTGGTCATGGGCATCAATGAAAACATTTTCGAGCATCGTATCGATGAGCGCAAGGCCGAACGCGGCGTGGAATCGGACGTCGACCTGGACGCGGATGACATGCAGTGGCTGGCCGACCGATTCCTCGAGGACTACCGGCAAGCCAAGGGCGAGAACTTCCCCACCGAACCGACCACGCAGCTCTTCGAGGCCATCAAGGCCGTCTTCCGTTCCTGGAACAACCCGCGTGCCGTCTATTTCAGGCAGATGAATAATATCCCCGACGATTGGGGCACTGCAGTCACAGTGCAGCGCATGGTCTTCGGCAACCTTTCCGAAGATTCCGGCACCGGCGTGGCCTTCTCTCGCAACCCGGTCAACGGCGAAAAGGGGCTGTTCGGCGAATATCTGATGAATGCGCAGGGCGAGGATGTCGTCTCCGGCGTGCGCACCCCCGAACCCATCGAGACGCTCAAAACCCGCAACCCGGCGCTCTACGAGACCTTCGACCAGATCGTGCACAAACTCGAGCTGCACTACCGCGACATGCAGGATATGGAGTTCACCATCGAGGACGGTCATCTCTTTATGCTTCAGACGCGCAACGGCAAGCGCACCCCGCAGGCCGCTTTCCAAATCGCCAGCGACCTGGTGGACGAAGGCGTGCTGACCCAGGAGGACGCCGTCTGCTCGATCGATCCGACCTATATCACCGCCATGCTCCACCCCCGTTTCACCGACGAGGCGCTGAAAACCGGCACCATGCTGGGCACCGGCCTGGCGGCATCGCCGGGGGCGGCGGCGGGCCGAGCCGTCTTCTCCTCCGACGATGCCGAGGCTTGGTCAACTCGTGGTGAACGGGTCATTCTCATTCGACGCGACACCACTCCTGAAGACATCGTGGGCATGCACCATGCTGAAGGCATCATGACCGCGCGCGGCGGCATGACCAGTCATGCGGCCGTGGTGGCCCGCGGTATCGGCAAATGCTGCGTTTCCGGGGTTTCGGCGCTGCAATTCGGCGACGACGGAAGCTGCACCATCGGCGACCATCAGCTCAACGAAGGCGACTGGATCTCGCTCGATGGCGGCTCCGGTTCCGTCTATGAGGGCAAGCTTGAAACCGAACCAGCGTCCATGACCGGCGCGTTCGGCCGCGTGATGTCGTGGGCCGACCGCTTCCGCAGGATGGAAGTACGCGCCAATGCTGATACCCCCGAGGACGCATGCCGTTCGCGTGAGCTGGGCGCCGAAGGCATCGGCCTATGCCGCACCGAGCACATGTTCTTCCGCCCGGAACGCATCGACGCCATCAGACGGATGATCGTGGCCCGCGACGAGGACGAACGCCAAGCCGCGCTCGACGTGCTGCTGCCGATGCAACGCGAGGACTTCAAGTCGATGTATGAGGCGATGGAAGGCGAGCCGATGACGGTACGCCTTATCGATCCGCCACTGCACGAGTTTCTGCCCAAGACCCCGGAGGCCGTGGCCTCGCTGGCCGAAACAACCGGCCAAAGCGTCGAGGACATCAACCGCGCCACCGCCGAGCTCACCGAAGTCAACCCGATGCTCGGCCACCGCGGATGCCGGCTCGCTGTCACCTATCCCTCGATCGCCCGCATGCAGACAAGAGCCGTGCTCGAGGCCGCGGTAGAAGTCAAACGCGAGCACCCGGATTGGACGGTGGCCCCGGAGATCATGATTCCGTTGGTGAGCGAAACTGCCGAATTCGAGTATGTAAAGTCAATCGTCGAAACCACCGCCAAAGAGGTCATATCCAGTTCCGGCATCTCGCTCTACTGCTCAGTGGGCACGATGATCGAGACGCCGCGCGCCGCGCTGACTGCCGGAGACATCGCCGCCAGAGCTGAGTTCTTCTCCTTTGGCACCAACGATCTGACGCAGATGACCTTCGGCCTAAGCCGTGACGACGCCGGTTCGTTCCTGCAGGATTACTACGACAAGGGCCTCTTGAAGGAAGACCCGTTCTCGCACTTGGACCGCAAGGGCGTGGGCAGGCTTATCAAGATGGCCGTCGACTCCGGTCGGCGTGTCCACCCGAACCTGCGCGTCGGCATCTGCGGCGAGCACGGTGGCGACCCGGAATCGATCGAGTTCTGCGAAGATGTGGGGCTGGATTACGTTTCGTGCTCCACTTACCGCGTGCCCGTAGCCCGTCTCGCCGCCGCGCAAGCCACGTTGGGACGTCACGCGCCCGAACGCAGGTAAGTCCTAACGTTGGCTACGCAGGTAACGTCAGATATAAAGAGCCTGGATAGAAGATATAGCGAGGTGGGCAGATAACGCGCACACAGCCGATAAACCGAGATGCATCGGTAGAACCCTGACGAGCTGTGAACTTCCCAGCTACCAACGTCCACCAACAACAATGGCCTTCGACCGGAAACGCTACCGGTCGAAGGCCATTGTCATCTCAATCATTCACTGTTAACCGTCATCTGTTTTTGCCCAGATTCAGCCTTTTCAGCTCGGGAGGAACATCGGCAAACGGATCATCGCTATCGCGAGAGGCGGCATTCCTGTTGTTGCCATTCCAATCTTCGCTGGAGTCTGCTGAATGAGTTGAACCGGTTACGTCCGTTGCACCCATTACCTCCATGGTGTCTATGTCGTCTGTCGCGTCTACTGCATTCGTTGCGCCATCGGTTTCGATGTCGGATTCGGTTTCCGCAACAGCATCACTTCCCGACAATCCCTCTGCCGTAGCGGATTCGTTCAGCGGTCCGGTTTCTCCCAAAACCCCGACATCCTCGTCATCGTCAGGTGCTTCGGAATCCGCTTCTTCGTCGGCAACCGCATCAATATCAATACCGACTTCGGTGTGGTCATCAATATCATAGTCATTATCGCCGCCGATATTATCGTCAATATCGCCACCGTCATCAACATCGTTGACGTCATCCAGTGCGTCGGGATCGGCGTATTCCTTGGCATCCTCAAACGCCACGGCACCAGGCGAGTCCGGCCCATCCTTGCGGTCGGCTTTCGCCTCACGTTCCTCTTCACGCGCCGCGATGTCCTGCAACGTACGGGCGAAACGCAACACCTGTTCGTCGGTAAAGCTGGCCAGCTTCTCCTTGGTCATCACCGAACGCATGACCATGCGGATATGCTTGATGTCGAACGCCGGCCCCTTCTCACGCTTCGACTTCTGCTTCTTGCCGTAAATTTTCAGGCCATGCTTGCCCTGATGGGCGTGCACGTACGGTGCCCACTTGTGGCCGGTCTGGGAGGCATCGAGCAACGTGGCGAGCCGCGCAATCAGAATCGCACTTTGCATACTCGAAAGTCCATGCCACGAACACATCAAATACCACGAAACGGAGCGATCCAGCGTTCCCCCCAGAAACTCATCGTATTCGTCCATCGCCAACTGCAGCAAAAACAGCCGGTCTTCAAGCCGCTTTTCCGGGGTATCGAGATTATCGACCACCCTAAATTTTTTTCTTACTGTAAGACTCTTGTTGTGCTTCTTTCCCATACCAGCCTCCTTACTACGATATGTTAAAATTCATTATAAAGCAATACTATCATTCGCAGCAGGTTTGGTTCTTCGCGCAAATATCTTTCATGCATAAATATCGAGAACGCCAGGATCGCCGCCGGCTTCGGCGATGCGCTGGTGGCGCTTTTTGGCTTCGGTGACCACGAATTCGCGGTAGTTTTCTTCGATGCTCGGATCAAGACCGGCGCTGATGGCGACCTCTTTGAGCCGCTCGGCCTGCCGGTTTTCACGTGCGCGATCCTCAGGGGCGAAGCCGGCCTGCGCCTTCAAGACGCCGACTTCAGCGGTGTATTTGAAGCGTTCCGCAAGTAGTGAGACGATAGCCGTATCGACGTTATCGATGGATTGACGCAACTGCTTGATGCGCTCGACGGCCGCTGCGGTCTGCGGATTGGACTGCTCCTGCGCGTCGTCGATAGTAGTGTCTTGCCAGCCATGGCTTTGCGAAGCGCTGTGCGAAACATGGTTGGCTTGCAAAACACTTTCGGTTTGTATAGCTCCATTGGTTTCGGTTGCATCGTTGGTCGTAGAAGCGTCCTTGGTTTTAGCGGCGTCATTGGTCTCGGAAAAATCAGTCATGTACTCACCATACGACAAGAGCCCCACCACTTGAGTAGGGCTCTTAAGCAAATCCGCAAACAGAAAATCAGTTGTTCATATTGGCGTTCTGTTTGATGATGGCCTGCAGGAAGTCACGGTTCGTCGCCGTCTTCTTCAAACGCGGAACGATGGTCTGGTAGGCCTTTTCCGGCTCCATGCCACCAAGCAGGCGACGCAGACTGTAGATGACTGCCAACTCGTCCTTCGGCGTGATGAGCTCCTCGCGGCGGGTGCCGGAGGCGTTGATGTCGATGGCCGGGAAGAGGCGCTTGTTGGCCAGGTCGCGCGAAAGACGCAGCTCCATATTGCCGGTGCCCTTGAACTCCTCGAAGATGACCTCATCCATCTTGGAACCGGTTTCCACCAGCGCCGAAGAAATAATCGTGAGCGATCCGCCGTTTTCGATGTTGCGGGCCGCGCCGAAGAACTTCTTGGGCGGGTAGAGCGCCTGCGCGTCAACGCCGCCGGAAAGCACACGGCCGGAAGCCGGAGCGGCAATGTTGTAGGCACGGGCCAAACGGGTCATGGAATCGAGCAGCACCACCACGTCCTGACCGAGCTCCACCAAGCGCTTGGCGCGTTCGATGGCGAGTTCGGCGACGGTAGTGTGGTCGGAAGCCGGGCGGTCGAAGGTCGAGGAAATGACCTCGCCCTGCACGGTGCGCTCCATATCGGTGACTTCCTCGGGGCGTTCGTCCACGAGCACCACCATGAGGTGCACTTCGGGGTTGTTCGTGGTAATCGCATTGGCGATGTTCTGCAAAGTGATGGTTTTGCCGGCCTTCGGCGGGGAGACAATCAGGCCACGCTGGCCCTTGCCAATCGGCGCTACAAGGTCGATCAGACGACCGATGATGTTGCCCGGAGTGGTCTCCTGCTTGAGCCTTTCCTGCGGATAGAGCGGGGTGAGCTTGGAGAACTGCGCACGGTTGGAGGCATCCTCGATGCTCATGCCGTTGATGGTTTCGATGGACTGCAGCGGCACGAACTTCTGACGTTGGTTGCGCCGTTCGCCTTCACGTGGCTCGCGGATGAAGCCCTGTACGCCGTCGCCCTTGCGCAAGCCGTACTTGCGAATCTGGCCCATGGAAACGTAGACGTCATTCGGCCCCGGCAGATAGCCGGAAGTGCGAATGAAGGCATAAGAATCGAGCACGTCGACGATGCCTGCGACAGGAACTAGCCCTTCTTTGGAATCGTTGCCACGGCGGTCGCGCACATCGTCTTCGTTCACCGCGTCGTTGTTGTAACGTTCGTTGCGATTATCGCGATCCTTATAATCGTAATTATTGTTGCGATCGCGCCCGCGCATCCTGCGCTGATGACGCTCACTGCCACGTTCCTCGCGGTTGTAACGATCGTTACGACGCGTGTGGCGGGTGAACTCGCGACGGGGCTCTTCCTCTTTGCCGTCCTTGGAGCTGCCCTCGTCATTGCCGACGACAGGCAATGTGGCGAGAATGTCGTCCAAATCACGAACTTCGTTGGAAGCGGTATCGTGACGGGACTGCTGCTCCGCACGATAGTTGCGACGACGGATGTGTTCCTCGCCGCCCTCTTCCATTTCACGCTCACCACGGCGGTGGGCCACAAACGACCTGTTCCGGCGGTGCAGCGGCTCGTCGTCATCAAAAAGCCTGGGCTCTTGCGACTCACGTTCTTCCTGGTTTTCCTGCTTTTGCGAACGCTTGGCGTTCATACTGGCAGAGGAATGACGGATGGCATTGACCGGAGCCTTTTCGTGCTTCTCAGCATTGGTCGACATGCCATTGCCGAATTTGCGCGCGTCAGCGGATTCTTTGCCTTCACCGCTTGCCGATTGACTGGCATGCTCAGTTCCAGAGCTTTGCCTTTGCACAGCTTTGGACTCATTGGACGTATCGTTATCGTCGCTGCTCTTTTTCAGAGCAGCTTTAGGAGCGGCCTTTGGCGCACGAACCGTGACACCGCTGGGCGCTTGACCACCTGTTCTCGCGGCTTGAAGGGTGGCGAGCAATTCCGGCTTACGCATCGTTGACGTACCGCGAAGTCCCATCTGCTTGGCGAGCGTCTTCAGCTCAGGCAGCTTCATATCCTCAATATTCTGGCTAGTTGCCACTATAATGTTGCCTTTCCTTGACTTCCTACGGCAGTGCCCGGAAGCGTAATGAAAAAGATGCGGCATCTTTAAAAACCGCGTGTGAATATTCGACACCAACTTGTGGTTTTCGAACTTCCCTTTAGCGTACAACCGATGTGCGACCTTCGCCACGCCTGAAGCGGAAGCGTGTCGGAAAACGCAAAAGACGAACGCCCCGTCAGGAGCATTCGCCTTGTATACGATAAAAGTTAAAACTGGCTAACGGCTACTTTTCTTCGTGGTAGGACTTTTCGGTGTTGACCGACCAGACGTTCTTCTTGTCGGCACGGCCGGACTTGATGTTGCCCACGGCCTCCATCGCGCTGGCCATGGAATGGTCCTGGTTGTTGTAGCGGTGCTGGCCGTTGCGACCGACGCAGTAGAGATTGCCGAACGAATCAAGGTAATCGATAAGCTGAGGCATCTCGTCGTAGGTGTCGAAGTAGGCGGGGTACGCCTTCTTGACATGCTCGCGGTGCGAATCCAGAACGTCCTCGGGACCGTTGATCACGCGCATGCGCGTGAGTTCCTTGATGGCGAACGCAGTGGCTTCTTCATCTGAAAGATTCCAGAAATCATCGCCTTCCTCGCAGAAGTACTCGAGGCCGACCCAAACCGTATTGTCGACATCCTTGACCAGATACGGGCTCCAGTTGTTGAAAATCTGCACGCGGCCGACCTTGTAGCCCGGGTCCTGCACGTAGATCCAGCAGTCCGGCACAATCGGCGGGTTGCCAAGCGTCTTCATATCCGTCGTGTTCTTCAAACGCAGGTGCTTGACCAAGAGGCCGACAGTGACGAAATCACGGTAGGGCAGGCCGTTGGCGATACGCTTCATATCGGCGGGCACATCCTCGGAGGTCGTGGCGACTTCCTTGGAAGCAGACTTATTAGCGCTGTCGTTGCTGTCAGCGGGTTTTCCGGCTTCGTCGTCTTTCGCGGCCTTATCGATGGCGTTGACCAAGTCCTTGACCGGCATAGAAGAAATGAACTGATCTCCGCCGAGCTCGACGCGCTTGCCGTCAGCATCGAGATACACGACCGAAGCGATGCTACCGTCGTCCTTCTGGCGCAGCTCAACCACGTTCGCATCCGTCAATACCTTGCCGCCGTTGTCAACAACCTGGCCTTCGACGATCTCCCAGAGCTGGCCCGGGCCAAGCTTCGGGTACCAGAACTCCTCGATCAGCGAGGTCTCGACGTCCTTGGAATCCCGCTTCTTCGGCATCATCTTCTGGATGGCGTTCTTGAGCACGGAAATGACGCTCAAGCCACGCACGCGCTGGGCGCCCCAATCTGCCGAAATCTCAGCAGGAGTACGACCCCAAACCTTCGTGGTGTAGCCCTCGAAGAACATTGAATAGAGTTGGCGGCCGAAACGGTTGATATAGAAGTTCTCGAGATTGTCTTCCGGCAGCTTGTGAATCATCGACCAGAGATAGCTGAACCCGGCCTTCAACGTCAGCTTCAGGCCCAGTGCCTTGAACAAGCCCGGGGAAAGCGAAATCGGATAGTCCAGGAAATGTTGGTTCCAGAAGATACGAGAGACACGGTGGCGCTTCAACATCACCACATCCGTCTTCTCCGGATCCGGGCCGCCGGGCTCGAGGTCGTGGTGACGACCGAGTTTCTTGTCGTCGTATGAAGGCGCACCCTGCAGCGGCATGATGTTCTTCCACCAGTCCATCACACGGTCGTCCTTGGAGAAGAAACGATGCCCGCCGATATCCATGCGGTTGCCGTTGTGCTTCACTGTACGGCTGATGCCGCCGAACTCTTTCGTCGCTTCCAAAACGGTCACATCATACTTGCTGGCGCCGCCGTCCTTCAACAGCTCCCAAGCGGCGGTCAGGCCCGCAGGCCCGCCACCAATAATCACCACAGATTTCTTATCCGCATCCTCAGCCACAACTGCCTCCCGAAAAATACATACCTTTGAAGCCAATACGCCCCATTACACAAATCATCCTCAGCCTACACGAAAGCGCAAACCAGACCAATGAATGCCTCACAACATACACGAACATTCTTCAAATTTGCTTAAAAGTGCCCCTCAGAACTTCGACATCGCCCCAGTCGTTCTCTTGGCGATTTGTAAGGTTGAGGTCTGGGAGGCAGAGGCATGCGTTGCTCGACCGTAAAGACTTGGCCTGAGCGGCCCGGAGCGTGTCGAGCAATGTATGCCTCTGCCTCCCAGACCGCCAGTTGTAGCTGTTCCTACGCCAAAGAATCAGGAATATCGATGTCGGACTTCTGCACTTCCTCTACGTTGACATCCTTAAACGTAACAATTCTCACGTTCTTGACGAATCGCGAGGACCGGTACACGTCCCAGACCCACGCGTCGGTGAGTTGCACGTCGAAGTAGACGTCCTGCCCGGCGGAACGCACGTTGAAATCGACCTTGTTGGCCAAGTAGAAGCGTCGTTCCGTCTCTACGACGTAGGTGAAAAGCTTGATGACGTCGCGGTACTCCTTGTAGAGCGCCAGCTCGGCGTTCATCTCGTAATCGTCGAGATCTTCAGCGCTCACTGAACGCTACCCCCTGACTTATCTGAATTGTCGGTTGAAGCAATCTTGCTGTCGGCCTTGGCCTTGTTTTGACCATTATGGCCGATATTACGCCACCAAGCCTTCTTCGATTTCTTGCTTTGCGTTGCCGAATAGGGCCATGACGTTTCGGAATCGTCGTCGGCATCGTGTTTGCGGCCTGAGCCGTCTGCCGAGGACGATACGAAATCATTCGAACGAGTTTTGTCGGTGATGTCAGCACCTGTTGAAGTGGCTTCGCGAACAGATTGTTTTCCGGAATCTTTGCTGCCGCCTTGCCCATCACGCTTGCCTGCTTGGCCATTGACCTTTTGTCCGAAGGCTGCGCGGCCAGATTCGTTTCCAGCGCTTTCGCCACAACTGGCGTCGGCACCTGCAACGTCGGCCTTGTCATTGCTGTGCTTGTGCTGCTTGATTTCAATGGAATGCTCGCGTGCGGCCATAGCCTCTTTAACGCCAGGGTTACCCTCAATGACGTGCATGCCGAAGGCGTCAAGTGAGCGAATCGGATCGTATTCGTCGGCAAGAGTATCGAGAACTATCAAATCCTGATACTTGCCGATAGAGGCGTCCCACAGCGAATCTCGGGAGGTTCCGGACTTGATGAAGCCCAAGGACTGATAGACCGAAAGCGTGCGCGAGCTCTTTTCTGGCACGGCCACCCAGATGCGGTGCATGCCGAGCCCGACCGGCGAGGCGGCGAAACCATAGGTCATCACGCGGGGCATGGCGTCGCGGGAATAGCCGCGACCGCGATAATCCTTGCCCAACATCACCTGGATACGCGCGGAACGGGCCCAGCCGTCGATATCGATAAGGAAAATCATACCGATGACATTATCGGTGGCACCGGCGTCGACTTTGCCGTCAATATCATGGTCAGCATCGGTCAAAATCGCCCAAGCCATCGTGCGGCGGGCTTCAGGGTCTCCTACTCCTGAATCGGAGGCAGCTATGCCATTGACCCACGCCACGGAACGCTTGACCCAAGCCTGAACCACGGCACGTTCGGATTGCTTGTCTTTGCCGGTATCGCCGGAAGCGTTGAAATAGACCTCAAGCTGGTCGAGCTTCGGGATATCGTCAAGAGTGGCAGGGCGCAGATGCACCATTTCGCCACGAATCTCCGGGATGACAATACTCTTGGGCAGCTGACGCGGACTAACCTCTGCACTGGGGTTTTCGGAGTTTCCAGACATTTGCTTTCATTCCTCCAACACACTTGAAATCTTTAACAAGATTATCGTGTTCGCCTGACTATTCGCTGAAAGCTATTGTGCTCTCGCTTCATAGAAAATGGGACGAACACATTTTTGCATTCGTCCCATAAATTCTTCGGCTTCTATAAAGAAGACTCAGTTCTTCATCTTCTTGATGACCAAAGCGCTCACGGCCTTGGCATCGGCTTGACCGTGGGTGGCGCGCATGACGGCACCGATGATGGCGCCCATCGGCTTCATGTTGCCGCTCTTGAGCTTTTCAGCCACGTCCGGGTTGGCGGCAAGAGCCTCGTCAATCGCCTTGTCGAGTGCACCGTCGTCGGAGACGACCTGATAGCCGTGCTTCTTCACGACTTCGTCAGGTGTGCCTTCGCCGGCGAGAACGCCAGTGACGGTCTGCTTGGCGAGCTTGTCGTTCAGTTTGCCGTCGGCAACAAGCTTCTCAACCTCAGCCACATCGGCCGGGGTGATCGGCAGCTCTTCAAGCGAAAGGCTGCGCTCGTTGGCGACGCGGGAAATCTCGCCGAGCCACCACTTGCGGGCGCCGGCTGCACTCGCGCCATCCTTGACGGTCTCTTCGACCAAGTCGAGCGCATCGGCGTTGATGATGTCGCGCATCTCGAGATCACTGAGCTTCCATTCGGACTGCAGACGGGCGCGGTGCTCGCGAGGCATCTCCGGCATGGTCTTGGCGATTTCGTCGATGTGATCCTGCGTGATGTGCAGCATCACCAGGTCCGGATCGGGGAAGTAACGGTAATCGTTCGCGTCGGACTTCACACGACCGCCGGCCGTGGTCTGCGTGGCTTCGTCCCAGTGACGAGTCTCCTGCAGGATCTCGCCGCCCTCGTCGAGGATAGCCGCCTGACGGCGAATCTCGTACTGCAGGGTCTTCTTGATGCCGCGGAAGGTGTTGACGTTCTTGGTCTCGCTACGGGTGCCGAGCTTGGTCTCACCCTTCTTGCGCAACGAAATGTTGACGTCGGCACGCATGTTGCCCTGTTCCATGCGGCCATGGGAAATACCCAGGGCACGCACGATGTCGCGAATGGCACGCATGTAGGCGTCCGCAATCTCTGGGACGCGGTCGCCGCCGCCTTCGACAGGCTTGGTGACGATTTCGATCAGCGGGACGCCGGCGCGGTTGTAGTCGACCAGCGAATGGTCGGCACCTTCAATACGGCCGTCGGCACCGCCCACGTGGGTGTTCTTGCCGGCGTCGTCCTCGATGTGCGCGCGCTCAATCGGCACGCGGAAGGGGGTGCCGTCGTCGAGCTCGATGTCGAGGTAGCCGTTACCATTGGTCGGTTTGTCGAACTGGGAGATCTGATAGTCGCGAGGCATGTCCGGGTAGAAATAGTTCTTACGCGCGAACTGGCTCCACTCGTTGATCTGGCAGTGCAGCGCCAGACCCAGCTTGATCGCGAAATCGACGGCGGTCTTGTTGACCACCGGGAGCGATCCGGGCAGGCCGAGGCTTACCGGGGTCAACTCCGTGTTCGGTTCCGCGCCGAACTCTTCGTGCGCCGGGCAGAACAGCTTGGTCTGCGTGCACAGCTCGACGTGGGTTTCCAGACCGAATACCGGGTCAAATTCCTTGACGGCATCGGAATACTTCATCAATTTTTCAGCCATGATTTTATGCTCCTTGCCGTCCGATTACTTTGCGTTCCCGAGCCACGGGGTCTTGAGGGACTGCCAGATTGGGCCGCCCCACTGCTCCTCGAGCGCGGCCTCGAGCGCGGCTGCGGGCTTGTACATCTGCTCGTCGTGCTTCTGCGGGGCCATGAACTGGAAGCCGACCGGCAGGCCGTCGTCCGAAAGTCCTGCGGGAATGCTCATTGCGGGGGTTCCGGCCATGTTCGCCGGAATCGTGGCGACATCGCTCATATACATGGTCAGCGGGTCGTTCATCTTCTCGCCGAACTTGAACGCGGTGGTCGGGGAAGTGGGCGCGACCAACACGTCGGCCTTCTCGAACGCCTTGTTGAAGTCGTCGATGATCAGGGTACGGACCTTCTGTGCCGAGCCGTACCACGCGTCGTAGTAACCGGCGGAAAGTGCGTAGATGCCGAGGATGATACGGCGCTTGACTTCGTCACCGAAGCCGGCTTCACGGGTGTAGGCCATCATGTTGGCGGCGGTCTGCGGCACGCCTTCTGGCGGCATGACGCGCAGGCCGTAACGCATGCCATCGTAACGGGCCAGGTTGGAGCTGACTTCGGAGGGCATGATGATGTAATATGCAGCAAGCGCGTAATCGAAGTGCGGGCAATCGACCTCGACCACTTCGGCACCCATGTCTTGCAAAAGCTTGACCGCTTCGTTGAAACGGGCTTCAACGCCGGGCTGGTAGCCGTCGCCGCTCAGCTGACGCACCAGGCCGACGCGCACACCCTTGAGGTCGCGCTTGTAGCCTTCACGGGCAGCCTTGGAAATCGGGGGCACATCCATCGGGATGGACGTGGAATCACGCACGTCGTGGCCGCCGATGATTTCCTGCAGCAGTGCGGAATCGAGCACGTTGCGGGAGACGGGGCCGATCTGGTCGAGCGAGCTCGCCATGGCGATTGCGCCGAAACGGGAGACGCCGCCGTAGGTGGGCTTGACGCCGACCGTACCGGTCAACGAACCAGGCTGACGAATCGAGCCACCGGTATCGGTGCCAAGGGCAAGCGGGGCCTCAAACGCGGCGACCGCGGATGCGGAACCACCACCGGAACCACCGGGGACGCGCTCGGTATCCCAAGGATTGTGGGTCGGGCCATACGCGGAATGCTCCGTGGAGGAACCCTGCGCAAACTCATCGAGGTTGGTCTTGCCCAGCAACGGCATGCCAGCGGCCTTGAGCTTCTTGATGACCGTGGCATCGTAGGGCGGCACCCAGCCCTCGAGAATCTTCGAGGCGGCCGTCGTAGGGATGCCCTTGGTGACGATCATGTCCTTGATGGCGATCGGCACACCGGCAAGCTCCGGCAGGCCTTCGGTCTCCCCTGCGGTGTTCTTCTTGTCGAATTCGTCGGCCTGGGCGCGAGCCTCGTCGGCGGAAACGTGAAGGAAGGCGTGCAATTCCGGTTCGGCGGCATCGATGACGTTGAGCTCAGCGTCGACCAGCTCGCGGCTGGAGACTTCCTTGTTGCGAATCTTCTCCGCCATCTGTGCGGCGGTCAGCTTCACCAGTTCGTTTGTTTCGGCCATCATTCGTCACCTCCAAGGATTCGCGGTGCCACGAACATACCGTCTTCGGTGGCGGGGGCGCCGGAAAGCGCCTCTTCGCGGGTCAGCGGCTTTTCGGGAACGTCGGGGCGCAGATAGGCCTCGAGCGGGACCGGGTTGGCAGTGGGTTCAACGTCGTCGGACGCGACTTCCTGCACCTTGTTGATGGAATCGGCGATGACGTTCAACTCGCCTTGCATGCGGGTCGCTTCCTCGTCGGTGAGCGCAATCTGGGCGAGATGGCCCAGATGCTCGACTGTTTCTCTTGTGAAAGTAGGCATAACCTTAACTATATGAGTCGTCTGTGACGTTCAGATAACGGGATTCATCCGCAAAAATCCGATTCCGATGACGAATAAACCGATATTCCGACAACTTCTGCTAGAAACAAGACAATCCTGTTAGAAAACGCACACTTTGAACCTTTGAAACGTACATTTTCTCGCAGGATTGTCTTGTTGCAAGCAGAATCATCCATTGGATCCTGCACAATTTAACAAGCGGTAAACACTTTATCGAGTCAGGTGCTGGGAGATCCAGCAGTGCATCGAGACAGCGGCGGCGGCACCGGCGTTGATGGAACGTACCGAGCCGAATTGGGAAATATAGACCACATCATCGGCCAGTTCCAGCGCTTTTTGGGAAAGGCCCGGGCCTTCGGCGCCAAACAGCATCAGGCAACGATTCGGGAAACGATAGGTTTCGATGGGAACCGCGCCGGGGATGATATCGAGCGCGATGATGCGGGAGGCTTTGGCCTCCTCGGCGATGCGATGATAACGAGCCTTGTCCACACGAAATTCGGCTTTGGCTTCATCGGCTTCAGCCTGCCTGATTTCCTCGGCGATTTCCTTCTTCCAGCTCACCACCAGCTCCTCGATGGAGGGATGATGGTCGACATGCTGGTAGAGCTCGGTCATCAGTGCACCCTTGCGGTTCCACTTGTGCGGACCGACGATATGCACTTTGCGGGCGGCGAAGGCGTTGGCCGTGCGCACCATCGAACCAATGTTGAAATCGTGCGTCCAGTTTTCGACGGCCACTTCGAAGTCGTGCCGGCCCTGCTTGTCAAGATCTGCCTTAATCGCGGCTACTGACCAGTAACGGAACCTGTCGAGCACGTTGCGGCGGTCGCCGTTGTCGAGCAATTCCGGGTCGTAACGTTCATCGAAATTCGGGGATTGCGGGTCGTCAGGACGAGGTTCGTCTGGGTGGGTATCCGACCACGGACCGACGCCGATTTCACGGAAAACCGGCTCGCCGGAAGCCTGAGCAGCTGCGGTTATCGGATTGGGTTCGCGCATATCAGTCGGCCTTCTTTGCCATAGCTGTGCTATCACGCAATTCATCCTCGTCAAAAGCCATTATGAACGGAAGATTGCATTCCTCACCAGAAACGGGATTGATGACCTTAATGCTGTTGGAATCCGCATCACCGCTGACTCCGCCGATCAGCGAAGCGATAGCCACGACCTTCGCGCCCTCGTGCTCGACGACGCTGAAATCAAGGCTCAGCTCGTTGCCGTTACGCAAGGTGACCAGTGACGAAGTCTGTACATACGACTTTTCAGAAAGCCAGGAATCCAGCAATACCACACGTTTACTGGCAATAGAAGGGCCTTTGATTGAAGGATAGACAAAATCCATCACGAAGCCATCAAGCTCACGACCACGCGCATAGGCGGCATGCATCACTGCCGTCACCATCGGCACAGCGGCAGCGGTCAGCGCACCGACCGCGTCGAAATTATTAAGCGTAAAACCACGCTTCTCAAGCGCGTCGAGCAGAGCGTCGCCAATCAGCGCCGCACCACGATAGTCAAGGCTCACATCGAACAGCTCGCTGAAGGGTTTCTTCTCAACCGCTGCCTGCAGAAGCGCCTGCAATTTGTTTTTGCCCTGCTTGCTGCTCTCACCTTCACTCCCGCTTCTGGCTTTAGCTTCAGCTCCCGAGTCAGCCGCGAATCCACCGTTTTCTGCACTCATTCCTTCTCCTCAGAATCAAGATCCAGCTCGGGCGCGGTCAGTTCATGCACGTCGGTCTTGTCGGAATCGACCATCTCGACCGGCTCGATGACCTTGCTCGAATCAATCTTCTGCATCTTACGCGCGGTGACCAACACACGCGATTCCAATGATGCAGCGAAAGCGTTATAGGCCGAAACCGTGCGGGTGATGGAATGGCCGAGTTTGTTGGCCTTGTCACCCAGAACCGCGAAGCGCTCGTAGAGTTCGCGCGAAAGGTCGAAGAGCATCTTGGCGTCGTCGGTGAGGCTCTGCTGCTGCCATGCGAAGGCGACCGACTTCAGCACGGCCCACAACGTGACCGGCGAAGTCAACGCGACCTTTTTGGCAAAGGCATCATCCATCAGCGTTGGATCGACTTTTAATGCTGCCTCAAGCAAAGCATCGTTGGGAATGAAAGCGATGACAAAATCGGGAGTGGTATCAAAAGCGTTCCAATAAGCCTTGTCGCCCAAGGTCTTGACATGCTCACGCAATGCCTTGGCATGGGCCTGCAGCAGTTGGTCACGTCGTTTGAGCTCATCTTCCGAGGCGGTATCGGGAATCTCGCAGGCACGCTGATAATCGGAATACGGGGCCTTGGCATCGATGGGAATGGTCTTGCCGCCGGGCAGATAAACCACCATATCCGGCCGCTGCACACGACCTTCCGGATCCGTGACCACTACCTGCGTATCAAAATCGACGTGTTCCAGAAGTCCCGCGGATTCGACAATGTTGCGCAGCTGCGCCTCGCCCCACGCACCACGAACCTTGTTGTTACGCAACGCGGCCGAAAGCGAGCTGGTCTCCTTGTCCAAACGCGTCTGCTGGTCGTTCAAACCCTTGAGCTGCTGGCCCAAGGAACCCATCTCCTGCTTGCGTCCTTCTTCGATCTGGGTGACCTTCTGCTGCAAGGCATCGAGGTTCTTCTGCACGGGCGCGAGCGCCGAAAGCACCTTGCTCTGCTCGGCCATCGCCTTGGCCTGCTCCTGCCGCTTGCGCTCGGCCGCCTCACGCTCCTGTTCCTGCTGCCGTTGCACGCGCAACTGTTCGGCCTGCTGGGCCTGCGCCAACTGGGATTTAACGAAAGCGAGCTGCCGATTGAGCCCATCGCACTGTGTACGATATTGCGCGGACTGGGTAGTCAGCTCTCCCACCTGACGACGAAGCTGGTCGTTCTGCGCCTGCGCTTCCTCGGCATCCGTGTTTTTCACGTTTCGCGCAGTTTCCTGCCCTTTGGATTTGCCCAACACGAAACCGGCCACCAGCCCCAGCGCCGCTGCGAAGATGACCAATACGATTGCCACTACAGGATTTTCGAACATATGTTCTATTACACAGGACGCCATGGACGAAATCAGACACGCAATCCTGTTAAAATATCGATTCCCCAATTCGCGCTTCACGGTGCCAAATATTCCGCTTCACACTTCAATAAACATGCCTGCCTTACACCCTCGAAACCCACGAAATACGAATCGGAGCACCGTCCGTGCCCAATTACCCTTTAATGTGTGCGTATATCTCGTGTCAATCAACGCGGTAACGCAGATATCAGCACAACTTACTGGAATGATAAAAGGGTAATCAAGGAGGAACCGTGGGATTCGACTTATTTATGGGCGGTTTGGCGGTGGTAGCCGCAGCGCTGGCCACATGGCTCATCATCCTCTATTTCCGCTCCCCCACTTCGGCGCAATCGTCGGTCGAGACCGCGCTGCAAGGGCTTCGCAACCCCAATTCGTCATCCGCCGAGCGCTCGGGACTGGCAGCAAACAGCAGCCCGGAGAGCGGTCAAGCACAATCCCGGCAAACCCGAACGGCGGAAACCGATGGGACCGAAGTTCAGATTTCACGCATTTCCCGGATGCTGATTCTCGCGATCGTACTCACCGTCATCGTTTTCATTCCTTCACTGGTCAGCCGTTTCAGCGCATCCTTTGCATCTACTTGGCTGGTCAACCCTTGGCTGCAAGCCATTCTGACCACCCCGACGATGTTCTGGTGCGGCGCTCCGATTCACCGCGAAGGCTGGCACGCGCTCAGGCGTCGCACCCCGGACGTCAATTCGCTGATTTCATTGGGAGCCACGGGAGCTTTTATCTACAGCCTCGCGATTTGCGTGGCCGGCAACCAGTTCCCGGAAGGCTCGCGGCGCGCTTATTTCGGCGGCGTCAATGTCATCATCGCCTTGGCGCTGGCCATCGAACTCGTCGAACTTTTGATTCTTCGTGATGTTGGAGAATCACAGGATATGGTAAATGCGGCAACAGCATCGCAAGCCACATCCGCAATAGAGAAAGCTTCTACTGTCAACAACAGCTCGACTGCAGCCATAAACAAAAACAATAAAAGTAGCGAAAGTTCGTCCTCACCGTCTCAAACTTCAGGTGTCGGCTCTGGCTCCAACGCCCGTACGATTGGCGCAAACGCCAATATGGCAGCCCATGGCATCGCCGACCGTGCGTTCAACACGCTCATTGCAGGCATCAGAAAACTCGCGCATTTCACCCGCATTTTCGTCATCACCGTCATCATCATCGCGGTCTGGGCGTTCGCGCTGTTGGTGGTGTTCGGCCCGCAGCCGCGCCTGACATTCGCACTGTTCGGCGGCGTCGGCGTGCTGGTCATCGCCGGTTTCATCCTTGCAATTCTCGCGCTCGTCCTTATTGTCAATGGACGTAGAAAAGCACAGCGCGGCAATATCAAAGCCGCTGAATAATCAATGGAACCAATAAATAATAAATCTGTATTTTTCTATTTGCGCTAGAGCAAACCAAGATAACATTGCAGGCGCCAAACGGGATCGACACACAAGCCTGATACATACAGCGAAGAGCCGAGCCATCGCATTGCTGCAACAGCTCGGCTCTTCGCCAGATACTAATAACTATCAGCTATCTATAAGCCCTCTGCGGAACGCTTTATCATTTGCGCTCCGCAACCGGCTTCACACCGTCAAATCACTTGTCCTCGTGATCCTCGCTCAGCGGATCTTCGGGCATCGTGCTCAGCTCAAGGTGATCGCCGCCGGTCTGGTCGACCAAGACGGTGTCGCCGTCGTGAACCTTGCCGGCGAGCAACATCTTCGCCATCTGGTCGCCGACCTCCGTCTGCACCAGGCGACGCAACGGACGGGCGCCGTAAGCCGGGTCGTAACCGGCGTTGGCGAGCCATTCCTTTGCGGCCTTGGTGACGTCGAGCGTGATGCGGCGGTCGGTGAGACGCGACGCGACCTGCTTGACTTGGATGTCCACGATCTCGCCCAACTCCTCGCGTGTGAGCGGATGGAAGATGACCAGCTCGTCAAGACGGTTGATGAATTCCGGCTTGAAGTGCGAGTGAACCGCGTCCATAACGGCCTTGCGCTTCGCCTCATCATCCAAATCAGGCTGCACCAGGAACTGCGAACCCAAGTTCGAGGTCATGATGAGAATCGTGTTCTTGAAGTCCACGGTCCGGCCCTGGCCATCGGTCAGGCGACCGTCGTCAAGCACCTGCAGAAGGATGTCGAAGACCTCGGGGTTCGCCTTCTCCACCTCGTCGAACAGCACGACAGAGTAAGGACGACGCCGCACGGCCTCGGTCAACTGACCGCCCTCTTCGTAGCCGACATAGCCAGGGGCCGCACCAATCAGACGGGTCACGGAACCCTTGTCCATGTACTCGCTCATGTCGATACGCACCATGGCCTTCTCGTCGTCGAAGAGGAAGTCCGCCAACGCCTTGGCGAGCTCCGTCTTGCCCACGCCGGTCGGGCCCAGGAAGAGGAACGATCCTGTCGGACGGTTCGGGTCGGAGATACCGGCACGCGAGCGCCGCACAGCGTCCGAAACCGCCTGAATGGCTTCTTTCTGGCCGATGACGCGCTTGCCGAGGAACTTCTCCATATTCAGAAGCTTCTCGTTCTCGCCCTGCATCAAGCGGCCGACGGGGATGCCGGTCCATTCGGAGACGATGCCCGCCACCGAATCGGCGTCCACGTGGTCGGGGACCATCGGTTCGGTCTCCTGACCGTTCGCATTCTCCTCGTCCGCGGCCTGCTCAGCCAAATCGAGCTGCTTGCGAATCGCCGGAATCTCGCCGTACAGAATCTTGCTGGCCTTCTCCAAATCACCCTCACGGGTGTACTTGTCGGCCTGCACCTTCTTGGCATCGAGCTGGGCACGCAGGTCGCCGACCTTGTTGTGGCCGGCCTTCTCGGCGTCCCAGCGGGTCTTCAAGCCCGAAAGCTTCTCGCGAGTGTCCGCCAAGTCGCTTTGCAGCTTCTTCAGGCGGTCCTTGCTGGCCGGATCTTCGGCCTTCTTAAGCTGCATCTCCTCCATCTCGAGACGGGTCTCGCGACGCTGCAGCTCATCGATTTCCTCGGGCTGGCTATCCAACTCCATGCGCAGGTGCGCAGCGGCCTCATCGACCAAGTCGATGGCCTTATCGGGCAGCTGACGACCGGAAATGTACCGGTTCGAAAGCGTCGCCGCGGCCACGAGCGCATCGTCGCCAATGGTCACCTTGTGGTGCGCCTCGTAACGCTGCTTCAAGCCACGCAGAATCGCGATGGTGTCTTCAACGCTAGGCTCACCGACGAAGACCTGCTGGAAACGACGCTCCAGCGCCGGATCCTTCTCGATGTTCTCACGGTATTCGTCGAGCGTGGTCGCGCCGATCAGACGGAGCTCGCCACGGGCCAGCATGGGCTTTAACATATTGCCAGCGTCCATTGATCCTTCGGCCGCACCTGCGCCGACAATGGTGTGAATCTCGTCAATGAAGGTGATAATCTCGCCGTTCGCGCTCTTAATCTCGTTCAAGACGGACTTCAGGCGTTCCTCGAATTCGCCACGGTACTTCGAACCGGCCACCATCGAACCCAAATCAAGGCTGATGAGCTTCTTGTTCTGCAAGGTCGTGGGCACGTCGCCCGCCACGATGCGTTCCGCCAATCCTTCGACGACGGCGGTCTTGCCGACGCCGGGTTCGCCAATCAGCACCGGGTTGTTCTTGGTACGGCGGGAAAGAATCTGGATGACGCGACGAATCTCCTGATCGCGGCCGATGACCGGGTCAAGCTTGCCTTCCTTCGCCTGCGCCGTCAAGTCGGTGGAGTACTTCTCCAGCGCCTTGTAGCTGCCTTCGGCGTCCGGGCTGGTCACTTTCGCGCCGCCACGCACGCTCGGCACGGCCTTGCGCAAGGCTTCCGGGGTCACACCGTTGTTCTTCAAAATCGTCGCACTCTCGTTGGGTGCTGCGTCGGCGATCCCGATGAGCAGATGCTCGGTGGAGACGTATTCGTCGCCCATCTTCTGCATTTCCTTCTCGGCCTGGGCCAGCGCGGCCGTCAGCTGGCGGCTCGCCTGAGGCTGCGAGGTCGAAGAACCGCTCGCGCTGGGCAGCGCGACCAACGCGTTGCGCACCGCGGCGCCAATCGCCTTCGGGTCCCCGCCCGCGGCGCTGATGAGCCCCGTGACCACGCTGTTTTCCTGACGCAGCAACGCATCCATCAGATGCAGAGTGTCAACCTGCGGGTTGCCCGCAGCCGACGCGCTTTGAATCGCGTCTCCAATAGCTTCCTGAGCCATGGTCGTAAATTGTTGTTCCATGTGTTCCTCCGTTTGTTCGCCCTGTTCCTCCGTGAATCGTTGGAATTCAAGGCATTATTCAATCTCTGCTTATTACAACCGCAAACGGAGGAATTCTATTCCCAAAACTTGAGTCTATTCGACTCAACTTTTAGACGCCATTGTCTAGTTTTGTAATTCAAATACCGGGTAATCGCCGTTCTTATAGCACTGTATATATCTCAATAACTACTATCGGATAAAAGCGAACTGGGTAAAACAAACCGGCCAACGGAACTTGGATTCCGCTAGCCGGCCTATTTAATACCTATACCTTATGTACTGATGAAACTTCAATACCAAACCGAGGTTAAATCCGCGATTCAGCTCAGCCCTTGACCACCACGTTGCGCAGGGAACCGATGCCGTCGATGTTGACGATGGCCTCATCGCGCGGCTTCAGCGTGCCGGAAGCGTTCGGGGTGCCGGTCATAATGACGTCGCCGGGCAGAAGCGTGGCAAAACTTGAAATCTCGGCAATCTGCTCGGGAATAGAATGAATCAGATCGGCGGTGGTGCCGGAAGCGGCGGGCACGTCCTCGCCGTTCAGGGTGAAAGAAATCTTCGCGTCTTTCCAGTTGAGGTCGGTCTCAACCCACGGGCCCAGCGGGCAGGAGGTGTCGAAGCCCTTGGCACGCGTCCACATCGGGTCGTCGCCCTGCAGGTCGCGCAACGTCACGTCATTGACGCAGGTGAAGCCGAGTACGTAATCCATAGCTTTCTCGACGGAAACGTTCTTGGCGATACGACCCATGACCACGGCCACTTCCGGCTCGAAGTTCATATCGTTCGAAAAATCAGGAATGACGATTGGATCGTCAGGGCCGATGACGGAGGTCGACGGTTTCATGAAAATGACCATCTCGCTGGGGGCATGCTCGGCGGCCGACTGGCCCTTGGAGTGCATATATTCGGCGTGGGCCTCGTAGTTCTTAGCCAGGCCATAAACCTTGGAAGGGATGACGGGCGCAAGCAGGCGGATGCCCTCTTCGTCAATCAGGTGACGCTCGCCGGTGGGCTGCACCGGCTGGGAGCCGAAGGGATAGCCGTCAAGCTCGACGAGATAATCCTTCTTGTCGTTGCTGTCGGTCTGCACGAAGGCATAGTGCGGAATATCGTTATAGGAATAGCGTGCAATTCTCATGCCTTCAGCCTACGCCACTTCCCCGTCATGCGTAGGTCAAAAGCCGAAATAGGCCAGAAAATAATCCCGAATACTGCCGCTGCGATGGACACTTACCCGTGCCTCATCCCTAGACGGACTCACCTGTACTGGAAACACCTAAACCGACCAGCTAAATGCGACTTTCCCCGCACTAACCCCGGCACATGTGCGGGAAAAAACGCAATCTGAATCGCTAAATGCGACTTTCCCCGCACACCAACCCCACTTAGTGCGGGAAAAGACACAAATCTCAGATAGCGTCGCGACGGACGCGGAATTCGAAGCCTTCATTGCCAGAAAGCGGGATTTCCGTGGTTTCGACGTTATCGACACGACCCCATTGCGGACCATGGCCGAGCCGTTGGACGAACGCGGCGACCACGCTCTGCTCGCCTTGCACCTCAACCTCCACCGAACCGTCGAGACGGTTGCGCACCCAGCCCGCTACACCGCAACGACGGGCCTCATTGACCGCAAAATAGCGGTAGCCGACGCCTTGCACCATGCCGGTGACCACCGCGCGCACACGGATGACACGACCTTCGGTTTTATTTCTGGCTTTGACTTTGCCTACGCCACTTTTCATTGTTGTCTGTTCTCTCATCGTCTCCCCCAAAACGTTGAAATCAGTAGCTTAGATAAACGCACGCTCGCCGAAAATCGCGGTGCCGACGCGCACGATGGTCGAGCCTTCGGCCACCGCGTAGTCCATATCGTGGGTCATGCCCATCGAAAGTTCGCGGCATTGTGCCGTTCCGGGCTCACCGGACTTCAAAATCGTATCGCGGGTGCCGCGCAGGTGCGCAAAACCGTTGCGTATCGTCTTTTCGTCGTCAACGTGGGCGCCGATGGTCATCAAACCTTGCAATTGCAGGCCTTCAAGTGAAGCAATCTGATAGGCCAAATCCACGGCCTCGTCAGGTTCGCAACCGGACTTCGAAGCCTCTCCGGATTCGTTGACTTCCATCAACACGCCGACGACGATGTGGCGGGCGACGGCGCGACGCGCGATTTTTTGCGCTTCCTCAAGCGAGCCGACGGATTCGATGGTGTCAACGTACGGGAGCACCTTCCCAATTTTGTTGGATTGCAGCTGGCCGATTAGATGGAACGGGATGTGGCCGTTCGAGGCGGTTTGAGAAGCTGCAGAAGCGCTGGCATTCCGCACGTTCGTAGTAGCAGAATCGTTGGAACCATTGTCATTCTGTGCACTTGCAGAAGCATCATTGGAACCATTACCATTCAAGACATTCGCAGAAGCAGAACCATTGGCACTTTGCCCGTTTACAGCGGCACCCAGCGAAAAGCCGCGCTGCGCACATTGACGAATCAAGCCCTCGGCCTTGGCAGAAATTTCCTGCGGGCGGTTCTCACCGATCATACGTACGCCAGCGTCGATGGCCGCCATGATTTCGCCGACATCACGGGTTTTCGTAGCCGCGAGCAGACGAACGGAACCAGTCTCACGCCCGGATGAAACCTCGGCTTTTGCGATATCGTCGAGTACTCGATGCACGCCGTCCGTGATTTCCTTGATACGCGCCTCGTCGATGACCTCATTGGCGAGATCCTTGTGATCCATATAAGCAGTCATCATTCCTCGCTTCCCACTTCGATTGTCCGCATCCATATTATGCATGCCCATGTCATCGCGACTCGGCCCAAATCGCACTTTTATAGCATTGAGATGAAAAACACGCAAAATACAATCTCTAAAACACACTTTTCTGACGGTCATGTAAAAAACATGCAAAATAGCGACCGCATCTTGCACATTTTCCACAGTTACGTGAAAAACATACGAGATGCGGTCGCTAAAATGCACTTTTACGCGCTCACTTCATGCGCGCGACACCACTTACGCATCATGTGTATACGCAAGGCCTGCTCAGTTCAGCCCGTGAACGGCCTCGGCCAGCGAACGGACGTAGTCGGTGACGTAAGGCACCGCGTCCTCACCGTATTTGCCGACCATGCGCACGATGGCGGAACCGACAATAGCACCGTCGGAATCGGCGGCCATCGTAGCAGCCTGCTCGGGCGTGGAGATGCCGAAACCGATGGCGGCTGGCACATCGGTGACGGAGCGCACTTCGCGCACCATGCCCTTCACATCGCTGGTGATCTCCTCGCGAACGCCGGTGACGCCAAGCGAGCTCACGCAATAGATGAAGCCTTTGGCGTCGGAGGCGATGCTGTGGATGCGCTCGTGCGAGGTCGGGGCGATAAGGCTGACCAAATCAAGCCCCTCGTCGGCCAGCGGCTCGTCGAATTCCGGCTTTTCCTCGTGCGGCACGTCCGGCAGAATCACGCCGTCAAGCCCGACTTCCGCAGCGCGGTGTGCAAAACGCTCGAGGCCGTAGGAATAGAGCACGTTGGCGTAGGTCATGAAGACCATCGGCGTATCGATATGATGGTCATTGTGCAGGCGCTCGACCAGTGCAAACGCATCGTCGGTCGTCGTTCCAGCGGAAAGCGCGCGGTTGCTGGCTTCCTGAATGACAGGACCTTCCGCGGTCGGGTCAGAGAACGGAACACCCAGCTCGATCAAATCGGCACCGGCATCAATCATGGCCGGCACCAGTTTTTCGGTCAGCTCAATCGAAGGATCACCAACGGTGACGAACGGGATAAAAGCCTTGCGGCGGCTGCCGTCGGGGGCCGTGAACGCTTCCAAAATGCGGGAGCGGCGTGCGCCCTGCTGGGCCTGTGTTGTTGTCTCAGTCATATCAGTTGCATCCTTTCACACCGTTTTCGCCACTCCGTCTGTTTTCGTGAATCGTGCCATTCACACCAGTTGCGCTATTCGCACCGTTGGCCTTGGTTGTCTCAGTCATGAAGATCCTCCCCACGATAGCGGGCCATTGCCGCCACATCCTTGTCGCCACGACCGGAAAGGGTGACGATGATACTTTCGTCCTTGGGCAGCGTCGGCGCGAGTTTCATGGCATAAGCCACGGCGTGCGCGCTTTCGATGGCCGGAATGATGCCCTCGGTACGGCTCAGGTATTCGAAGGCGTCGGCCGCCTCGTCGTCGTTGATTGGCACGTATTGGGCGCGTCCGGAATCCTTCAGCGCCGCGTGTTCGGGACCGACGCCCGGGTAGTCGAGGCCGGCGGAAATCGTATAGACCGGCGCGATCTGGCCGTATTCGTTCTGGCAGAAGTAGCTTTTCATGCCGTGGAAGATGCCAAGTGATCCAGTGTTCATGGTCGCCGCCGTCTCCTTGGTGTCGATGCCGCGGCCGGCCGCCTCGCAGCCGATGAGCTTCACGTCCTTGTCGTTGATGAAGTTGTAGAAGCTGCCGATGGCGTTGGAACCGCCGCCGACGCACGCGATCACCGCGGCCGGAAGCTTGCCCTCGTCCTCAAGAATCTGCTCGCGGGCCTCCTTGGAGATGACGGCCTGGAAGTCGCGCACCATGGTCGGGAAGGGGTGCGGGCCCATGCAGGAGCCGAGGCAGTAATGGGTATCGGAAATGCGGCGCGTCCATTCGCGGAAGGTTTCGGAAACCGCGTCTTTGAGCGTTCCAGTGCCACTGGTGACGCCGCGCACTTCCGCGCCGAGCAGACGCATGCGATAGACGTTCAAGGCCTGGCGTTCCATATCGACCTGGCCCATATAGACCACACACTCCATACCGAAAAGCGCCGCGACGGTGGCCGTGGCCACGCCGTGCTGTCCCGCGCCGGTTTCGGCGATCAGGCGGGTTTTGCCCATCCGCTTGGCGAGCAGCGCCTGGCCGAGCACGTTGTTAATCTTGTGCGCGCCGGTATGGTTGAGGTCCTCGCGCTTAAGGTACACTTTCGCGCCGCCGAGGTCCTTGGTCATATTATCTGCGTAATACAAAAGCGACGGACGGCCGGCGTACTTCTTCTCGAGGTCGTCGAGCTCGGCGATGAAGTCCGGATCATTTTTGTAATGATTGTAGGCCTCCTCCAGCTCGTTGACGGCGCCCATCAGCGTCTCGGGGATGTACTGGCCCCCGTGGATGCCGAAGCGCCCCTTCGAATTGGGCGAATTGGTCATGAGATTGCTCCTTAATATATACAGTTGGTTTTTGAATTATTGATTATTGGTTTTGGGCTATCAGATTTCGTTATTTTTATATCGTTTATATTATCTAGATTCGATAGATGAGGTATCGAAACATCTACCCTGTAAACCTTGCTACAGTATTACGTTTCATTGCTATCGCCAGCTTCCGGATTATCCGAAACCTCACGTACCGCTTTGACCGCAGCAAACATCTTGGATGGGTCCTTGAGACGGTCAGTTTCGACCCCCGAGCTCATATCGACGCCGAACGGATGCGTGGCGAGAATGGCTTCGGCCACATTCTCTGCAGTGAGTCCACCGGCCAACATGAACGGACGATTGACATCACGAACCAATGACCAGTCGAAGGTCCTGCCATCGCCCGCACCGGCATCGAGCAGCACCATGTCAGCCGACGATTCGATGGCCTGCGCCACGTCCATCGCCTCACGCACCTTGAACGCTTGCATGATCGGCAGGGTTACGAGCTCACGCAGTTCGGCGAGATAATCCTCGTCCTCGTGACCATGAAGTTGAATCACATCCAGGTCAGCGTCGCCCGCGATTTCCGCCACTCGCTCGGCCGGCTGATCAACAAACACCCCTACCGCAGCTGGCGGGTTTACGCCAGTTTCGCTGGCTTTCGCTTTCATATACCTGACCAGCTCCGCCACGCGCTCGGGAGAAATCGAGCGATGCGATTTTGGAAAATCAATAATGAATCCGACGGCATCGGTACCGGCCGCCAACGCGGCGTCCAGATCCTGCTCGCGTTTCAGTCCGCAGAGCTTGACTTTGTAGGCGCTTACGGCATCGACGTTTACGGCATCTTTATTTGAAGACTCACGTTCTTCAATTGCATTAGCAATAGTTGCGTCGTCTTCAAACGGTACGTCAATATCGTTCGATTCCTCAAACACAGGCCGAGTCGATGCTGCCGAATTATTCATCTTCGAGCCTCTTACTTTTCCGCCGCTGGCGTTGGCTTATTAGCCGGACCGCCACGAAGTTCCGCGAGCGCTGCGGTTTTGTCGGGTGAACGCATCAGCGTCTCGCCGATGAGGACCGCGTCGACACCGACAGCTTCGAGTTCCTCGACATCGGCACGCGTACGCACGCCGGATTCCGAAACGAACACGCGGTCCGGGCCAACGGTCGGACGCAACTTGATGCTGTGGTCAAAGTCCACGTCAAAGGTGCGCAAGTCGCGGTTGTTGACGCCAACCACGCGGGCTCCGGCAGCAATCGCACGCGGCACCTCGTCGGGCTGGTAGGCCTCCACCAGCGCACTCATGCCAAGTTCGTGCGCGAGCGCGGTGTAATCAGCCAACTGCTTGTCGTCCAAAATCGTGCAGATCAGCAGTACCGCCGAAGCGCCACAGGCACGGGCCTGATAAATCATGTATTCGTCAACAATGAAGTCCTTGCGCAGAACCGGAATATCGACTGCCGCCGCGACCTGACGCAGGTGTTCGTCAGAGCCCTTGAACCACGTCGGCTCGGTGAGGCAACTGATGGCCGCCGCTCCCGCCTTTTCGTAGTCGCGGGCGATGTCGAGGTAGGGATAGTCCTGCGCGATGATGCCCTTGCTTGGCGAAGCCTGCTTGAGTTCGCAGATGAAGCTCATACCCGGAACCTTCAGCGCACGTTCGAACGGAAACGCCGCCCCGCCGGTCTCCCCTGCCGCAACCTTCCGCGAGTTGACTTCACGAGCCTGCGCCTCCACCACGCTCTGCGGGGTTTGCACCTTTTCCTCGGCCACGCGCTCGCGGGTTTTCGCAGCGATGCGCTGCAGGATATTTTCGGAATCAGCCATTACCTTTGCACTTTCCTCTCGTTGGTTTCAACGGCCACAAGCTTGCGGAATATTGTCATACAGACAATGAAACATTCGTAAACTTTCGGCCATGTCTTCAGTCCTTACTTCTCAGCGTCGGCCTCAGCGAATGCCTGAGAACCAGCGACGAACGTGTCGAGCGTCTTCATCGCGGCACCAGAAGCAATCTGTTCGCGGGCGATTTCGACGCCTTGTCCGATGGACGAGGCGACGCCCGCAACATACAGCGCGCAAGCGGCGTTGAAGAGCGCGGCTTCGAGCTTCGGGCCGGTCTCCTTGCCACCCAGAATGGCGCGGGTGATCGCCGCGTTCTCCGGCGGGGTGCCACCCAGCAGATCTTTCTTCTCGCAGCGGGTCAGGCCGAATTCCTCAGGCGTCAGCGTCATCGGGAGGTATTCACCGTCGCGCAGCTCGCAGGCCGCTGTTTCGGCGGAAAGCGAGACTTCGTCCATCTTGTCGCGGCCGTAGACGACCAGCGCGCGCTTGACGCCAAGGCTTTCGAGCACATGAGCGATGGGCTCCACGAGATATTCGTCGTAGACGCCGAGCAGGAAGTACTCAGGGCGGGCCGGATTGGTCAGCGGCCCGAGGATGTTAAAGACGGTGCGGAAGCCGAGTTCCTTGCGAATCGGGCCGACGTAGCGCATCGCGGTGTGGTAGCGCTGGGCGAAAAGGAAGGTGAAGTTGTCTTTCTTGAGCAGGTCGACTGCTTCTTCCGGCGACAGCGAAATATTCGCGCCGAGGGCTTCGAGGCAATCGGCAGTACCACATTGCGAGCTGGCCGCGCGGTTGCCGTGCTTGGTCACCTTAGCTCCGGCGGCCGCCGAAATCAGGGCTGCCGTGGTCGAGATGTTGAAGGTGTTGGCGCCGTCGCCGCCGGTGCCGACGATGTCGAGCGTTTCGATGCCAGGGTGCGGAACCGGCGTGGCCAGTTCGCGCATGGCGGCCGCGCAGCCCGCGATCTCGTCGATGGTCTCAGCCTTGGTCGACTTGGTGGAAAGCGCCGCGAGGAAGGCCGCGTTCTGGGTCGGCGTCGACTTGCCGCCCATGATCTCCTTCATCGCCTGATAGGCCTCGTCATAGGTGAGGTCGTGCTTGTTGACGATTTTGACGATTGCTTCACTGATCATTTTGATTGCTTCCTTGTGTTTGATTAGCTAATAACTTTTATTTCGATTTGATAATTACCTGATATTGAAATTTAAAGATTTATGTTCAATTGCCGAACCTTTCGACAACATCAATGAAATTCTTGAGAATATCCTTGCCAAGCGGCGTCAGGATGCTTTCGGGATGGAACTGAACGCCGAACATCGGATCCGTAACGTGCTGGACGGCCATGATCTCGTCCGAATCAGCCGTGCGGGCCACGACGCGCAAGGTAGAAGGCAACGTGGCTTTATCGGCTTCAAGCGAGTGGTAACGCGCGGCCTGAATCCGCGAAGGCATTCCAGCGAAGAGCGGGCAATCATTATCGAGCTCGACCGGAGAGGCCTTGCCGTGCATGAGTTCGGCGGCGGGAACGACTTTGCCGCCCAGCGCCTCGCAGATGGCCTGATGGCCAAGGCAGACGCCCAGAATCGGTACCGTTCCGGAAAGCTCACACACCACGTCCTCGCAAATTCCGGCGTCGGCAGGTTTGCCCGGCCCCGGTGAAAGCACGATGCCATCGGAACCCAGCGCGGCCAGGCCAGCGACATCGAGGTCGTCGTTGCGCACCACACGCACGTCCGGTTCGATGGAGCCGATGAGCTGGTACAGGTTGTAGGAGAAGCTGTCGTAGTTATCGACGATGGTGATCATGCGATACCTCCGTTCGCTTGATTGATGGCGTCCACGACGGCGAGCGCCTTGTTGCGGCACTCATCGAATTCCTTGTCGGGGCTGGAATCGGCGACGATGCCCGCGCCGGACTGCACACAGACCTTGCCGTTGTGCTTGAAAGCCAAGCGGATACCGATGCAGGTGTCAAGGTTGCCGGAGAAGTCGAGGTAACCGATGGCCCCGCCGTAGATGTCGCGCGGGGAATCCTCAAGTTCCGCGATGATCTGGCAGGCGCGGATTTTGGGTGCTCCGGAAAGCGTGCCGGCCGGCAGCACCGCATCGATGACATCCAGCGCATCCTTGCCGTCTGCGAGCTGCCCGGCGACCGTGGAACCGATATGCATGACATGGGAGAATCGCAGAATATCGTGCAGCCGCTCTACTTCGACACTGCCAAGCTTGGAAACGCGGCCGATATCATTGCGTCCGAGGTCGACCAGCATGTTGTGCTCGGCCAGTTCCTTTTCGTCGCTGAGCAAATCCTGCTCGATGAGCTTGTCCTCTTCCGGAGTTGCACCGCGCGGGCGGGTTCCGGCGAGCGGATAGGTCAGGAGCTTGCCATCTTCCAGCCGCACCAGCGTCTCGGGCGAAGCAGCGGCGATTTCGATGTCGTCGCTGGACATGAAGACCATGTAGGGGCTCGGGTTTTCGGCCCGCATCAAGCGGTAGGCATCGAAGAGGCTGCCAGAAGCCGAGGCAACGCTAGGATTGGAAAGCACGACCTGGAAGATGTCGCCGGCGTAGATGTGTTCCTTCGCCTTCTTGATCATCGAACCGTATTGTTCGCAGTTAAGCGTCAGTTCCAGAGATCCGTCAAGTTCCAACGGCTTGAAGTCGTAACGCTTGCCATGGTCCAAAATCGCTTGCATTTCCTCGATTTGGTTCACTGCACGCTCGTAGGAGGCATCCACATCGCTGGTATCGACGCCGGCGATGAGCTGCAAACGCTGGCGGTAGGAATCGAAGGAAATGAGCTGGTCAAAGAGCATCAGATCGACATCGGGCAGCGCCTTCGGATCGTGGGTCGCCTGTCGCAACGTCGGCTCGGCGTAAGCGAAATAGCCAAAGGAGAAATAACCGACCAAGCCGCCGGCGAACGGCGGGAAGCCCTCGAGCCGCGGGCTGGAATATTGGGCGAGCACCTTGCGAATCGCCTCGCTTGGATGGTCGACGTGCTTGTGTTCAACGACCACATCTTCAGCGTTCGAACCCGCAGGAGCAACGCGCTTGATGGTCAAGTCCCCGGCTTTGCAAGTCAGTTCCAGCGTCGGCGCGAATCCGAGGAAGCTGTAACGCCCCATGCGCTGATCGGCTTCGGCGCTTTCCAGAAGGAAGCAATGATTGGAAGCGGCACGTACCCGACGCATCGCCTCGATGGTGGTCAGGCGATCGGCAAGCAGCTCACGCATCACGGGAATACGGCGGTATTTGCCGGATTTGGCCAGCTCGCGAACCTCATTAAGCGTGGGTCGAATACCCGCGTATCGGCTTTCCCGGCCCACAAAACTCTGATTCGCGGCAATGTTGCTCTCACCCATACCGTTCTTATCGGCAGCATCACTTTGACCGGCAGCATTCCGCACGGCCGCGCCGCCGTTCGAACCTGCCGTAGCATCCGCACTCATGGTCACCATGGGCACCTCCCAGAGGCCCTCGCCTCATTTTGGGACTAAAAAGCCCGTCCCAGCTGTCAATTACAGCCAAGGACGAGCGAATATTGCCCGCGGTGCCACCTTGGTTCACGGTTTCCCGTGCCCTTATCAGACGCCAACACGTCTTTGGCAACTAACGTATGCCTTACGTCGCAGCCTCATGTTCGGAACTTTGAAATCCGGCCAATCGGTGCGCCCTCAGCGGCCCACTCAACGGTTCGCATCTCGTCCCGGCTCTCACCATCCCGGGCTCGCTCCTCGCGCGTTTCCGTCTACTTCCCCGCTTCATCGGTTTGTAGTATTTTTTAATTATTGTTGTTTAGAGTACACTGCCGTTTTTGCGCCTGTCAATTCGCTTGCCCAATTGGCAGGGAGAATACGGTCGGATTTGTCCACACGAATATCGTCCCAAGTGAAGCGCTCCAAGGCCTCCCGTGCGCTCATGGCAACCGGTCCGGTAGCGTCCGGCATGTGGACACCTTGGGATTCGGAGGCTCGAACGCCAAGCAGCCACGCGCAATATCCGATAATCTGCTCCGGCTTGACTCCATCCGCTCGCAAGGAGCTGATATCCAGCGAACGTTTGCGTTTGGCCAAGCGCACCCCAGCTGGGTCATCGATCAAAGGCAGGTGAGCATAGGCCGGGTCTTCCGCCGTTACGTTGGTCCGATAATTCGTGGAATTATTTGATTTTAAGGTATTATGATCATTGCTTTGGTTTGAATCATCATTGCCAGCAATAACATATTTCGTTGCAAAACCGGACGCCACCAACGCCCGTCTAATCCAGATCTGCAAAGCCGTGGAACGCAGCAAATCGCGGCCACGCACGATATCGTTGACACCCATCAGAAGGTCGTCGACCACCACTGCCAGCTGGTACGAAAAGATGCTATCGGAGCGGCGGATCACGGTGTCGCCGACTTCGCGAGACAAATCGAAACGCTGTCGGCCAAATACCCGGTCATCAAACGTGACGATACTTTCAGACGAACTTTCTTCAGGCACTGCTATACGCAACGAATGACGCTGCCCGGCTTCCAGCCGCGAACGCACTTCGTCGGGATGCCAGGACAGCAACTTCCGACACGTTCCAGGATAGATCAAGAACCGGTCGCCCTCCTGCGGGGCCGAGGCCGCACGCAAATCGGCACGTGAGCAGAAACACGGATAGACCAACGGAAAATCATCCAAGCTCACCGATTCCAGCGAGCGCAACGCATCCTCATAGATTTCCGCGCGCTGCGACTGATAAACCGGCTCGCCGTCCCAATCCAGCCCGAGCCAATGCAAGTCGTCCATGATCCACTTGTCGGCGTCCTTCATTGCGCGAGGCCCGTCAACGTCCTCGATGCGAAGCAGAACTTTGCCTCGTTGCCTTTCCGAACCAGCTTGGGAATCACCGTCGCCCGAACCATCCCCGGCATGCGCCGAAAGCCAAGCGGCCAGCATCGCGTAGACGTTGCCGATGTGCATCCGGCCTGAAGGCGTGGGCGCAAAACGGCCGACTTTAAGACTTTGCCCGGCCACAGGCGTTTCGGCAACCGACGATTCACCAGCAGAGGCAATTTCGTCATTCCGCACGGCACGCAACGGCTCAAGCCGTTCATCCGCACCCCGCCCGCTCATTGAATCCAGAGCTCGGAATCCGTCGGCCATTCGTTGGGCTTGCAGCCGCGCAGACTCATCGACTGCTCCTGCATCAGCGGCGCGAGAGCGTTCGACGCGGGGCACGAAGGTTCGTTGTCGATATGCCCGAGCCGGTGGCCGACCTCATGGTTGATGACCATGACGCGGTAACGGTCGAGCGACATCCCGGCCTTCAGCATCTGCGGCGTCGCGCCGTTCCAACGGTCTTCGTTGATGATGACGTCGTCGCCCACCCGGCAACTGTATTCGTCGGAGCAATCGCCCGAGAACGTCGTCATCAGAGAAGGCTGCGAAAGATAAATGACGAAATCGCAATTGCTCGAGTCGACGCTATACGTGAAGCTCGCGCCGGCACGCGGCCATCCGCGCGGATCGTTGAGGGTGCGGAAAATACTGTTTTCGAATTCCTGTTGGACTTTAGTACCGCCCACGTCACCCTTGGTGCTCACACAATAGGAATATTGGTGCGCCGGCTTACCGCTTGCTGCGGCGGTTTTCTGCGCGGTCGCGAGAATTGAGGCACGATTTTGGTCAGTCAGCGGCTTACGGACGGTTGCCTTTTTGAGGTCAGGTTTCGGAGGTTTGCTCTTGCCGTTGCGCCCCGTTTGCTTCGCCTGCCAAGAAGCAGAGGACGCTCCTTGCCGCGTTGCGGAATCGTTATGATGTCCAACGGCTGAAATCACCGCTCTGCAGCCGAAAACGATGGCGATGACTACCACCAGCGCCACAGCCACCACAGCGACACGACGAACAAGATATATGGATTTTATCGCGCGTCGCGTCCTCGAAGCGCTGCCGGCTCTATCTCTCGAGCCGTCACTTCGCTGAGAATCTTGGGTATCATCGTCTTTCAACACAGTACCTATGAAACCTTGCGAAATCGCGGGATCCTGCAAGGGACTGGTTGCGTGCGAATTCTGAAAGCCGTGGGCCGCCTTGCGCGGGGACGAGGAATCCTCAGCCGCCCGGGTATGTGTGTTATGAGCGGTTTTCGGCCCATTCAATCCCAAAAAATGACGAAACGCACGCAATCCACGCCGCACGCCGTGGTTGAACCCGCGAACGGCAGCAAGCAGAATTTGGCCGAGTCGACGTATGAAAGCCCGAACCACTTTGCCGATTCGGCGGCCTGCAGCGTTCGACGACGACTTCCCCGCCGGCTTTTTGCCGCGCGAAGACCCCGAGTCTGGCCGTCCCCCACGTTTCACATTGTCTCCCGCCTCAGGTTTCAATCGTTACGGCTCAATAATAGAGATTCTTAATGACGAGCAAAATTCGCAGGCCTCAATGTTCATCATCATCGTAAATTTTCGATATGAGATTTCCGCATATCAGCACTTTGCAATAAAGCGATTTCCGTTTTCCCGCACTTTCCTATAGACCGATTTCCGTTATTCACAGGTCTGAAGCTGGACACGGAACCGGAGAGAAAAACGGAACACAAAGCTCGATGAAGAGTTGAGCACAAGCCAGGCAAAAGCTTGATGTAACCCTGCACCCAAAATCATAAAAATGGCGCGACCTGCGAAATCACAGACCGCGCCATCACTGTTGGTAACGGGAGCAACGCTAGAAACTCGGCAATCAGCAGAAGCGAGCATTCAGCCACTTCAATGTCTCCGACAAAAGCCCATTATTGCAATTCGATAAATTCGCACATACTATGCCAGATAGCCGAAGCAGAACTTGAAAATCCATGCACCGATGATGGCACCGACAATCGGAGCCACAACCGGAATCCAAGCCTCGCCCCAGCGGGAGGTACCCTTGTTGGGAATCGGAAGGATCCAGTGCAGGAAGCGAGGCACGAGGTCACGGGCCGGGTTCAGGCCAGGGCCAGTGGAGCCGCCCATGGACGTCACGAGGCCCCAGACGATAAGACCGACGACGATGGCCGCGGCAGCTGGGTCCTTCTTACCCCAAGGCAGGGAAAGCATGCACAGCGCGCCAAGCACAAGGACGAGGGTGCCGAAGAGCTCGTTAAGGAAGTAGACGATTTTATTGTTGGAAGCCTCAGTGGTGCTGAACGTTGCAAAGATGGCGTCAGGACTGGTTTCCATTTTGTAATATGGAAGGTAGGTGAAATAGATAATCAGCTGACCGACGGCCGCACCAAGCAGCTGTGCGACGATATAGGGCGCGACTTCGTTCCACGGGAAAAGGCCATTGACAGCCTGGCCGATGGTCATGGCCGGGTTGATGTGCGCGCCTGAAACGGAACCGATCATCATAACCGGGAACATGACGCCGAAACCGTAGCCCATCGCTATGTTGAGCCAGCCGGTACCATGGCCTTTCGTGCCCTTGAGTTCGGTGTTGGCCACCGCTCCATTGCCGAAAACCATCAGGAACGCCGTTCCTATGAATTCAGCCGCTAACTTTGTCCATAGAGTGGGATCCATTATTCTTCCTCCTCAAGTACGACGAACGTGCCTTCACACAGCCATGTGGCTCAGGCACAGAACATCTATCGTTCTTAGTCATCTCTCGAAAAGAATAAGTTCGAAACGTTGAACTTATTCATATCCGATAACTAGAAGTGTAACCCACCGAAGGATGAAGACATTCCGATTTCGATAATTTTTTGCGTTTCAAAATATTTTGTTACTAAAATCACGTTTTTAAATAGATAATTTTATTATTTTTGTTGCAATAAATAGCTATTTTTTACCAATGAACCCGTTAGGGAAATTCTGAATACTGCTGACATTGTTCCCGAATCAGAAAAAGAAGCACTGTACGTTCAAGAAAACGCTCTATCCAACCACCATAAAACTAGCCAGAAGCGAAATCATTGCACAACTTACGGCAAACGTTCTTATAACGAATAATAGCCGATTTTGAGACTTCATGCACTGGCCAGAAACCAGCAAAACAAGGGCTCAAATTCGAAGAGTCAGGACCGGCGCGACAGGCCTGCCACCTAACAGGCGACACACCGCCTTGCGCAATGTGGCAAGCATCTGTATACTATTCTCTTGGCTCTTGTAGTTTTAGACCAGCGCCCCTATAGCTCAGCTGGTTAGAGCAGCTGACTCTTAATCAGCGTGTCCGGGGTTCGAATCCCCGTGGGGGCACAGACGATATCCTCAGAATCGCAAGGTTCTGAGGATTTTCGATTTTCGAGAAACAGCGCCGGCAACGGAGCAATGTATCCCAAACGTATTCCTGCGTGCTGAAAACGGCACGATTTCTTACAGTTATATTGCTGCAACTGAATTACATGGTCAAGATAAATACCAAAAGTGCGGTTATGACGAACAGCCATTAAAGCTGAACACCACAACCGCACTTTTACATGAGACCCATGAAAACGACCGATCTACAGAATAATTTTTAACTATCCCGCAAATCAGCGCATTTTGTCGGAATCAATACTCTCGAATATCTCAGTACGACAGATCTTCGCCGTTGCTGGCGATGCACTTGCGATACCATTCGAACGAATCCTTCTTGATTCGCTTACCGGAACCGTTGCCCGCGTCGTCGAGATCGACGTAGATGACGCCGTAACGCTTGCTCATCTCCATGCCGCTGCAGGAGACAATGTCGATGATGCCCCAAGCGGTGTAGCCAAGAAGCTCCACACCGTCATTGATAGCCTCCCTCATTTGCTCGAGGTGCTTGGACATGTATTCGATGCGGTAGGAATCGTGAACTTTGCCGTCTTCGGAAAGCACGTCGTGCGCGCCGATGCCGTTCTCAGCGATGAACAACGGAAGACCGTACCTATCATACATGACGTTGAGGCTGATGCGCAGGCCCTCGGGATCAATCTGCCAGCCCCAATCGCTGGATTCCAGATACGGGTTCTTGCTGCCCATAAGCAGGTTGCCATCGGTCTTCTGCCAGTTCGGATCGGTCGCGGAGACCATGCTCATGTAGTAGCTGTAGGAAAGGAAGTCCACGGTGTTGTTCTTCAGAAGCTCGTCGTCACCGGGCTCCTTCTCGATCTTGATGCCCTTTTCCTCGAAGTAGCGCTTGATGTAGCCGGGATATGCGCCGCGTGCCATGACGTCGGTGATGAAGAAGTCCTCTTGTTGGGTATCCTGAATGGCTTTCATCACGTCCGCAGGCCTGCACGTAGCCGGATAGGTGACCAGTCCGGCGAGCATGCCACCGACCGGAACGCCCGGGATGATCTCGTGGGCCTTCTTGACCGCAATCGCGTTGGCGACAAGCTCGTGGTGCATGCTCTGGTAAATAGCCTGCTGATAGTTGTCCTCGTAGTCCTCGATGAGGCCGACGCCGTTGTACGGCATCATGATTCCGCCGTTGAACTCGTTGAACGGCAGCCAATAATCCACCAAGCCGCCGAGACGATGGAAGAGCACATCGACGTAACGCTCGAAGAACTTGACGGTTTCACGCGAACGCCAGCCATGGTACTTCAGCACCAGATGGGCTGGAATGCTGTAATGCTGAATGGTGGCGAAGACCTTCATGCCGCGTTTGTGGCATTCGGTGAAAAGGTCGATATAGTACTGGATGCCCTCCTCGTTGGGTTCCTCGTCGTCGCCGTTCGGGAAGATGCGGGACCAGCAGATCGAGGTGCGGAAAAGCCTCATGCCCATTTCCTGCATCAGCGCAAGATCGTCGGGGTAGGTGTGATAGAAATCGATGCCGCGACGGAACGGATAATGCGTGGTATCGGGGTCGGCCATGGCCTTTTTGAACTTTTCGGTGGTCATCTTGAGGCCTTCGCTGGAACGCGTCTCAGCGTCCCAATTCGGGTCGAAGTAACGCATATCCTGGGTGTCCATACCTCTGCCGCCCTCATTGTATGCGCCGTCGGCCTGTGAGCCCGCTATAGCTCCGCCGAAAAGAAAGTTGTCGGGAAATCCCTTTTTCATCTGTATCTTCTCGATTCTTTGTAGTAATCAACTATGACTGTGAGTCTCAGTCTCCAACAGCATTGTCTGTTGCCAGAAGGATCACATTCCTTTGAAGACGAAACATCCTGAATAGTATAAGGTTAATTTATCTAAATAGGCAATTTAGGTCTGCGTGTTACAAAGAAAAACACTAAATTCAAAAAATTTGTTAGACAAGTGTATACTATTCTGTGTGCATTCAACGTTGGATGCACGAGAAGAGAACGGTGCATTACATTTTGCCTATAGATGGGTAATTTCGTCCTTATTCGGGAAGTAATGCGTCGCAACTATTAACGAAGGAGTTGTATAGTGGCTGAAACCAAACAGAAAGTACTGGAGCCGACGACGCCCGGCACCTCAGCGAAGATAGTGGGCGGAGCGCCTCTCGTAAAGTACGTCATCGCCTACACCATTGGCGCTTTAGCCCTGTTTGCCTGCTATTCGGCACTGAGCAGCATCTTGCTGCCGAACCAGATTCAGGGAATCGAGTTCAACCAATTCTTCAAGGGAACCAAAATCGGTTCGGTCAACGATCTGAACGCACTTGCCGACCTGGTCAATTCAAAGGCCTCTCTGACAGGAAGCCAGAAGCATCTCGCCGATATCTACAATCAGTACAGCGCGGCACGTGCGAAGAACCTTTCCTACGTTCACGCCATCGCATCGCTCTTCACGATGTTCGTCCAGCCTATCGTCGGCGTGGTTTCCGACCGCTGGCGTTCGCGTTGGGGCCGTAGGTCCTTCTGGATCGTCGCGGGCGCAACCTTCGGCGCTGTCCTCATGCTCGGCCTGCGTTTCTCCACGACCATCATCCTCGTGGGCGTCTTCTTCGTGGCCACCTCCATCAGCTTGAACTGCATGCAGGGCCCGTTCACGACCACCATCGCCGACCGCATCACCGACGAAAAGCTCGGCCTGCTCTCCAGCTTCTCCGGCATGGGCATGATGATCGGTGGCCTTTGCGGCTCCTTCATCGCCGGTACGTTCTTTGCGGTACTCGGCCTGAACGTGTTCTTCGTCTTTGCAGTCCTCATCATCGTGGGCGCGCTGGTGTTTGTCCTTCTCGCTCCCGATAGGTCCTCCAAGGAACTCAAGACCAAGCCGATCGATTGGAAGACGTTCTTCAAGAACTTCATCATCCCGCTCAAGGACCACGATTATCGCTGGACCTGGCTGGCTCGTTTCAGCTTCATGATCGGCTATCAGGCGATCAACGTCTATACGCTCTTCATTCTGCAGTCCTACATCCACCCGGCATTCAGCGCGAACCAAGCCAACAAGTGGGCTCCTATCCTGAGCATGATCGGCATGCCTGGCATGATCATCGCGATGCTTGTGGGCGGCGCACTCTCCGACAAGTTCCACAACCGTAAGTTCTTCGTGTTCCTCGGTGCCCTCATCATGGCCATCGGTCTGTTCATTCCGATCGTTTCCCCGACCTTCCCGGCAATCATCTGCTATGCGGTTCTTGGCAACATGGGCATGGGTCTCTACACCGCTGTCGATCAGGCGCTCTTCATCGACGTTCTGCCCGACAAGCAGGATGCAGGACGCGACCTTGGTACCGCGAACGTGGCTACCAACCTCGGCCAGATGCTCGCTCCGGTTATCGGCGGCCAGCTCGTCTCCGCGACGATCACCTGGGGATCCGGCTACCGTGCGATCTACATCCTGTCTTGCGTCTGCGTACTCATCGGTGGTATCGCCGTTTACAAGATCCGCAACGTCAAGTGACTGCAATGATCAATCTGTAAGAAGATAATCTTTCTACCTTTTTACAGACCTTAAGGCTATTTTGGATTAAATCTTATGCAATGTGTTTAACGCATAAGATTTAATCCGATAATACCCGACAAGCCATCGGTTGGAAATTTTCCAGCCGACGGCTTTTCTATTTATCATTGCGAGATTGTGCCAAAACGAAGGATACCGGCACGTTGCGGGGCACTGACATGCTGCAGAGTGATGAAACTCCGCGATAAGCCAATCATTTTGCAGGCTAGCTTTATATATAACCAGATATATCGAAACGGATATATCTGAATACCCGAACCGGATTTGCCAATCAATTAGCGAGCGTAAGGTTGGCCGGTCAAGTCCTCAATGGTGGCACGGACCGACGAATCAACGTCGTGCGGATCGCCGCCGGAAGCGACGCGGGCCGTCTCGGCAAGGGCGATGCCGTCCGTTTGTTTGTCAAGATTGAAGCGACGCACGACGATGATGCAAACCACGATTGATAGCGCGTACCAGCCAATCATCAAGGCTCCCAAGCCGTTACACGCCAACGATGTCTGCACGCGACGCGAGGAATCGAAACCGACGAATCCCAGAATGGCACCGACCGCTATTGCCGAAAATCCTGAAACCAGCTGGCGGAACCCAGCCTGAATACCGCTGAATGTGGAGGCACGGTATTTGCCGGAAACCACCTGATCGACATCGGCGATGAACGGGAACACGGCCCAAGGCAGGTAGCCGGAGGGAGCCTTGGCGATGAAGAAGAACAATGCGCCTGCCACCGCGAATACCGTCCACCACGGTTCGGGCATCACCCCGACCAAACGCCACGCGGCGAAGAGCCAAAGCAGGCCGACGATACTTGCCAAGAAACTGGCCTGATACATGCGTTTTGGTCCGATCTTGGTCATGGCCACGCCAAAAAGCGGGGTGAGCGGCACGGTGATGATGCCGGCGCTTAAAAGCAGCGAGGCGAACGCGGCGGTTTTGTTCCAGTTGTAGATGACGAAGAACACGAAGGTCTGGCTGAACACGTCGCCGGCGGTGAGCATCAACAGATAAAGCGCCAGGTGGCGGCGGAAAATGGCGATACGCAGCGTGCTCGCGTATTCACGGAACATGACGGCCAGACGATGGCTCCAAAGCCCAACTTCATCATGGAATGAAAGATGACTTTCGGAGCCTGATTGCTCGGCGGCACTTTTAACATACTGCCCGAATCCCGCTTCCTCGGGCGACATCTCCCAAGTGCTTTTCCAACATGCGAAAACCGCAACGGCGAAACAAATCGTGACAGCGATGGTGAAAATCATGTAGCCCAGCGGCCTATGCTCGCCAAAAAGCGACAGTGTGCCTCCTCCGATCAGAAGAATCAACGTGCCGGAAGCCCCGGAAATCAGGAGGCGGACAGTCGAAAGCTTGGTGCGGTCGTCGAAGCCTAACGCCATTTCGCCGGGCAGCGTGTTGTAGGCCGAGGCAAAGAGCTGTGCGACGGTGACCCAGAGCACGTAGACCAGGAAATAGAGCACGAACGGCAAACCGGGAATCCACAGGAAAATGCCCACCAAAATAAGCGGCGGCACAACCATCAGCAGCAGATGGCGACGACCGAAACGACGGCCAATCGGGAAGCGATAGAGATTATCTCCGAGGATGCCGAACGAAAGGGCTGCAACTCCGCTGATGATGGCGCTCAAGCCGACCACCGACTGCGCCAGGGAGATGGACATGCCGCAGAATCGAGTCCAGAAGAGGACCAGATAGGTGCCGATAAGCGTGAGCTGGCCGCCGCCATAGACATCACCGATACCGTAACCGATGGCATTGCCCAGAGTAATCGGGTCGTGGCGGGAGTGGTGGCGCGGATGACGCTGCCGGCCAGATTGTGCCGCTGAATTCCCGGACTCATCCACTTCGACAGAATGCGTTGAAGAAGGTTGCGATTGCGGCTGTGAAGTCGAATGGTTGTCTCCACATCGAGACCGAATCAAGATCGCACACTCCTCATGTCGGATGTCGTCAAACAGTCAATATTCATCATAGACAACCGGTATGGCAACGCGCGACGGCAAATGACATTTCAACGATTTGTGTCACAAAACGGCCTGCAGGTTTTCCCAAGATTGTGGCTTGAATATTTCGACGTTTACTGCCGAAATCGATTTGAAAACCTGCGATCCGTTTGCGTTTCTTTGTATTCCTTTGCTGTTTTAGTCTGATCTCCTTATTTTGTACGTAACCGAACAAGGTCAACTAATCGATACAGCGACTCAAGCCATGCTTCTCGAGCAGTTGGTCAACCGGCACCAAACCCTCGGAATGATAGGTACGAGCGAAGGCATCCACATCGGCCTGGGTATGATTGTCGTCCGGCTCAAGCACCAATTGCTCGACCGGCAACGGGCGTTCATCGCTGATCTTCACATCGATGACCACCGGTCCGTCCTGCGGTTTCGCCGCTTCGGCAAATGCCACGTCAAGCTCGTCGAGCGTATGGACCTCGAAACCCTTGGCCCCAAGCCCAGCGGCGGCATCCGCATAATTGCCGTCAATCAGGTCGACACCAGAATGAGGCTGGTGATTGTCATCCTGCTCCCCCTCGATGAAGCCCAGCGCCTCGTTGGTCAGCACGATGTTGATAATCGGCTCATGATACTTCACCTGCGTCAAGATATCCTGCATATTCATCGCGAAACCACCGTCGCCACTGATCGAAAAAACCTGACGGCCGGGATAGCTTTCCTGTGCGCCGATGGCCGACGGCAGGGCGTTGCCCATGGTGGCGTACCACGCTGAAGTCGCGATCTTCTGTGTGGGCTTGACCTTGAGCAGACGGAAGGAATCGATGGTCACATTGCCGACGTCTACCGAGAAGATGGCATCGTCCTTGGCGATGCGGTTGATGCGGACGAAAACCGTGTCGACATCGAGCGGGGTGTGGTCAAGGTCCTCGCGGGCGGCGAGCCATTCAACCCAATTGGCCCGGTCTTCAATCAGTGTATCGTAATACGGACGGGAATCGACCTGCGGCGCAACTTCGAGCATCGCCTTCAGCGTTTCCTTGGCATCAGCCACAATCCCCAGATCGACGCGATGACGCTTACCGATGTCGGTCTGCTTGTTCGTAACTTGGATGAATTGCGTTTCAGGATGAATAAAGAAAGGCGCGAACGGCATATTGGTGCCGATGAACAGCACGACGTCTGCAGTGGAGGCCGCGTCGACGCCCGGCTTGGAGGCCACGCGTCCGGCACTGAGCATATACGCCTTTTCAGCTTCCGGCATTACCCCGATGCCCAGAACGGACGACATCATCGGAATCTTCATACGATCAGAAAGCGCCTTGAGCTCTGCGGCAGCATCTCTGGCACCGGCACCGAAGTAAATCAATGGTTTCTTGGCGTTGCCCAGCATCTCGACAGCCTTGGCCACGTCTTTGGCATCCGGCTTGAGGCAGGTCTTGCCAAGGGTAAAGTCGTGTGCTGTGGAATAGACGACGTCTTTAATCGGCATCCAGCCCAAGTCCTTGGGAATGACGACCACGGCGACACCGGAATGTTCGTAAGCCTGACGGATGGCCTGGTCGACCACACTCGGCAGCTGTTCGGCAGTCATCACCGTACGGTCGTAGACAGCGACATCCTCGAAAATCGGACCTTCGTCAATCTCTTGGAAATAATCGGTGTTCATCATCGAAGTCGGCACCTGTGCCACGAGCGCGAGCACCGGAACGTGGTCGTGCTTGGCATCGTAAAGTCCGTTCAGGAGATGGACAGCTCCGGGGCCCGCGGAACCGAAGCACACGCCAATCTTGCCGGTGAACTTGGCTTCTCCGGCAGCCGCGAGCGCACCCGCTTCCTCGTGACGCACCTGTATATATTTCATGGTCTCACGCCTGTCGTAGAGCGCGTTCATGGTCGAGTCGAACGACCCTCCTGGAAGCCCGAAGATATGGTTCACGCCCCAGTCTTCAAGTACTTTGATCATCGCGTTGGATGCATTGATTTTGTCAGCCATCGTCGGCCCCTTTCGCATCGGTTGACTTAAACAATAATCCAGCCATCTGCGATTTACGTATTACAATCATGCTTTCCAGCCGTAGGCGAATATGACAGACCCGACCTTGTGATGTTCCTTGCATTGTGCTTGCATTGCGAAAACGTACCAATTACAAGAGCCGTAGCATCACACAAAGAGCACAGACGAATAAGAGTGGAATCCGATTACACCTCGACCTTCCGCATTTCGACGGACGGGTCCTTGCGCACCTTGATGGAAACCAGCGTGATGCACAGCGCCACCAGCGCCAAGACGATCAGCAGGGCGAAGGCGTTTGTAGCTCCGGCCGCCGACGCAGCCTTGACGTTGTGCGGGACGTGGGCCTCACTCAAGGAAAGCGACGCGGAAAGCACGGTGGTGCCAAACGAGCCGGCATACTGCTGCAGCACGTTGAACAGCGAGTTGAAATCGGTCTGCTGAGCGCCGGAGACGAACTTGCTCGCATCCGACATCGTATTGCCATAGCCAAAGTTGAAACCGGCACGCAGGAACATATAAAGCAGCGTGAGAATCACTACCGTCGCCTTGCCGGTCATCACCCACAACGCGGTAGCGCCGATGATTAGCGAAATGTTGGAAATCAACAGGACCAGCGTCGGACCGCGGCGGTCATAGAGCTTGCCGACGAACGGGGCGATGAAAGCGCCAAGCAACGAACCCGGCAGGAGCATCAGGCCGGCGGCCAGCGAATCGATGCCGAGGAAGTTCTCGGCGAAAACCGGCAGTAGGAAGGAGCTGCCGATATTAATGAACTGGAGGATGGCATAGTTCGCGCCGCGCAAGCTCACAATCGGCTTCTTGAAAAGACGCAGGTTGAGCAGCGGAGACTTGAACGTGAAGCAACGCCAGATGAAGAGACCGAGCAGAACCACTGCCGCACAGATGGCGATGGCGACCTTATACGACCAACCGCCGCCGGCCCCGAACTGGTCGAAAATCTCGGTGAAGCTAATCATGAAGAAGCTCAGCAGCACCAGGCCGATGCCATCGAAGGATTCGTTGGCCCCCTCGGCCTTGAGCCTCAGGTTGCTTTCGCCCAGAATCCAGGCGACGACGAGCAGCGGCAAGGTGAATATAAAGATGACGCGCCAGGAGAAGTAATAATTGATAAGCCCGCCGTAAGTGGGGCCGAGCGCAGGCGCGAAGGATGTAACCATGTTGGCGACGCCGACGTAAGTGCCACGCCTACTGACCGGCACCAGCGCGAGGATGACATTGATCATCAGAGGTGTGGAGATGCCCGTGGCCGCGGCCTGAAGCAGGCGGCCGAGCAACAGAAGCCAATAGTTCAGCGGCAGGCAGCACAGAATCGTACCGACGATGCTCACGACGACGGCGCAACGGAAAAGCGAACGCGCATCGAAACGCTTGAGCAGGAACGAAGAGGTACTCATCACGATGGTTACCATCAGCAGGTAGCCGGAAGTCAAAAGCTGGATGGTCGAAAGCGGTAGACCAAATTCCCGTGTCATCGTCGGGAAAGTGACGTTCAACGAAGTCTCGGTCAGAATGCCGGTGAAGGAAAGCAGGGCGGCTGCCGCGATGGATAGTTTTGTCTGTGTGGATACACGTTCTTCTTGCAAGTTGTAAACCTCAATATACTTTTGCCATATCAGGCACTTGAGGGGTGTGGCAATGGCTGGCGCGCTCCGACCCCCCGAGCACGCAACTTATCTAGTATACGCCGTCCACTGCGATAGCTTCAAAGATGAAAAATCCCGCCTGCACGATTGACGTGTGGCGGGATTTTTCTGCTTAAGCTTACGGTTTTAAACCGTTATAAACACAAACCGAGTTACTCGGCGACGACCTTCACGGTGAAGTTCGCGGAGATTTCGGGATGCAGGGCCACGGTGGCGGGGAACTCGCCGGTGGTCTTGATGGTCTCGACCTTGATCGCCTTCGGATCGACGGCGGCCTTGGATTCCAGCGCGGAAGCGATGTCCATGGCGGAGATGCCGCCGAACAGCTTGCCGGACTCGGAAACCTTGGCGCTCAATTCGACGACGGTGCCGTCGATGGCGGTCTTGGCGGCCACGGCGTCTTCACGGGTGGCCACAGACTTGGCCAGGCGCGCGCGCTTCATCGCTTCGATTTGCGTTGCGGCGCCCTTGCTCCAAGCAAAAGCAAGGCCCTGCGGGATGAGATAGTTGCGTGCATAGCCGGGCTTGACCTCGACGACGTCACCGGAGTGACCGAGGTTGGAGACGGACTTGGTAAGAATAACCTTAGTTTCAGCCATTGTTCGTATCCTCCTATCAGCGACCGTTGGTGGCGTAAGGCAGCAGAGCCATCTCGCGCGCGTTCTTGATGGCGCGGGAAATCTCACGCTGTTCCTGGATGGTCACGCCGGTGATGCGACGCGAACGGATCTTGCCACGATCGGAGATGAACTTACGCAGCAGCGCAGTGTCCTTGTAATCGATCTCGGTAATCTTCGCAGCCTTCAGCGGGTTCGGCTTTTTCTTGAACGGCTTGACTGGTGGTTTTGGCCTTTTACGTGACATATCAATGTCTCCTTAACACTTATAAACGTCTATTGCTTGTTGCTTCTCGCGCTTTCGCGACTGTCGCTAGAACTCCGGCTCGTCGGAATCCCCGCCGAAATCGGAGCTGCCCCCGAAACTCGAGAACCCGTCACCGGAATTGCTGGAACTGCCCCACGGATCGGCCGCGGGAGCCTGGGACTGGCCGCCCTGCTGGGACTGCCCAGCCGAGGCACCGCCCGAGTAGCCTGCGCCACCCTGGTATCCGCCGTTGCCGCCGGCATTGTAACCGCCGTTATAACCGCCGCCATTGTTGCCGGCACCGCCGTTATAGCCTCCGTTATTGCGGGAACCACCCTGGAACCCGCCGTTCGAAGAGGACTGACGCTGCACCTGAGCGGTGGCGTAGCGCAGGGACGGGCCGATCTCGTCGACCGTCATCTCCACAACCGTGCGGTTCGTACCGTCATTGGCGGTGTACGAACGCTGCTGCAGGCGGCCCTGGGCGATCACGCGCATGCCCTTGGAAAGCGAGGACGCGCAATGGTCGGCCATATCCCGCCACGCGGAGCAGCGCATGAAGAGGGCATTGCCGTCCTCCCACTGATTCGTGTTGCGGTTATAGGTTCGCGGCGTAGAAGCGATGGTAAAACTCGCGACCGAAGCCCCGCTGCCGATAGTGCGCAGCTCCGGGTCAGCCGTAAGGTTGCCGATAATCGTGATGACCGTATCTCCTGCTGCCATGACGTGCCTTCCTCACCAGCTTTTGGCTTTTGTCGATAACGATGAAGCAAAAAGCAAATAGACTAAAATTTAATATTCCTAAACGGAATTACTTGACATCCTTACGAAGAATCTTCGTGCGGATTACGGACTCGTTCAGGTTCAGGACGCGGTCCAGCTCATCGTTCGTTGCCGGCTCGCAGCTGTAGTTGACCACGACGTAGTTGCCTTCGGTCTTGCCATCGATTTCATAGGCAAGCTTGCGGCGTCCCCAGATATCGGGGTCGGAAACGGAACCGCCCTCTTTGGTGACGATTTCCATATACTCATCGGTCAGCTTCTTCAGGGCTCTTTCGTCAAGCTCCGGATCGGCGATGAACATCAGTTCATACTTGTGTGCAGACATCACCCACCTCCTTCGGACTAAAGTCGGCCGCGGTCTTTCCGCGACAGGAGTGTGTATGCGTTGCCATATCAAGACGCAAACCCGCGTCAGACATAGCTTTTCTATATTACGGGCTGTGGGCGACTTATCATTGTTATAGCCTTGGTCATTATCTATCATAATATGATTGAGATTACTCGATGATAAAATGAGATATCTTTGGATTTTGTCGCGATGTTGAGAGAAAAGAGAAAGTATGAAGTGCCCGTATTGTGGTGCGATTTTACCTGCCGACGCACGGTTCTGTTCAAATTGCGGCAAGACAGTGACAACAACGACGGCTGCGGACTTGGCGCCTTCGTCGCAAAACGCAACACCTATCCCAGCCCCAACTTCGACTCAGGCACCGACTCCGATTCAAGGTTCGGTTCCATCTCAGTCCCCACAACCAATTCAGGGCCCAATTCCGACTTTACAATATCCTTCCGGCCAACCGAAGGGCAGAACCCAATATCGCCCCGCCAATATCGGCAACGCAAACAGCGTTTATCCGTCTGCGCCGCCGAACCAATACATGCAAACACCCGCCGTTAACCGGAATAGAACCTCAGCCAAGGCCGCGAAACCGGTAAAACGCACGCCGGCTGGTTTCGCGAGCGCCGCCAACATCAAGGCCATGCTGGTTTCGCTTGGTATCGGCATTGCCGCGGCGCTTTTGGCCACGCTCCTAATCACTGCGTTGGTCTGTCTCAACGCTCACTTGTACTCACAGGGACAAGAAAGAGCCAAAAACATGATGGCCGCTCAGTTCTCGAACATAGCGGCAGGCGGTTCCACGACCCAATTCACCTCGGGTTCCATTATCGCCACCTTCGTCAATATACTTACCAATGCGACGGGCGGCGCCAATTCCATTTCATTGCTGCATGGGTCCACACCGGAAGCCGCGGTTTTTGCCAGAGGAACCTTCGGACTGCCTGGCCTGGCGCTGTTGTTTGGCACGGCTTTTGGCGCGTATATGGTTTCGCGGCACATCATTTCACAAAAGAAATGGGAACCATTGGCCAGCTCTGTGATTGTGGGCGTCGGGGTCGGGCTGATCTATCTTCTGCTGGCTGCGTGTTTCCCCATCCGCTGCGAAATCAGAAGCGACGAACTGCATATACTTTTGCCGTACTTCCCCCTAAATGACCCGGAGAAGACATCTACATTATCGCTTGTCAATAGTTCATTGACTTGGGTCACTTTCGTCATGCCGTTGCTGACCGCGGCAATCGGCGCGCTGATAGGATACGCCCTTAGCCGGCGCTACTTTGAAAACGGCAATGTCTTTTCTGCCTGCTGGGCATGGGTTCATCGAGCACGAGGGGCGGTGCGAACCGGCGTTGAAGCGCTCGGCATCTATTCCCTCGTTTTCTTCGTCTACAGTCTCATCATGCAAGTGCTGAATGTCATCATGTACACAATCTCATACCACTGCGGAACCGCGCCGATAATGGTCTTTCTCAGAAATATTCCAAGCAATCAATTGGCAGGGTGGCAAGAGGGATCATTGGGCGGAATTTTGATGTACGTTTCGCCAACCTCGCCGAAGACACAACGACTATCTGCCCTATATGGCCCTGGGCTTTTCGGCAGCGACAAGTTGTATGCCTTCTCTGCTCTCACTCCAGAACGGTATATGCGGAATAACCCACCGACCATGTTCCTGAATTATCTGCTTCCGCTGGTCCTGTTCCTGTTGAGCACGTCCTACATCATGCTGCGGGCCTCGGCACGGTCTTTGCAGGATCGGGCGAACGCCGGGTGGGCCAAGACCTGGCAGACACCGGCTATCGCCGCAATCTTCTGGGCCGTGGCAGCAGTGGCGATCAATCTGAGCTGCGTGACGATGAAAGTGACGCAACCGCATCCGCAGGACCCATACCTCCTTGCGATGTACCATCAATTCTCCGGCGACAGCTATACCTATATCAACGACGTGCAGCCTTGGTATACCCTTATCGGGGCGTTGTGGATGTTTGCCATCGAAGCGCTGGCGCTGAGCCTAGGACCTGCGATGATTAAATCGATGCCGGGTCTGATGGGCATTCTCAAAGGAGGGCTGGTGCAGCCGTCCTCTGCCTTGGTAGGCGCGGAAAATGGGAGACAAAATAATTTCACCGGCAAAACCAGTAAGCCTTTTACCAATCCCGACGTCTTCATCGCTCTGCTTAAGGCCGGACGGATGCAAACCGCATACGGACAATATGGAATGCAGACTGCGATGAACGGCAGGCCGGGGATGGCTCCGACTGACGCGATACCGTCAATGCAAGGTAGCGCACCAGGCTATTATGGGCAGCCGCAAGTGAATCCTTATGCCCGTCCCAATCCCTATTCGGCAAACCCGCCGACGGGAAATCCGGGGATGCCCAATCCGTATCCCGAGCATCGCGTTTCTGCCGCGGCCCCAGCCAATACGCAAGACGGTAATTCTGCCGCCGACGCAAACTGGCAACAGCCGAATACATGGCAGCAACGGCAGTACCGGCAACCGGGCTCTCAATCTACAGGACAGATTCCGCCGCAAAACGGCCAACCGAACCAATAATCATATTTTCCGCTTTGATATCGGAAACCGTTCGCGGCGGCGAGCACGACTGCCGATATCAGCTACTGTCAACAGCCGCAAAATGGCTAAATCTGAACTATTTGTTGGCCCTGCAGACAAATCCTTGATTTCGTTTGCAATACACTATAGACGCGGCCAGAAAGAAAATAGCTGACTGCGCCTCGTCCACGGATGCCGACGTTCCACTAAAAGCCTTCGGTATGATCCATAGTTACGTCAAAAATTCGTTGCGACCCCGCGCAACCCGCCTCTCGACGATTTGCGCGGGGTTGGCGCTATATTAGAAGAGGTTTCTTGTGATCCATCCTTGCTCCGCCGCGCCCGGTATCTTCGATGTCGGGTTGGTGATACGGACGCAGGATGATAAAGCGGAAGGCGAGATATGTCGGCGATTCTCGAAGGAAAGCCCAAAAAACGACTGGCACTGGTGACAGGTCGAGCGTATCCGGAGCAGGCTCGAGCCACAGCCGAGTGCCTGGGCACTGTGCCGCTGGAGACCACAGCTTACGACTTCGCGAACGGCGAGATGTACGTGCGCTATACCGAACCGGTGCGAGGCGCGGACGTCTTCGTGCTGCAATCGCACACCGATCCCATCAACAAATGGATTATGGAGCAGTTGCTGATGATCGACGCGCTGAAGCGCGCCTCCGCCCGTTCCATCACCGTCGTCGCCCCGTTCCTCGGCTATTCGCGTCAGGACAAGAAGGGCCTCGGCCGCGAGCCCATCACTGCCCGCCTGATGTTCGATCTTTTCCAGACCGCCGGTGCCGACCGCATCATGACCGTCGACCTGCATGCCTCACAGGAGCAGGGCTTCTTCGACGGGCCGGTCGACCATCTGACCGCGATGCCAGTACTGCTCGATTACGTCAAGAACTCGATGCCGCTTGAAAACGCGACCATCGTCTCCCCCGATGCCGGACGTATCAAGGTTTCCGAGCGCTGGGCCGCCAAGCTCGGCGGACTGCCGCTTGCTTTTATTCATAAGACCCGCGACGTCACGCGCCCGAACCACGCCGTGGCCCACGGCATCATCGGCGAGGTGCGCGAACGCGACTGCGTGGTGGTCGACGACATGATCGATACCGCCGGCACGATTTGCGAGGCCGTGCGCACGCTGCGCGAGGCCGGCGCCAAATCGGTGACGTTGGTCGCCACCCACGGGCTTCTGTCCGGCCCGGCCGTCGAACGGCTCAAGAACTGCGGCGCACGTGAAATCGTTCTGATGGATACCGTTCCGGTGCCGGAAGAAAAGCGCCTTCCCAATATGACCGTGCTCTCCATCGCCCCGCTGCTGGCCGCTGGTATCCGCTCGGTCTTCGAGTCCGGTTCGGTCTCTGGCCTGATGGACGGTCTGCCCGAAGACATGCACCCGCGCAACATGTACGCGTAACAGTTCTTCTCTCACTTTGGTCTATCGATTCCCCGCCGACTTTCCCGTTCCTGCTCACCATGACGTTGTCGACTGAACCATAGCCAGTCTCCGCTTCCTCTGCAGACCCTTCCGTCTACCTTTCCGATTCCTCCTAGCTCTCCAACTCATCTTCTAGCGTCGCGAATCACCCATCAACTCCCACTGTCGGGTGATTTGCGACGCTATAATACGATTTATCGTCGCAGATCGCCCACTAATCTTCATTAAGAGTGAACTTGCGACGCAAAATGATGCTTGAGCGTCGTAATCCACCTACTAGGAATCAATCCCAGAACTCAGCTAGCTAATTTTGGCCACTTCTCGCCCCGTTGATATCGATTCTCGCCCTAACCTGCCAACTTCATACAAGGAACGCCGGCATCCGCCAGCTTACGCACCAGTTCGCTACGCCCCACGACATCGCGGTAGGTAAGACGCACTATCCGCGAGATGCCACTATGAAAGAGGAATCGTTCACGCTCTTGCTCCTGACGCACAACCTCCTCTATTGCAGCTCCATGGGTCATCAACGGATTGACATACTTCTCCATGCCATCAAACTCGACGACAATAACCTCCCCGCCGCGTAACCGGTACTGGAAATCGACACGATACGTTGAGCCAGCATCATTAGCATATTCTACTTGAAGCTGCGGGATCGGAAATCCTTCCTCGATCATCGTGGCCCTGCAGAACGATTCGCCGCCACTTTCGCTCTTGGCGTCCGCGCAACGAATCAGGCGATCTATCGAAGCCCGACCACGACGCAGGGTCTGCCGTTCGGCGGCAATATCGTCCAAAGAGACCAACCCAGCACGTAAAGCCGAGTCATAAAGCGGCAAGGCATCCCTGAATGCACAGCGCAGGCCACAATCCACGAGTGTTCTGGCGACCGAAGTCACCGGGATTCCATCGACATAGCAAACTTCAGCATGCGGCATCGAAACACGGCGCAGCAATCGGCTGTTTGAAGAGCTCGAACTATCAGCCACATATACGATGCCATCATAAAGATTTAAGCGTAAATCCAAGCCATAAATCACAGCCGCAGTGAAAGCGGCAAACCCCCAATCTGGATACTTGAGGTGAAGGGCGCGCGCCACATACAACGTCCGATGGCGACAATCAAGCTGCTTCCAATCCTTGGCGGGGAAAAACAATCCTGGATATGGTTTTACAAGTTCACCGGCAACACTGCGACGGTACAACGCCCGGCTTTCAGCAGCGTTTGATGAAACACAGCAGCGTTTCTTTCGCTTCGCCTGCGCGATCAATGCGTTGACTTTTTGATGGTTTCTCATATTGTCACCATACGGCGAACAGGCAAAATTCCGCGAGAAAACAAGGTACTGTGGTCGAACGCTATCACTTATCCACAGGCCCGGGCGTGTCGCAGGAAGCTATCCACATACTCGGAAGAGTTACCCACAATTTACCTTGCTCATCTGCACTCAGCTTCCGAACAACCCAGCCTGCAGAACAATACTAATGGAGAAATCACGACGCTTAGGTCTAATCCAGCGTCGCAAATCACGAACTAACGCCCACTCGTAGAGGAATTACGACGCACAACACCCGATTTACCGACGCAAATTATCCGCTAAATCTCATTAGTAGAGGATTCACGACGGTAAATCCCTGACGACGATGACACTGGCGGCAATCCCAGCTGCTCATTCTTTGTGACCCTCGACAACGCCCTCCGTAAAATTTGACTTTTTTGATAAAGCGTTTTATCTTATAAGCAAGTTAGTAATAACGCACTAATTTTAATGTGCGTTGCAAATAGCCAAGAACCAATCGAGGATGAAATGAACGCAAAGACGCTTTCCCTGCTAGATGGCATTTCCGGATCAATCAGCATTGTCGGGTCGATGAACGCGGATTATACCGTCACCGCCAAGCGTCTACCGAAGCCGGGTGAAACCATCGCCGGAGGCCCGTTGCGCATCCTGCCCGGCGGCAAATCCGGCAACCAGGCTGCGGCCGCTGCACGAATCGGCGCGAACGTCAATATGTTCGGGGCCGTGGGAAGCGACAAAAACGCGGATTTCCTGCTTGAACAGCTCAACAACGCCGGCGTCGACACCTCCCACGTCCGCCACACCAACGGAGCCAGCGGCACCACCGTGATCACCGTCGACGGCAACGGCGAGAACACCATCGTCTACTCGGCCGGTTCCAACGCCACGGTCAGCATCGACTATATCGAAAGCCAGAAGGACGTGCTGCTGAAATCGTCGGTGCTCGGCCTGTGCCTGGAAAGCCCGATCGAAACCGTCACCGCTACGGCGAAAATGTGCCATGACGCGGGCATCAAAGTGCTTCTGAACGACTCCCCCTTCACCGACAAACTTCCGGATGAACTCATCAAATATTCGGACATCCTGCTGGTCAATGAACACGAGATGGCGCAGCTGCTCAACATCGCCGAGCCCAAGAACGGCGACTGGCTGGGGATGGATTGGAACTATATCGGCCAGACCATGCACGATTTCGGCTTCAGGCAAGCAGTCGTCACTCTGGGCGGCAACGGGGCTATGGTGCTCGACCATGATCGCACATACCACGTCGACGCGGCCAAGATCGACGCCGTCGACACCACCGGCTGCGGCGACTCTTTCATGGGCACGCTTCTGGCCGGTCTGGCTTCTAACTTCCCGCTAAGCGACTCCGCTTCACTGGCCTCGTACGTGGCCGCCTACGCCGCCACCGGTTACGGTGCCCAGGCCTCGTACGGCAACGCAGACCAAATTCGCGATTTCTTCAAGCGCCAAGCCAAGCAATAAACTGATTCGCGATTATCGTGTCGACACGATAATCGCGAAAGCGATATGGTAAATACGCAAACGTGCCGGTCATCATCCAGATGGCCGGCACATTGCTATTGTTGGGCTTTATACGAAGGTAGGAAACCTTCAAATCGACCCTTAGCTTTAAAGCTTTTCACCTTCCTTGAGATAGGAAGTGTCACCGATGCTGAGAACCTGAAGCTTCCCATCCTTGTACTTGATCTTGGTCACGCTAGCATTCTCCAAGGGAGCGCTTTTGTATTTGTCTGTCATACCGGCAAGCATCACGTTGATGGCCATACCATGACTGACGACCAAAACATTGCCACCACCATTCTTGCTCTGATCGGCCCCGATTTTCTTCACCGTGCGTAGCATGCGCTTGCGAACAGTCTGCGAACTTTCGGCATAGCCGGACTTATCCGCAAAATAATGTGCATCATCAAGCCACGACCATTGGTCATCGGTTTTAGGACGTTTGGCCGCCTCGTACGCCTCATACGAGGGGAAACCCGCTGATTTTGCTTGCTCGGCACCGATGGTGTCCAGCGACGCTCCCTCGAATTGGCCCGAACATGCCTCGCGCAGACCTTTCAGCTCTTTAATGGGCTCCTTCTGGTCAGACCCCTGTAGCACAGCCGAAGCAGTGTCGTGCGCACGCTTCAAATCACTGGAATAAACGGCATTGAACTTGACATCGTGCTTTTTCAGCCCCTTGCCAAGATCCACAGCGACTTTCTCTCCGTCTTTGGTAAGAGGGGTGTCGGACCAGCCCTGGACCTTATTGAGTTCATTGAACATCGTCTTGCCGTGTCGCGTCAGGTAAATAGTCACTTCCGCAGGCTTTGCATCAGGCTGTTCCTGCTTGCCCGAAGCTCCCGCGGAACCGCATCCGCTGAACATCAACGTACTTAGCGCAAGCAATCCAGCCAGCCATTTCTTACTCATAATTTGATTCCTCCTTGAACAACAGAAAGGGTCCATATATTCTTTCGAATATCTTCGTTAAATCTCAATTTAACGAAGATATATAAAAAATGAAATACAAACCAACAATCTTCATTGTTACGGATAGATAAAGCGCTTTATCGTATCAAAATGAATAATAACCATAAAAGACGAAATATGTCAAATCTGGGCATGCTCTGCCTTGCCAACGTTCCAACCGGAATAAGGTTATGGCATACCGGCTAACGACTAGACTTGTTGAAGCCGGCAATCGGCAATCACCATCAGAGGTATCCAGGGACGGGGCGACATGAACCATAAAGCGACATTGAAGGACATCGCCAAAGCCTGCGACGTCTCGGTTACGGCGGTTTCTCTGGTTCTCAACGACCGACCAACCCGTATGTCGCAGAAAAAGCGCGGACTCATCGTCGAAACGGCCAAACGCCTGCGCTACGTGCCTAACCAGGCGGCTCGCAGCCTTGCCACCAACAAATCGATGCTGCTGGCTCTGCTCATCCCCGATATCGAAAACATGTTCTTTGCCTCCTTGGCGAAGGAACTAGAGGACGTGAGCAGCAGCAACGGCTACTCCCTGCTAATCGCGAATTCGGACGACTCGCAACACGCCGAGCACAAATTGCTACGACAATTCGCTTCCCGTGGCGTTGACGGACTGTTTCTCATTCCCTCCCGCGAGTCGGTGAACAATTCCAAGACACTCAAAAAAGACGTCAGCACCCTTGATTTCCCGGTGGTACTCACCGACAGACTTGTCAGTGATGACTGGTGCGATGCCGTCGGCTCCGATAATTATGTCGGCGGCCAGCTTGCGGCCCAAGCGCTGCTTTCAAAAGGGCACAAACGCATCGCCTGTATCTCGGGAGACGCCCGAACTGGAAACATGAACAGACGCGTCGCCGGCTTTTCCAGCGTTCTTGAAAAGGCCGGATTGCCACTCGATCCGAATCTCAACTGCTCCGGAAACTACCGCTATACCGGGGGCTACCACGCCGCCGACCACATCATCGACGCCGGCGCGACCGCCGTTTTCTGCACCAACGACCTGATGGCCTTGGGCTTCATCCAGCGTCTTGAGGAACGTGGCCTTTCCTGCCCACAGGATTGCTCCGTGATCGGCTACGACAACATCTCGGAACGGTTGGGCTTCAACCATCGCCTGACCACGCTTGACCAGAACATCAGTGCCATGGCTGCCGCCTGCAACGACGTCATTTCCTCGCGGATCAAGGATATGGGATCGGAATCGAGCCGCAGACCGTGGATTACGCAGCCCAAGCAGCAATTCATCCGGCCAACACTCGTCAACCGGGCGACGATATCGGAACTTTAGATATCGTAAATGGAGAAACACCGTCTTACGTTTCCTTGCAATTAAACGCCTTCAAGCCGATGAACGTATTATGATTATAAAAATCGGAGACAACCATTTATCTAACAAGGAATCCGTCTCGATTTGACTCATTAAATTAAACGCTTTATCATGGATAGCAGTATTGATAAAGCGTTTTATCGATACGATAAAACAACACCTGCAACGGCGCTGTCTGATTGTTGTTGATTGTCACTGTTGAGTAACATCTCAAATCAGATGCTGCAAAGGCGAAAGGCAGAAGTTATGAAGAAAAAGATTATCCTCGATTTGGATACCGGTATCGACGATACCCTTGCCATCTCCTACGTATTGGGAAGTCCTGAAGTCGAGCTTATCGGCATCACCAGTACGTTCGGCAACGTGCTCGTTGACCAAGGCATCCGCAACGACCTGGCCATCACCGATCTGCTCGGTCATCCCGAAGTGCCGGTGTATCGCGGCGAAAGTCACGCCCTGAAATCGGATTCGTTCGCCGTTTCCGAAGTCTCGGCCTTCATCCATGGCAAGAATGGCATCGGCGACGTCGAGATCCCCGACTCTCCTCGCAAAGCGGAGACGGAAAGCGCGGCTGATTTCATCATCGAATCGGTGAAGAAGTATGGCAAAGACCTTACCTTCGTGCCCACCGGCGCGGAGACCAACATTGCCACGGCACTTAAGAAAGCTCCGGAAATCAAGGACGAAATCGGCAACATCGTCATCATGGGCGGCGCGCTGACCGTTTGCGGCAACGTCAGCCCCTGCGCTGAGGCCAACATCTCGCAAGACCCCGAGGCCTGCGACATGCTCTTCCGTTCCGGCGCGCCGGTGACCATGGTCGGCCTCGACGTGACGCTGCAAACCCTTATGACCTATAAGGATTCCCAGCAGTGGCGCGAAATCGGAACCCCTGCGGCGAAGTTCCTCGCCGATATGGTCGATTTCTATATCAAGGCCTATGAGACCACTTCCCCGAACCTCAACGGATGCGGTCTGCACGACCCGCTGGCCGCCGCGGTCGCCATCGACCCGACGCTGGTCACCACGCTTCCAATCAATATGAAGGTGGACACCGAGGGCGAACTGCGCGGACGCACCATCGGCGACAACGACCGCTTGAACGACCCGAACAAGACCATGAAGGTCGCCGTCGGCGTCGACAAGGAACGCTTCCTGCATGAATTCATGACCCGCATCGGCAACGTTGCAGCTGCAGCCAAGTAAGTAAATCAAACGAATCTTCCAAGGACGGAAAAATATGGCAGAATCAACCAAAGAGGGCACAGTAAGCCCTCAAAATCCAACAGCGAAAGGTAATGAGCCGGAAATCACCAGTGACATGGCGGTCAAGGCCCTCATCCCGCTGCTGATCACCTTCATCCTCGGCACACTGTGCTTGCAGGGATTCAATCTGGTCTTCACTCAGGTGGGCAAGGACGTGGGCGCTCCGGCGCAGGCTTCGCTGATTACAGCACTGCCCAGCATCGTGCTCGGCATCGTCTGCTTCGTCTACGGCTCACTCGGTGACTTCGTCTCCCTGAAGAAGCTTGTGATCGTCGGTATCACACTGCTGCTGGCGGGCTCCGTTTTCGGCTTCGTCGCAAACTTCTGGTTCAAGGCCAATATCTGGACCGTGATCATCGCGCGCGTGATTCAGACCGCAGGCGAACAGGTCGCAGGATCCGTCTACCTCGTAGTGGCCAGCAAGTACCTCAAGGATTCGTTGAAGGTCATCTTCTTCGGTATCTTCACCGCAGGCTATCAGGTCTCCGCCGCCATCGGCGTCTTCGCCGCAGGCTGGCTGACTTCCATCCACTGGCAGTACCTCTTCCTGATCCCAATCGTCACCGTCCTCTTCCTGCCGCTGCTGCTGCACAACCTGCCCAACAAGTCGGGCACCGGCGAGAGCGTCGACGTCTGGGGCTTCGTGATTTTCGGTACCGCTACGGCGTTCTTGACCCTCTTCTTCTCCTACAGTGCATGGTGGATGCTCCTGGTCTCCGCAGCGCTCTACGTTGTCTTCGCCGTTTACATTCACAAGGCGAAGAACCCGTTCATCACCCCGGACTTCTTCCACAACAAGCGCTGGATTATGGCCATCAGCCTCATCCTGCTCTTCTACCTGCCGAACTATTCCTTCTCCCCGATTTTCAACGCAATCGGCAGTGAGATCTATCATCTCGGCACGCAGACCGTCTCGCTCTACATCGTATGGGCCTTCATCGTGGCGGCCATCTTCGGCACCTGCTCCGGTTGGATCATCGACAAGATCGGCAAGAAGACGGGCATCATCACCGCTGCCTGCCTGCAGCTTGCCGGCCTGATCATCGCCTCGTTCTGCGTCAAGGTAAGCCCCGGTGCCCTTGCGGCCGCCGGTTGCCTCTACTATGCGGGCGTCGGCCTGCTTTATTCCCCAGTGGTCGACACCGTGCTGGGCACGCTGACCAAGGACGAATCCGGACGTGGCGTGGGCATGAACGATCTGGCGATGAACGTCGCCGGCTCAATCGGCATCGCCATCATTGGCGGACTGATGACGTCGAAGCCCATGACCGGTTTCAGCCTCGCTGGTCTGACCGGCTCCGCAGCAAACTACGGGAACCTGTTCCTCGTGGCTTCGATTGCGACTATCGTCGGCCTTGCCGTCTTCCTTATCTTCAACAAGAAGATCTATGCGGATAAGTAGAAATCGACAGTAGAGAATCCCTTATCGTGATTTTCTACTGCGAGATTGATGAAACGGTGTCATGCGTAAAACATGACACCGTTTCTTTTTGCGTTTGAGGGGATTATCGACAACATTATCGAGAAGAAAGAATAAATAGATACCAGAGCATAACCTAAAGATATGAATGAGACAAAAACCGGTATATTAGTCGCAAAAAATGAGAATAGGAGGGAAACAGGTAATGCCGCCGGTGCGCGGTCTCGCAACCCTCGCAAAAACCAACACAGTGGAATCTGGCTGCCGAACCAGCCGGGAGCTTGGACCATGGCGCTCTTCCCTACGCTCGGAGGAATATTCATCGGCGGAATCTCATGGCGCAATATTTGGCTGCTTGCGGCTTGGACATTGTGCTATTGCCTACAATTCAGCGCGTCCCGATGGCTCGGCGTTCGCTCACACGAACGCGACTCCGTGCAGAGACATCAGGCCGAAACCGGCAAGCCCAACAAAGCGAAAACATCGAATTCGACGACATCAGGGGCATCTGAAGACAACTTGGATCATACGGCTTCCAGGAAGACCACGGAAACAGGACGCCATTCGGACGCCTACATCGCCCCGGTCACGACTTACTTCATTGCCACCGCCATCGTCGGAATCCCGGTTTTCGTATTCGCGCCGAGACTGATCTGGTGGCTTCCGGCCTACCTCGTTTTGGCCACCCTCTCGTTCCTCTCGGCCTGGCTGCATCAGGAACGCTCATTATGGGGCAACGCTGTCGCGGTCATCGCCGCCGGAACCATGAGTCTATTGGCCGTGTCACTGGGTTCGCGCTTTTTCACGCCTATCATCGCAACAGATAGCTTCACCTCAAAACTATCGCTCAGATCTGTTGCCCCGGCAAACACGACCGAATACTATCTCGCTTCGCCGTTGCTGCCGAAAACCGGCGTCGTCGCCGCATTTGCCTTCATTCTAAGCGAATACGCAACCGTGCTCTTCGTCAAAACAATGATTCGCAAACACGGGCATATCGGATATTACGCACTTTCCGCCAGTTATCACGTTATGCTTATCGCCCTCGCTTTCGCAACTCCTCTGCTCCTGCAAGACGTAGGCGGGCTCGCCCTGCCACGTGGTGCCATTGCATCGGCTTTGCTTTGGGGAATTCCTGCGGTCATTCTGCTAATGCGGGCCACAATCTTCCCGCTACGACACAAACGCATGCAGCCCATGCACATCGGCATCATCGAAGCCGTCACAAGCCTAATGAACATCATCGTCATCATCATCGTGTTGGCATAAGCCGGTATTTCACGGCAACCGATCAGCCGACAAACCGCCCGGACCATTATGCGACGGAACTCGAGATACACGCAGCGACATATTGTTGCCGGCACACAGCGTCCAACGAACCATGAAGATCGGTGCGACGACAGCACTATGCATTGGTGCGCGGAAAACGCGCTTTGCCTCTCTTGAACATTTGTTTGACGGCAGCAATACACCGAGCGAAAATCAGCAGAATCCGACATGTCAGACCCAGCCTGCCAGCCTTACCGCGAGAGATACGGATTGCCGGCAATGATGAAACGGCGTGGGCGGTCTTTAGCCTTGCTGATGCCGATGCGTTGCGTGGCTTCGATACGTTCGCCGGGGCGCAACGAACCGGTTTCGAGGCTCAGCGGCGGCTTGCGCAGATTATGACCATAGAGATCCATCGTGATGCCCAGCGACTTGCATATCTTGCCTGGACCATTCAAACAATCTTTGATACGGCGACCGCCACGGCGTTTTTCGATAATTTCAACGGTTCGCGTATCCATCGGTTCGGCGGCACGAATCAGCGCACCCGCACCGAAGCCCTCCTCGAACGCGGTGACGTTCATACACAGATTCATGCCGTAAATCAGGTAAATGTAGGCATGGCCGGACGGGCCGAACATCGCACGGTTGCGTTCACTTTTGCCGTGGAAGGTGTGGCTCGCGGGGTCAAGCTCATCGTAGGCTTCGGTTTCCACGATGCGCACCGTCAGCGTCTCGCCGTCGATGACGCGCGTCAACGTGCAGCCGAGCAGCCCTTTCGCCACGGTTTCGGCATCTTCACTCAAAAAGTCAGGAAACATGATTCCATTGAAGTCCGCAAGCGGGATTTGTGCAAGGGCATTTCCTCGACGTGGTTTCTGCGATGCTTCGTCAGAGCAGTCAAATCAACGATTATTCAACGATGTTTAGCGAACGGCGACAGACACCGATTACTCAGCAACGTTTCGCAAGCGTCGACAGGTCGACACCAAGTAAACGGGCTTCTTCGGCGGTTTTGCCGGTGACCAACAGGTCTGTGCGGCGCAAGTCGACGACGGTTTTCGCGCCGAGCAAGGCCATCAGCGAGCGGACCTGACTCTTCCAGCTGTTGATTTCGGCGATCAGGCCGTCTTCGCCAGAGGCGTTCAACACCTGCAGGAAGTGGCCGGAAATGCCGACGGCTTTAGCACCCAGTGCGAGCGCCTTCACTACGTCGAGCGGATTGCGCACGCCGCCCGAAGCCAGCACGGCCACGTTGGTTTCGCCGCAACCAATCACTTTGTTCCCGGTCTTATTCGTGCCATTGGCGGGTAAGTTGGCATCGGTTGTAACGTTACCGGAATTTGAGGAGAATTCACTAGCACTATCATTATTTAGTGCATTACATTTATTCGGCAACAACGCAAGCAGACACAACGCCGTGGACTGGCCCCAGCCGGCCATATAGCCGTATTCATGAGCCTGTCGTCGAGCGTTTTCGATACGGGCAAAATCAGTGCCACCGCGGCCGCTGACATCGACAGTGCACACGCCGAGCTCAGCCAGTTGCCGCACGGTTCGCGCACTCATGCCGAAGCCGACTTCCTTGACCATCACTGGCACCGGCGAAGCCTTCACGATCGCTGCTATACGCTCTGGCCACGCGTCGAAATCGCGCGAGCCTTCCGGCATCACGAGCTCTTGGGCAGCGTTGATATGAATCTGAAGGGCGTCGGCATGAATCATCTTGACGGCATGCAAGGCCTGCTCGACACTCACGGAAAGCCCGACGTTGGCAAAGACGAAACCAGACGGGTCATACTCACGAATCGTGGTGAACGTCGGCTCGAGTTTCGAGTCGCGAATGGCTGCGTGCTGCGAACCGGAGGCCATAGCTAAGCCGGTCGCGGCGGCGACGCGCGCGAATGAAGCGTTGATTGCGCCGGTTTTGGCCGATCCACCGGTCATCGCGTTGATATAAAACGGCACGTCCCACGTTGCACCGCAAACCTGCGTGGTCATATCAACGTCGTTGACGTCAACACTGCCCAGGCTGTGATGAACGAACGCAATATCATCAAATGCATTACGCTGCATATCCGCATGTTCAGCGAGCGCGAGACGAACGTGGTCGTCTTTGCGGTTCGTCCCGGCAGCAGGGAACTGCGAATTTAGGCCAAGTACATGACCTGCCGATACGTTCGGAGCCGACATATTCGACATCCCGGAACTGGCGATGCCGGCACCGCTATTACCGGCAATTCCAGCTCCAGCGGCACCTGTGACACCGTTAACACCAAAAGTACCGTTAGCACCTCCGGCGCCTGCACCGCTGACGCCATCGACACCACGTGAGACACCAGCAATATCAGCTATACCGGCAACACCTGCGATACCACCGACTCCAGAGCCTTCACTACCGCCGGTCCTTTCGAAAAAATTTTCTTCTGCACGAGCGCTTCCAGCAATTCCACCAGACATACCGGCGGAAACACCACCCGCCCAATCGGTGAGCTCGACTTGCGGGGCATGCACCGAAAGATTCAGCGGAACGATGCTCTTCTCCTGCCAGCCACGTGTGATGGCAGCGCAATCGGCACTCGGTCCGGCAATCGCGATGCCACAGTCGCCGCCACCCGCACCGGAGCTTTTCGCTGCTGCTCCATGATTTTCCGCGACCTCGACCAGAGCACGCAAGGCTGGGGTTTCGATGGTCACACCGGTAAACGAAGAAAGAGTTTGCAACAGCTTTCGGGCCTCGCGCACGCATGCAATGACGGCCTGTTCGTCGTTGCGAATCAACGCCGAAGCCAACGCGTCGACGCAGGCATCGCTACCGCTCAAAAAGTCCTGATACGTCCGCTCGTGTTCGGCGGCGCTCTGCTGCTGGACGTGGCCGACGAGCGAAGGCGTGGACGCGGGATTACCGGTCCATCCAACCATCAGACGCAAGCTGCTGTCGGGCTCAAATGCACGAAGCCGTGCAATGCTCAGCCCCGGCCATGGCATGTCGATCAAATCGCTCAGCGCGGTGTCCTGCAAACGATTGGTAACCCACTGCCGGTCGACAGCCGTGAAACGGATACAGCCGCCGAACAGGCTTGCCGCCAGGTCTCCTCCGGAGCCGACCTTCTGGGCGCGGCTTGCCGAAACGAACGCGAGTTTGTACTGCTGAATCGGGTCAAGTTCGAGGCCGTAAAACGCAGTGAGCGCCTTCATCATGGCCACAGTCACCGCTGCAGACGAGCCGAGGCCATACTTGCGGCCGGAAGCATCGTCAAGTTCGCTTTCGATATTGACATCGTAGATTTTGAGGGCTCTGCCCTGCTGCTGCGCCAATTCCTCGACCGCGTGGATGACGGAAAGCACGAACGCCGCGCCCGGCTGCTCCACGTCAGGCACCGCACGTCCCGCGCGACGTCGCCAGGTAACCGATGCCTCGGGATGGCCTGCGGAATGGATACGGCCGACCGGATCGACGCCGAAAGACTGGAGTTGAGCGACCGCGGAAGTGGCGTCATGCTCGGTGATGCGGGCGGTCAAAAGTCGATTGACAGCGATGAGAATCGCGGGATGGCCGTGCTCGACCACGGCATATTCACCAGCGATATACAGTTTCCCGGGGGCCGTCGCTACGCTGCTACTCGGTTCCTGGGCTTGCCTACCGCTCATCGTTTGCCGTTCCTTCCCCTCATATTTCGTCAACCACATTCGCGCGTTGCGATTGGCTTTAAAATCCTTAGGTATCATGTATTGATACTTTTTAATACATCGCGTCATACCGCTTTGTGTCAACATTCTTAATGTACGCACAACTGAAGCGATAAGGGCCCTAGCGGGCATACTCTGCACCAAATACCCCGATAATCTGCGCACCACCGCCACATTAAGGCACTGACGAGCTGACATACAAACGCATTCATCGATTGCAAACGGAAAGAAACCGAGACACGAATGCGGCGAACAGAATGCCGGATTGCGGACACAACACCAGAACAGACGCGAGCATCACGAACGCAAGCAACCAGCAGGCCAGAAATGGAATCAACGTGGTGCTATACACAACGCTTGTCATAAAATATCAGTGACGATAACGATTCACCGCAAAACGCAAGGAACTATCATGCCAGTCATCCATACCCACGTTTCCGTTTCCACCACGCAGGCGCAGCGCGAGGCGCTCAAGGCCGCGTACGGCAAGGCCATCACCGCCGTTCCCGGCAAGACCGAGAGCTGGCTGATGTGCCCGTTCGAGGACAATATGCCGATTTACTTCGGCGGCACCGACGCCAAGCCGGCGGCCTATGTCGAGGTCAATGTCATGGGCGCGCCCGGCAGCATCGACCGCTCCGTCTGGGAGTCGATGACGAAGCAAATCATGACCGCGCTTCACGACGAACTCGGCGTGCCAGAAGACCGCACCTACATCCGCTATACGGCTACCGGCGACTGGGGCTGGAACGGCGGCAACTTCTGATTTCTGTCTGCCGCGGCGCTAAATAGCAACGAACAGCACCTTATAGTAATTATTAAAAGGCGATAAACAAACCAAGAATTTTCATTGGTCTGTTTGTCGCCTTTTGTTGTCGCTGTTGGCCAACATCCATTTCGGCTTCCGCAGCTTAGGCGCCGATAATTTTCAACACCGCTTTATTTGAAATCCAGATAGCGCACGAAGGCGCGAGGATGATCCTTGCCGCTCTTGACGTTGCTGAAACCAAACAGCGCATCGCTCGGCAGACCCTTGGCCTTCCAGGTCTGCGAACGGGAAAGATCGAAGGCGATGGCGTCTTTTGCACTCGTGGCCGGATTACCTTTCGCGTCAACCAGAACGCCCATATCCAAGTACCGCTTGAGCTCCGAGCCTGCGAGCACTTCTGAGGGCTTGTTGACAAGGCCGCGTTTGTTCAGCGTTGCTATCGTCTTTTTGTCAGAGGCCATGGCGTTAATCTGACCGGCCGCAACCTGAGTCATGATTTTCGGGGAATCATCGGTGTAACTGTTTTTGCCGATGTTGAGGCTGCTGCCAAAGCTCACTCGACGCGCGTCCTTGACGTTATCATATTTGACGAATCCGTCTTTCAACGCACTGATCTGCTCGGAATCCTGGTGCATATTCACCGCTTCCAGCGTGAAAACCGGCGTGGGCGGCTTGGTCAGATACGTGACCACCAGCGAAATGACGATAACGAGAGCGACGACAACCACGACCGTGCCCAGCAGAAAGTTCTGGACGAAATACGTCCCTTTTTGGCCGGCGGGGAGCTCACGGAACGTGGTCCACTTGGACTGTTTGACATAGACATTGTCTTTGGCAAGGCCGGAAATGGCCGCACGCTGGTCAGTACTCAGCTGGGTGCTGTCGACTCCACCGTGGGTATCGCTCTCGTCGCCCTTGTCGTCTTCAGCCATACGGCATCCTCAGACGATCTTGGGCATCGGGGTAGTGAGCGATGTGGTGAGGTTGACCTGCACCACACCGGCGCCAAGGTGCGGCTCGACTTTCTTAAGCGTTACTGTGCGCTCGTCGGTGGCAGCAGAATCATCGTCGGTCATCGTGGCCGGGGACTTCACCGCCACCACGGCGAGGTCATCAATACTCGTTCCGACACCGTTGCACAAATCGGTCGCAGCGGCCAGGGACTCGGCGAAACCGAGTTTGGTCAGCACGCGGTCGGCCGGAACGCCGTACGCGTTGTCAGCAATCCACTTCACGTCTTCGACCAGGCCCATGCCCTTGTGGCTGGCGCGGTTGTCGGCGGCTTCCGGATCGTCGGAATCGGCAGGAGCATTGGTCGCGTTGGCATTGTCGGCGTTATTCGCATCGTCAAGTGCCTCCACGAACGCGTCAAGCTGCGGAGCCAAAGCCTCGCCGCCGTCACGGAAGAGGTTGCCGATAATCGGGTTGCGGAAGTCCAATGATTTCGCGGTGTCACGCAGGGAATCGATCTGGTCGTCCTCGCCGTCCCAGAGATTGACCAGCGGGAAGGTCGGAATACCAAGGTTTTCGAGACGATGAACATGGAACGGGTAACGCCAGGCCAACTTCGGGTCGTCGCGCCAGGTCGAAGCACGGGTGACCACCACGGCGGCGGCCGGCCATTCGGCGCCGTACTCGCGACAGGCGATGTCGAGCCATTTCTGGGCACCGGCATCGGCGCCGTATCCGGCTTCGACCACCACGACGTCGTGCAGCGCGCAGGCCATCTCCACGGAAATCAGGCTCGGGATGCCCAGCGACACGTTGGCGAACGGGCCGCAGTGCACATAGACCGGCGAACCGTTGACGGTCTCGGTCTGCGCCGGCTTCACCGCATCGCCGAGGATGCCGGTGATGCGCCAAAGGTCAATGAAATCGCCGAAAGCGACAGGGTTGCCATCCTTGGTGCCAGCGACCATCTTCGAGACACGCTCGGCAATCTCGTCCATGGAATGGGAAAGTACGACAATCTGCATCAGCTCGCAGGTCGGGGTCAGCACGACGCGCTCGGGCACATTGCCCTTACCACGGTCGACGGCAATCTGACGCAGCGAGCGCGACGGCACTTCGGAGACGCGCGGCACGAGGATAGTGTCGATAACGCCATCATCAATGGCCTTCTCTGCGAAGGAAACCAGCAGGTTCTGCGCGTTCTCGATGGCAGCCATTTCGCCGCACAGGCCCCAGTCAATCAATTCGGGATGGGAAAGCGAGGATTTGCCACCGCCCGAAGCGCCACCCTTGGAGCCAGCCGCGGTGATGCCCATGCTCGGCTGGCGCAGTACTGCGGTCGCGTCAATGCCACGGGCACGCAGCGCGTCGATTAGCGCGATGGTGGTGGTGGTCTTTCCTTCGCCACGCGAAGCCTTCAGCGGCGTATCGGCGGTGACGAGCACAACCTGCCCGTGCTTGCGCGGCTCATCGGCGTGGTTTTTCAGGTAATCGAGATATCCGAATGCGTCGATTTTTTTGACCAGTCCATACTGGGTGGTGAATTGATCGATCAGAGCCATGCCGTACCTGCTTTCAACGCGCGTAAGAATCATCCGAAATTACGGAATTATATCG